>CAZZIS010000058.1:0-19443 GCA_964654445.1 uncultured Thioalkalispiraceae bacterium
GCTGTTATGGTGATGTCTCATCGTGGCCGTCCTGAAGAAGGTGTTGCGGATGAAGAAAATTCATTGGCGCCTATCGCAGCGGTTATGACTGAAAAATTAGGTAAAGAAGTTAAGTTGATCAAGGACTATATCAATGGAGGCTTTGATGTTGCTGCTGGCGAATGTGTTTTATTAGAAAACGTTCGTTTCAATGCGGGTGAGAAGAAAGACGATGAAGCACTTTCTAAAAAGTATGCAGCTTTATGTGACGTATTTGTTATGGATGCATTTGGTACGGCTCACCGTGCTCAAGCATCGACTCATGGTGTTGGTAAATTAGCGCCGACTGCATGTGCGGGTATTTTATTATCAGGCGAATTAGACAGCCTGGCTAAAGCATTAGCTGAACCGGCTCGTCCAATGGTTGCTATCGTTGGAGGTTCTAAAGTATCGACTAAGTTAACAGTACTTGAAGCATTATCTGAAAAAGTGGATCAGCTCGTTGTTGGTGGTGGTATAGCAAATACTTTCCTGGCAGCTAAAGGTTTTAACGTTGGTAAATCTTTATATGAAGCGGATTTAGTGGATACAGCTAAAGTATTGATTGAAAAAATGGAAGCACGTGGTGCGAGTATTCCAATCGCAACAGATGTTGTTTGTGCGAAAGAATTTGCTGAAACAGCAGAAGCGACATTAAAAGATGCAAGTGAAGTGACTGACGATGACATGATTTTTGATATTGGTCCTGACTCTGCAAAAGTATTAGCAGATATTATTTCTAAAGCAGGAACAATTGTTTGGAATGGTCCAGTAGGTGTTTTTGAGTTTGATCAGTTTGGTGAAGGTACTAAAGCGGTATCAATGGCGATTGCTAACAGTCCTGGTTTTAGTTTAGCTGGTGGTGGTGACACAATTGCTGCAATTCAGAAATATGATATTTTTGATAAAGTGTCTTACATCTCAACAGCTGGCGGTGCTTTTCTGGAGTATTTAGAAGGTAAAGTACTTCCTGCCGTTGCTATGTTAGAAGAACGTGCAAAATAATTAAGCGAGAAAAAATTAAAAAATATGAGACGTACAAAAATTATTGCTACATTAGGACCAGCAACAAGCGATGCTAAAGTTTTAGATCGCATTATTGAAGCGGGTGTTGATGTTGTCCGTATTAATTTCTCACATGGTAATCCTGAAGAGCACATTGAACGAGCTGAAAAATTGCGTAATCGTGCACGTGCACATGGCCGTCAGATTGGTGTGTTATGTGATCTTCAGGGACCTAAAATTCGTATAGAGAAATTCAAAGATACAAAAATCATCTTAAACGATGGTGATTTATTTGTTCTTGATACTGCAATGGATCCTAATGCCGGAACAACAGAACGTGTTGGCATGGCCTATAAAGAATTACCACAAGATGTTAAACGTGGCGACACACTTTTGCTTGATGATGGTCGTATTAGCTTATGGGTTGATGAAGTTGTCGGCACTGAAGTGCGTTGCAAAGTTGCGATTGGCGGAGAACTCTCTGATCGTAAAGGTTTAAATAAGCAAGGTGGCGGTTTATCTGCTCCGGCATTAACCAAAAAAGATAAAGAAGACATTAAACTTGCTGCAAAAATGAAAGCGGATTATTTAGCAGTTTCTTTTCCTGTTACAGGACAAGATATTCATGATGCACGTGCTTTGATGAAAGCAGCCGGTGGTTATGCCGATATCGTTGCAAAAATTGAACGTGCAGATGCATTGGATAATGTTGAAGAAATTATCGAAGCGTCAGATGTCATCATGGTTGCTCGAGGTGATCTTGGTGTCGAAATTGGTGATGCGGCATTGCCACCTGTGCAAAAAATGCTGATTCAAAAAGCACGTAAAATGAATCGCATTGTTATTACGGCTACACAAATGATGGAGTCGATGATTGTCAGTCATATTCCAACAAGAGCAGAAGTTTTTGATGTTGCCAATGCTGTGTTAGATGGTACTGATGCAATCATGTTGTCAGCAGAAACTGCCAGTGGTAGATATCCGGCTGAAGCGATTGCTGCGATGGATAGAATTTGCCTGGTTGCAGAGAAAGAACGTATTGCGAAACGATCAGACCATCGTATTGATACGCACTTTCATCGTATTGATGAAGCGATTGCGATGGCCTCGATGTACACCGCTAACCATTTAGGTGTGAAAGCAATTGCAGCTTTAACTGAATCAGGTTCAACACCACGTTGGATGTCTCGGATTAGCTCTGGTATTCCTATTTATGCATTAACTAAATATGTCGAAACTCGCCGTAAGGTCACTTTATTTAGAGGTGTCTATCCAGTGAGTTTTGAAGTTGCTGACGATGAAGATCGCGCGACCATTATGAAAGAAGCGGTAGATGAGTTACTTCGTCGCGGCGCGGTTCGTGATGGCGATTTAATTCTTGTTACACGTGGTGAAACCATGGGTGATGCGGGCGGTACTAATACGATGTCGATTGTTCGTGTTGGTGGCGATATAGATCAATCGGTTGCTCCAGAAAACTAAATTAATAAATATATAAAACTTAACTTTTAAAAACTGTAATTTAAGGAGGTCATCATGGCCCTTATATCTCTTCGCCAATTATTGGATCATGCAGCTGAAAACAGCTATGGCATGCCAGCATTTAACGTAAACAACATGGAACAAGTTCATGCCATCATGCAAGCAGCTGATGAAGCGAACAGTCCAGTAATCATGCAGGGTTCTGCTGGCGCACGTTCATATGCGGGCGAACCGTTCTTACGTCATTTAATTGCTGCTGCAATTGAAATGTATCCACATATTCCAGTTGTAATGCACCAGGATCACGGTTCAGAACCTGCAGTATGTTTGCGTTCTATCCAGTCTGGTTTCTCATCAGTCATGATGGATGGTTCTTTAGAAGCAGACATGAAAACACCTTCATCTTTTGAGTACAATGTTAATGTAACGAAAGAAGTTGTAAAAATGGCTCACGCTGGTGGTGTTTCTGTTGAAGGTGAACTCGGTTGCTTAGGTTCATTAGAAACTGGCGAAATGGGCGAAGAAGACGGCCATGGTGCTGAAGGTAAACTTGATTTAGATATGTTATTAACAAGTGTTGATGAAGCAGCAGACTTTGTTGAGCAAACTAATGTTGATGCTTTAGCTATCGCAATTGGTACTTCACACGGTGCTTACAAATTCACTAAAGAACCTACTGGTGAAGTTTTACGTATTGACCGTATTGAAGAAATTCATGCAAAATTACCTAACACTCACTTAGTTATGCACGGTTCATCTTCTGTGCCACAAGAATGGTTGAAAATCATTAACGACTTCGGTGGTGACATGAAGCAAACTTACGGTGTTCCAGTTGAAGAAATCGTTAAAGGTATCAAATCTGGTGTTCGTAAAGTTAACATCGATACTGATTTACGTATGGCATCTACGGGCTCTATCCGTCGTCACTTACAAGAAAACCCATCTAACTTTGATCCACGTAAATTCTTTAAAGAAGCGACCAATGCAATGAAAGAAATCTGTAAAGCACGTTTCGAATCATTTGGATCAGCGGGTAACGCAGATAAAATCAAAGCTAAATCATTAGAAGAAATGATTAGCTTCTATAAATAAGATATTTTTATTTGTAGTTAAAGAAGGCGGGTTTTTAACCCGCCTTTTTTATTTCCAAGAATAGTAGGTAAAAATATGACTGATTCGGTACTTGAGAAAATAACGCAGCAAATTGTCGATGATCCACGTTCAGGTCAATCATTATTATTATTCGCATTACTTGCTACACTGAATGTTGAAAAAACGGGGCATATGTATATGCTTGGAAAATTAAAAGAATTTACGCCTGAAAACAGGCAACTTGCTTATGGTGTTATTGAGCTAATGGCTAACAATGAAATTGGTAATGATGCCTGGAATAAAGCTTATACTCAAATGGAAAGTGCGATCCGAGGTTAAATGTGTTGGCTGCTACTATAGATAATGATTATAACCAGCAATTCTTTTTTAAAGCTTTAATTGCAGTATTTATTCTTCGGTTAGGATTAGCCGCCTGGTTACCTATGACAGGCGACGAGGCCTATTTTATTGTTTGGGGTAAAAATCTGGACTATGGTTATTATGATCATACTCCTTTTGTTGGATGGATATTAGCTGCACTTTTAACTGTATCTGATGCCGCATGGTGGTTGAGATTACCTTCTGTCTTATTACCTGTTGGTTTAGCCTATGGTATTTATAGAGTTCTGTTACCCCGTTTTCCAAAAGTTGCCGCATGGAGTGCATTAGTTTATCTAGTTGCTCCGGTTAGCCTGATTAATATATTAATTACGACGGATACACCCCTTATATTTTTCAGCTTTGTTTCTGCCTGGTTTTTTTATCTGGCTTTATATGTCTCTCAGTCTAAACGTGATTTTTTATTAGCAGGATTATTTTTAGGTTTAGCTTTTTTCTCTAAATATTTCGCTGTACTTCTTGGTTTTTCATATGGTTTTTATATCATTATTTTCCATCGAGATAAGAAGAATATAGTCGGACTAGGTTTAGTTCTTCTGATGGTCGCTCCTTTTGTTGCTGTAAATTTATTATGGAACTACAACCATTGCTGGAATAACGTTTTATTTAACCTTTTTAATCGCACAGCGGGTGCAGATGACTCATTCATGAGCTTAATGAAATATGTGGCTATGCTGGTTTACTTATTCTCACCTGTTTTAATTTATTTTGTTATCAGAAATAAATCAAAAATTAAACTTCTTTGGTCTGAGGACTTTAATCGTCTCTATTTATGGTTAGCTTTTTTCCCCCTGGTATTATTTTTACTCTTACTTTTCCGTAAAGAAGTGGGTTTACACTGGGTCTTTAGTTTTTATCCTTTTGCCTTTATTGCTCTGGCCGGTGTCTTGAGTATTAAACAATGGCGTTGGACATTCCATTTCATGTGGCTGTTAAGTTTGATTCATGTTTTGGCCTTGAGCAGTATTATGATCCTCCCGGTTGAGACATTTGCAAATAAAAAAGAAGCTGTAGAAAATCTGATCTTTGGTAAATATCCAGAAGAAGTTTTAGCGAAACTTAAGCCTTACGAAAAAGACTATACCTTTGCGACGATAAGTTACGGCATGTCATCTGTAGCATCATATTATTCAGGAAAACACTTCATAGTATTTGATAAAGCGTCATTTCATGCTCGAGAAGACGAGCGCTTGACAAATTATAAAGAATTGAATGGCAAGAATATTCTTATATTTAAACGTACGACATCGAATCTGGATAAATTAAGCAGATATTTTTCGAGTAGTAAACGTAAAAGTTTTAAAGTGAGAGAAGCAACATTTGAGTTGCTAATTGGAAACAAGTTTAATTATAAGTTGTATCGTGAAGAAGTATTAAAGGAAATAAATAGTGATTTTTATGCAATACCGGATTGGCTGCCTGTAGGGCAATGTGAATTTAAAAATAAGTATGAATTTAAATAGTCGTTTAAATTAATTGATATTGTTACCTGTTAAAGCGATCATACATATCAAGCGCACGATTTTTGGTTTTATTATAAATATTTGTCAATATACGGGTAGGAAGAATCTTGTTGTTCGCAACGTCTCCATTACATGGGGATAAAGAAAAATGAATTTTTATATTCTGAGCAATCAGGTATTGTTGTGTAGTATAAGCATCACGATGTTGTGTTTTATCTATATCCAGAACCATTGCTCGATCACAACTACAGTCATATTGACCTTTTTTAATATAACATAAATCATGAGTCTTACATTGCTTGTCTAATATATCGATCGGATCATCTGCATTTTTCACATCTTTTGGATGATTTGGTCCGCACCAGTTACCATGCATTGTAAAACCGCCTTCATCTTTGACCTGAAGAGATGCTGGATTCATGATGATGTTATCAGCAGTAGCAGTATTCACAGGTATGAAAGTTGATACTAATAATAAAAATATTAAATATCTAAATGAATGTTGAGTTTTAGTAAGTGACATCATATGCAATACCTGTTGTGTAGACAATGTGTGCTACTGAAGTAGAAATTATAATCTGCGATTCTGCTGGTTTCAATATCATATAAGCCATATTACCGGCTAATTTATATGTTTATTATTATATTTTTCTAAATGAGAAATATTTATGCCCGTAGTAGCTACTAACTACCGGAATACCCAGACCTATTAGATGGGCGACTTCTTCAGGATATAAACTAAAATTGATATAAGGAAAGAGGTACTCAGCTAATCCAACACTAATTATCCAGACTTGAATCACTGCAAATATATTTACAATGGTAAAATCACGAAGTTCATCTTTAAATGGACGGCCGCTTTTTTCAAAAACATAATGTTTAGAAAACAAGAAAGCGGTAATCATGCCAATAAGATATGCGAGTATAATTGCATATCGATATGAAACCAGTTCACTAAAACCAATACGACTAACAAAGTTAATACCGGCAGAAAAACCACCTACGATTAAAAACTGGAGAAATTCGCTGGAATTGGCTTTACTCACAGACCAGACATTTCTGCAAGTTGCTTGCCTAGGTGAATACTTTCTGAAATAGAACGATCTTCTGGATAATAGTATGAAGTATCAGCAATAAATAAACCTTCTATTTCTGTTCTCATCGGTGGCAGGTGATGCGCAAAATCTGGTTGGCAAATTGGTTGTGCAAACGCATAACGTGCTACATTGATATCAATAAAATCGGAATCAATCAGTTCAGGATTGAGTTTGCTTAAATATGTTTTGGCTTCATCAATAAATTGCTGATCAGACCATTTAAACTTTTCTAAAGATTGCGGCATGTAATATGGAACATATACAGTATGTTCAGATAGAGGACGTAGATTACTCATTTCGATAACACCAGGTATTTCGAATTTGTCATCACTTATATTTAACCAAAAATTAGGTGTTACTGCTTTTTTTAGTTTAAAGAGTAAACATACAACACCGATGTTTTGAACTTGTTTGTACTGAGCCAGATGTTTATCCGGTAGCTGAGGGATAATTTCTGGCAGGTATTGTAAAGGAATAGTACTAATAACCTGATCGTAATGTATTTCCTCATCGGCAATTTTAATACCTGTTACTTTATTATTATCACTAATAATTTTAGTTACAGCCGTATTAAGCAAAATTTGACCACCATTATTTTCAATTTCCTGTTGCAAGCGGTTAAGTAAAGTTTCAGAACCATCTTCAATGTAACCTAAAGATTCCTGAAAAATACTACGACGTGATTGACCCATACGTCGAATACGTGCCCAAATCCAGGCAGCTGACAGGTTATCAGTATAATGGTGGAATTTAAGTTTAAAGAGACGTTCCCATAAAACTTTATAAGATTTTTGGCCACCGCCTTTTTTTAACCATTTTACTGCATCAATTGAATCAAGATCTTTCCATTGATCTTTTTTACGTTTAGATGAAAAAAACATATGTGCGCCATAACGCAATTTTGAAATTAAATCGAGATGAGGGAAAGTCAATAGCGAGAAAGGATCGCCCCATTTATGAAGTTGGCCATTATAATAATAGCCCATTTTGGTATCTACCCAATGCAACTTATCACGCATATTGAGCTCATCCATTAAATCAAATAAAGGTTGATCCTGACCGCAGACAAAATGGTAATAACGTTCAATGTTCATCCCATTAAAATTAAAGTGAGCAGACATACCACCAATACGATCATCAAATTCATAGACATCAACTTGATTACCTTGCTTAGAAAGTTGATATGCAGCAGCAAGTCCCATAGGGCCCGCACCAATAATAGCGACTTTATTCATTTACTAATCCTAAAAATGTAAAACATACTTACTATATGTTTTATCAAGGTATGTTTCTTTTAAAGCAAGATCCAGGGGAGTAGATTCAATCTCGAATATTTCCCACCAGGGTATAAGTTCAAATTCTTCATGAATAATCAGCGCTTTAAGTTGTGAAGTTGTAAAAGGTGGATCACGATCAACAATGGCGTAAATTTTTAATAAAGTCCAAAAGAACCAGTACGGTATGTGCACGATCCAGGTACGAAGTTCTAATGTCTTTTTAATGGCTTTGATGATATCAACATAATCAATTTTTTCACGGCCAGTAATATTAAATATTTCATTTTTTGGTTGTTTATGCATGGCACTGATAATGATATTACAGAAGTCACCAACGTAAAGAGGTTGGCGCATAAAACGACCGTGTGATGGTATTGGAAAAACCGGTATCTTTGCCATAAAACGCGATAACCAGCCCAGGTGTTTACGATCAAACCAGCCAAACATCAGTGTAGGACGTAAAATACAATGTGCAATACCACAGTTAATGATCAGATTTTCCTGATCTTCTTTTGTTTGGGTATAAAAATCATCTGCTTCAGATTCCAAAACAGAAGAACTGATATGAACAATATATGGGACGTTGTATTTTTTAGCAGAAAAAATAACCTTTTCAGTTGAAGTAATATTGTTGCGTATAAAGGGCTCGATAGTTAAACCACCAATTTGTGCCTGTAACATGATAATCATGTCAGAATCTTTCAGACTTGTTTGCCATTCACCATCTTCAGCCAGATCAGCTTCAATCACAATGATATCCGGGTGAAGCTCAGCCAGCATTTTTGTATTATGTTTATGTTTATCAATGGCTACCAGATTTTTATAGCCCGCTTTTTTCAGGAAGACAATGAGGTTTTGACCAACCAGACCAGCTGCACCGGGAATAATTATTTTACTGTCTTTTGATATTTCAACAAATGAATTCATAATGATAAATACTTGAATATTTTCTCTGGAATAGATTTTATAATGATCATTATATAACGCCAGAAGAAGGGCAGATAGATAATGTCTTTATTCTTCTTAATTGCTTTGTAGATACCAACACTAATAACTTCAGGATTTACCCATAAAAATCCTTTTTTAAATTCACTGGTCATGGGAGTATCAACAAACCCTGGTTTTATGGTTAATACATGAACTTTTGATTTAGATAAACGGTTGCGCAGACCTTGCAAAAAGATACTTAAAGCACCTTTTGCAGTGCCATAAATATAATTACTTTGTCGACCACGGTCACCAGAAGGGGATGTTATAACAGCAATACTACCGGATTTTTGTTGTTCAAATTGATTAGCCAAAATTGTTAGCAGTGATATAACACTTAAACAGTTTATTTGTAATTCATTGAGTGTGTTTTCATAACTCTGTTCAGATATTTTTTGTATTCCTAATGTTCCATAGGCAATAAGTACAATATCAATTGAGCCCATTGAATCTGTTGCGCGCTGGATTAGATCTTCATGAAGTTTATCATCAGAAAGGTCAAGCGTTTCGAAACTAACTGTTGTTGCACCTCGAACAAGCATATCCTGTTTCATGCTGGAAAGTTTGTCTTCATTGCGAGCAACTAAATATAATGAATGTTCATCAGCTGCAAATAAACGTGTTGTATGTTTTGCGATAGCTGAAGTTGCACCTAAAATTAGTATATTTGACATGTATATAACCTGTTTTCTTGTTTGAACTTAACAGTAATTTAGTTTTGGATAACTCTACGCATGAATCCAGATGAAAAATGGGGATCAATATATTTTTCAAATTCTTTCCAGCGTGGGTAATATTGTGCAAATGAACTGGCGCTCATGCGAGCATCTTTTGCCGGGTAAACAGAGCCACTATATTTTAACGTGATAGTATCGAGTTTATTTAATAAATCTAATGTCTTTTGTCCACGGTTTGGAAAATCCAGTGCCAGTGTTGTGCCTTGACGTGGAAATGAAAGTAAACCAGGTGATTGGATATTACCAAATTCTTTTAATACACTGAGAAATGAAGCCTGACCACTTTCAGCAATAAGGGATAATATTTCATGCATGGCTGTTTCCCTGTGTTCTGTTGGTATAAGGCACTGGTATTGCATAAAACCCTTTTTACCATAGAGCCTGTTCCAGTTGGCGATCGCATCCAGGGGATAGAAAAAAGGATCATAATCCACTTTTGAAAACTGCCTGATAGGGCGTTTGAAATAGAGCTGGTTAAAAGCATTTACTGTATATTTATTTAAAAGAAAGCCCGGAGCATCAAAGGGAACAGAAAGTTTTGATTTTTTAAATTTATGTTTTTTCTTTGATTCGCAATGGTTGCCTCGCATAAACAAACCACGGCCTAATTCGTCACCAGTAGCGAGGCAATCTATCCAGGCTACGGTATATTCCCAGTCTTTATCAGATTCATCAGATAACTGATAAAATTCTTTTAAATTATTAAAGCGCAGTGTTTCCTGTTCAATTTTACTACCGGGTATTTTTTTTAGTGAAAACTCAACCCAGTTAATTAAACCGGTTAATCCCAATCCACCAATAGTGGCGTTAAATAATTCTGTATTTTCAGAAGGGCTACAAATTAATCGTTCGCCATTAGAACGTAGTAGTTCAAATTTTATAATGTAGCGTCCAAAAGTACCTGCTTTATGATGGTTTTTACCGTGAACATCATTTGCAATTGCACCGCCTACACTAATGTATTTTGTTCCGGGTGTAACAGGCAAAAACCAGTTGTGAGGAACAATAAGTTGCAGGATATTTTCAAAGGTAACACCTGCCTCACAGCGTAAGATGCCATTTTCTTTATCATATTGTATAAAGTGATCAAGGTGTTGTGTATCTAGTAAAATACCATCTTCATTCAGACAGACATCACCGTAACTTCGACCTTGTGCATAAGCAAGAAATAATGGAGCATCACTCGATTCCATTTCAGGGAATGAAAATGAATCAGAATAAACATGATATATATCTTGTTTATCTTTATCGATTTTTGGGTAACGTCCCCATGATTGATAGATTTTCATTTTTAATTACAACGCTAAATATAAACTGATAGTTATAAAAAGAGCAACGAAGTAACTACTGCGATCATGTATTGCAAAAAGAACAGGATCTTCATTCATTTGACCTCGAAAAGCCAACAGCCACATATGACTGATCCAGTATAAGACCGCCACGGCTACAAACCATAACCAGTCTGGTTGCGCGTATAAAGTATCTGCCTGTAGATCATGAGTATATAAAACAAGAACTAATACTGAAATATAACCGCTACTTATTCCAAATAAACTCACCGCAGGTAAATCATTAACGTGGTAACCGCGAGATGCAGAGCTTGTTTCACCATTATGTACAAGATTTTTTAATTCAGAAAAGCGTTTAACTAAAGCAAGAGAAAGAAAAATAAACATTGAGAATGCAAGTAGCCAATGAGACAGGGGTACATTAATTGCGACTGCACCTGCAACGATACGAATGGTGTACAAGCTGGTTAAGGTAATAACATCCAGTAAAGCAATTGGTTTTAGAAATAATGAATATGCCGTAGTTAGGATAAGATAAACAACAAGTATAGATATAAAATCTGCATTAATTTGTATAGCGAACAAAAATGACAAAACCAGTAAAACTGGCAGAATCATAACCGCCCATTGTATAGGTAAGGTGCCGGCGGCCAGGGGACGATTTCTTTTACTTCGATGTTTTCTATCAGCCTCGAGATCAATGAGATCATTAATCAGGTAAATAGATGAAGCAGCAAAACTAAATGAGAAGAAGGCATACAGAATCGAATGAAGAGATTCGACATTAAACCAGCTATGTGAAAGAACCAGCGCAGTGAAAATAAGTAAATTTTTAACCCACTGGTGAACTCGCATGGCTTTTAATATAATTTTTATTGAAGGCTTTTGTTTAGCTGGAAATATTTCTTCAATAGCCGTTAATTGTTTTGCTTTCTTTGCCAGAACTTTTGAAGCATTAACAACAACTGCAGCAGCGGCATATTGCCAGACATTTAAGTCAACCTTGGCATTACCTGCATAGACAAATCCCTTTTCACCAAATTTATCAACTAATACTTTGGCCTTGTTTTTCCCCGATAAATTGTCTGTCTCATCGCTGGCAAAAATTTCATCAAATATATTTAAATGTGCAGCAATCGCTTCAGCAATCTTTTTATTGGCAGCCGTGACTAAAACGAGGTGACGGTTATGTAAACGTTGTTGAGTCAGGTATTTTAATAAAGATGTATTAAAGGGCAATGATGCTGGATTCAGTTCAACATGCTGGCTAATCTTTTGTTTGAAGCCGGCTTTACCAAGTAATAGCCACAAAGGTAATAAAACAAGCATAAGTGGTTTTTGGCTGATTAATCGAAGACAAGATTCCCATAATGAGTCGGTGTGGATTAAAGTGCCGTCCAGATCAACGCAAAGTGGCAGTGAAGTGTTACCAAGTGTTTCGGAATCAGATTGAGTCATATTTTTTGTTATTTTCAGAGTTAATAATTCATTTTAACTCTATGATTTTAAAAGGCAAATAATTTCTTTAAAGACTATGACAAATGGGTCGATAATTTTTATAAGGCGCTTGAATTAAAGGCGCCTTATCAGGAATACAGGAAATGGAATTCTTCCACCGTGGAGGAAATCTTTATGTCGTTGCCAAAAACAGCTACTAAAGTAAAAGCTTTAAAAATATCAAATTTATATCGTGACCATTTATTCACATTTCTGGTTTTGTTATTTTTATGTGGTTTATTAGCCACTCAAAGTGTTTTCGCGACCAGTTTAGGCTTTAAAGTATCATTTACTCAGGAAGTTGGTCATGAGTATCAACAACAGCGTTCTAATTTCTCTCAAGCCCAAATTGCCTTCGATAATCAGGATTATGCCTATTCAGCACGTTTATTGACTGCTTTAGCTGAAAATGGTCATGTACAGGCGCAATATTTATTAGCCACACAATATGATACCGGACTTGGGGTGAAGAAAAATGAATATTCCTCATTTTACTGGTATAAAAAGGCGGCAAAAGCCGGAGTTGGTATTGCTCAGCACAATTTAGCTGTTGCTTATGCTCAGGGTAACGGTATAGCACAAGATATATCCAAGGCGATTACATGGTGGAAACGTGCTGCAAATGCGGGAAATATTGATTCTCAGTATAACCTGGGTATTATCTATGCCGCAGGACGAGATTCGATTAAGCCAAACCTGGGAAAGGCTTTGAAATGGTGGCGTATGGCAGCAATGAATGGTGATGCGGTTGCACAGTTTAATTTAGGTGCGTTATATGCAAATGGAATTGGTATGTCCAGCCGTACTTGTGAAGCATCACGCTGGTGGAAAAAATCAGCTGCAAACGGTTTTGTTCAGGCAGAAATGGCGTTAGTAGTGTTAGAAAACAAACATGATTATGACGTTTGTCGGTAATTTAAAAGTAAATGATCTCAAGATAAAGAATGCAGAGTTTGAAAAATAAACCTCTGGTCATTGCGAGGGAATGCAGTGGCCGCGGCAATCTCTTATAGATTACCGCGTTTGTCATTGTTAATACTTAACTAAAGATTTTAGTCTTCAGACTTCCCATGTGCATCCAGTAATGTCTTGGTCATAATGCGGTCAGTGTAAGCCATGGCAACAGCAGAAATAATAAAAGTAATATGAATAATGACCTGCCATTTTATTGTTGCTTCAGACATTTGATCTGCGTTAATAAATGTTTTTAATAAATGAATTGATGAGATACCAATTAATGCCATAGAAAGTTTTATTTTCATGGTCGCTGCATTAACGTGTGACAACCATTCTGGTTGATCGTGATGTTCTTTCAGGTTTAATCGAGAAACAAATGTTTCGTAACCACCGATGATAACCATAATCAATAAGTTGGCAATCATCACAACATCAATTAGTCCTAATACAATTAGCATGATCTCAGATTCAGTAATTTTACTGGCAATGGAAACAAGATGAATCAGCTCCACCATAAAGTGATAAACATACACACCCTGAGCAACAATCAAACCAAGATAAAGTGGTGCTTGTAACCAACGGCTCCAGAAAATTAATTGAGCCATTATATTTAGGGCAGTCGTTCGTGTGTTGATATTTGCAGTATTCACATTAACCTCGAAAATATGTATTAAGTTTGTTTTGTTTAATAAAATTATTCTTTTGTTGCCATAGCAACGGTATAGTTCGGTCCTTGCTTGAGTTTTTTATAATTTCCAAAAACTTCAATAAAATTGCGTTTTATGTATTTGCGTAAGCCTGTGATAGTAACGACATATATTTTTCCACCGGTTTTCATTTGTTTGTAAGCATCATATAAAAACAGGCTTAGCATTTCATTACCGACTTTTGCCGGGATATTTGAAACCACAACATTAAACTTACGTTTACTGATTTGATCAAAGCCGTTACTTAATAAAGCTTCAGCATTTTTGATTTGGTTAAGTTCAGCATTAATGTTGCTGAATTCTACTGCTTTAAAATCTTTATCAACTAGTGTAGTTGAACCCTTTGGCGCGAGTTTTGCCATGGTCAAACCAATAGGGCCATAGCCACAGCCTAAATCCAGACAATCATCCTCTTCATTAATTTCCAGATACTTTAATAATAATAAAGTACCTTCATCGATACTACGAGGGGAAAAAATCCCCCATGTAGTATGAAAAACGAAGGGAATATCTTTTAGTGTTTCACTAAAAACAATGTCTTCACGTAATTTTTTAACTTCTTTATCTGTAAGCATCGTGGTGTTATCTATTCAGTTGTTTGTATATTAAGTTAAGTCATATCTGCTAGTTGAACATTATGGTAAAGCAGGTGATTACCCGAATGATCGTGTTTAAGCCTGGAAATTCCTGCATTATTAACTTTAATTCTGTAAAGACCAATTGGTGCTGCATGTAAGGCATTTGCAATAATAGCTCGGTTAACGCCAGCATGTGCCACGATTAATATATGTTGGTCTTTGTATTTTTCAATAGCCTGGTTGTAAGCATTAGTAACGCGATTAATAAAATTGCTTAGTGACTCAGCACCTTTTGGTCTGCATTTTACAGGATCAAGATAAAAATCCTGATACTCTTTTAGATTGTGTTCTTTAATTTCATCAGGTGTGCGTCCTTCCCAGCTTCCAAAACCTACTTCTTTAAAATTCTCTTCAGTCGAACAAGGGATCTTGTAAATATCCATTAATGCTTCAGCAAATGCCTGACAACGCTCTAATGGTGAAGTAATAATTTGCTGCCATGGAGCATCATCACCTACAGCATCCCACATTTGTTGCCAACCTTTTTCACTTAAAGGGTCATCAATACTATGGCCACGAAAAGCGCGTCCGCCTTCGGGTTCACCATGGCGGATTAGATCGATGATTGTTTCCTTGGTTTGCATACGTATTTAGAATCCGTCATTGCGAGTGAACAAAATGAACGCGGCAATCTCAAAGTTTATACATCTTTGTCATGAGATTGCCGCGCTGTGCTCACCCCAGGAGTACTTCCTCGTATTGTTTTTAACAATACTCAGGGCGCGCAATGACAACTAGTCTGCCTGGCTCAATTGCTGTTTAAGATCGTCAGCCAAAGTTAACGCATCATCGATATTTGCAGATAGCACATTAAAGTGTCCCATCTTACGTCCAGGGCGTGCTTCGCGTTTACCGTACAAATGAAGTTTTACATTAGGATGATCAAGTAGCTTTTGCCATTTTGGCGCTTTTCCATCATGCCAGATATCACCGAGCATATTAATCATTACAACAGGTGATAAAAGAGTGGTATCACCTAAAGGTAAACCACATACAGCGCGAACTTGTTGTTCGAACTGATCGGTAACACAGGCATCTAAAGTATAGTGACCACTGTTATGTGGACGTGGTGCAATTTCATTAACCAGAAGCTTGCCATTGGAAATAAAAAATTCAACCGCCATAATGCCAACATAATCCAGGGCGGTAGCAATATCTTTTGCCATAGCGAGAACTTTGCTTTCTAATTCGTTGTCGATGCGTGCAGGTACAACGGTGACATCAAGAATACCGCTTTCATGGATGTTTTCAGAAACAGGATAGGTTACAACTTCACCTTCAATGCCTCGCGCTAAGACAACAGAAACTTCAATATCTAATGGCATACGTTGTTCGAGTACACAGTCTTCACCTTGAAGTGTTTGCCACGCTTTCTCAGCATCAGATTCAGTATTAATGCTGAACTGGCCTTTGCCGTCATAACCAAAACGTGACACTTTTAAGATTGCAGGTGTACCAATTTTTTTAATGCCTGCTTTTAATTCTTCAAGTGAATGAATATCGGCAAAAGGGGCGGTTGGAAATCCGTTATCTTTTAAAAAATTTTTTTCATGAATACGATCTTGTGCAATGGTGACCGCTTTCGCACCGGGTCGAACAGGCCCCGTTTTTGCCAGGGCTTCTAAAGTTGAAGAAGGGACATTTTCAAATTCAGTGGTGACCGCATCACAGCTATTAGCTATTTGGTCGAGTGCGGTTTGATTAGAATAATCCGCACAAATGTGAGTGGTCGCTAGCTTACCCGCTGGGCTTTCTTTATCGGGGTCCAGCACCACGACTTCATACCCCATAGTACGCGCGGCAATAGTGAACATGCGTCCTAGTTGGCCACCACCGAGCATACCAAGCGTGCTTCCCGGAAGTATTTTATCAGAGGGAATTTTCATACTTTTGGCAGTTTCATGGCGCGGACTTTAGTACGTAGTTTTTTACGGAAAGTATTGAGTTTTTTAGCATATTTTTCGTCATTATTGGCCAGCATAGAGACCGCAAACAGACCCGCATTTGCCGCACCAGGCTCACCAATCGCGAAAGTCGCTACCGGAATACCTTTGGGCATTTGGGCGATAGAAAGCAGTGAATCCAGCCCTTTTAAGGCGCGAGACGTCACTGGAACACCCAATATTGGAACAATCGTTTTAGAGGCCAGCATACCGGGTAAATGCGCTGCCCCCCCGGCACCGGCGATAATCACCTGAATGCCGCGTTCAGCGGCCGTTTCAGCATATTCGAACAATAAATCGGGGGTACGGTGAGCAGAAACGACCCTGGATTCGAAAGGAATACCAAAATCCTTGAGCATCTCACAGGCCTGGCTCATGACTTTCCAGTCACTGTTACTACCCATCACTACGCCGACGATTGGTTTTTTCATTGTTTACTAAATCCTGTTTTGACAAATAGGGTGTTTCACCGTTTTGAGACTTTTCGTCGCAAGAAGGGGAATCGGTAATTTTACCAGTTTATTTGACTGGATTCACACTTAGTTTACTTAATTTTTATATTGCAGTGCCGGGAAAGAGACGAAGGGAGTAGCAGGATAATGAGTTGAAATAGAACTGCCTGCGGGAATGCAGGCAGTGTATCAATTACAGATTTCTTTAACCCAGGCCGTGTCCACTGAAACCAATCAATACCAATATTAATAGCAATATACCCATGGTTAGCAATGTGAAACCAAGCACATGGTAAAGAACATTGGCTTTTTTACTTGGTGGCTCTACCAGGCGTTTTTCCAGTTCACCACTTTTCAGCAGACGCTCATATTCCAGAGGTCTTTCTTCCTTAAATTCTTCCAGATCCCAGCTGCCGCTGAACATCACAGTATCCAATGGGAACTTGGCAGGGCGGAAATGGTTGTTAAAGAAATGCACAACAAACAATGTAGTAACCGCAAGGAAGGCTTCGACGCCATGCGCCAGAGCGGCAACATTAAATGCCCAGCCCGGTAAATATTTAATTAAGCTTGGTGAAGCCCAGAGTATAATTCCGGAAATACCAATGATTACCGCACCCCAGTAGACTGCCCAGTAATCAAATTTTTCCCAGTAGGTCCAGCGATCAAACTTAGGTTGTTCACCTTTACCAAAGAACCATGCGAATTGGGCTTTCATATCATGCCAGTCTTTCCATCTTGGTAAGAGAGAATCTGGCCCAAACCAGTCAAATAATTTTTTCTTCTCCAGTAGCTTGTCTAATATCACCATGCCATGGCCAAATATAGAAATAAGGAAAAGCATGCCAAACAGGCGATGCACAATGCCAAATGTAGCTGGACCACCAAATGCATTAGTAACATTCATCGCCCATTCAGAGCCAGCATAAAGGACAGACATACCGGTCAAAGTTAAGACCATTACGGATAGCACTAATATCCAGTGATTAAGGCGCCAGTACCATTTAAAACGCTCGAAGTGTTTGTTGCTGTGTTTTTTCTCAGGCTTAATTCGATGAGGAATTGATCTTGATCTAACAGTATGCCATTCAACAACACGTGATTTGTATTCACGGTAGAACCACAACATCGAGTGACTATAGAAGAAAAGAAGAGTAATGATGACAATAGTGATCATTAATTTACCCGTGATATACATAAACGGATATTTATCAAACTCAGTTGTGTTGCCATGTGGACGGTATTTTAAGATTTTTTCATCAGCATCTTTATGACACTCCTGACAAGTTGCAAGTCGATTTTCATCACTCACCATTGAAGCAGGATTATCTTTTTTATGGATCTTATGTCCAGTATGACAACTAACACAACGTGCTAATTTATCTTTGCCTAACCATGCCAGCTGACCGTGGGTAGTTGACATATAACTGCTTACTTCTTTTTCGTGGCAGTTACCGCAGTTTTTAGTCACCATGCGGTGAGCTTCAAGTGCTTTCGAGCCAATAATTTCATGAGCGGTATGACAATCAGTACAGGTCGCACTATCTGCTAACCAGGGACGTTTAATACCCACAACATGAACGGATTGATTGTATTCCTTTAATTCTTTTTCATGGCATTCACCGCACATATCTGGTGAGTTTTCGCGATAATTTAATGCACGAGGATCAGATGAAGGATAGACATAGTGTGAAGTATGACAACTATAACAAGTTGCATTGCCTTCTTTTTTAGTATTTGCGTGGATTGATTTTTTATATTTTACCGCTTCAACAACCGCATCAATTTGTTTAGCGACATTTCGTTTGCGTCCGATGCGTTTAGCTAACCGTTCTGCTTCATTGGCTGCACGTTTTGATTCAAGTTCTTCATGGCAGCTTATGCAATCTACTTTAGCCAGTTCTTCTCTTTTATGCGGAACCTTCTCAATATCGGTATGACAATCGGTACATTGTACTTTGCCGTGTACACTGTCCTGCATGGCAGTGTAATTAAGATCCAGTGAGCGTTTAGCGCTCGATCCCGTTTTGCCTGTTGGCACGGCATAACCTTTTACGCCATGGCAATCCAGACATTCTTTATCATCAAAATCCTTCGCTACCAGTATGGACGAAAAAAATACTGAAGAAGAAAGAACCAATAACAGTGTTAAAAGAGTACGTTTCATAATTATTATTTTGGAATCTGAATAGGGAAAGTAAAAAAACGCCTTAAATATTTAAGGCGTTTTTATCAGTTTTACTTTTTAGGGGTAAAACCGTGATTTTTACTGTCTTTAGGTGACCAGGCTTTAGGTGGCTTCTTACCCAGGAACCAACGGTGCATTTCTGAATTAAGAATTTTATCCAGTTTTGCCTGAACAACTTTGGCACCTTTTTTATTGCCATTGTTTTTAGCTTTATG
>CAZZIS010000059.1:0-19033 GCA_964654445.1 uncultured Thioalkalispiraceae bacterium
ATCATGTGAACATCCTCAGCAGGACCATATTCACCTTTTTCAGTTGGAACATGTATAGAATGATCAACAATTTTTCTTAACTTGCCTCCATCAAAAGCAGTAATACCTATCGTTATCGCATTTATACTTTTTGCATACTCTACTGCTTTTATAAGATTCACAGAATTACCTGATGCTGAAATACAAATTAAGGCATCATTTTCAGTAAGAAGCGGCTTTACCTGACGTAAAAAAACATCATCATAACCAAAATCATTAGATATACAGGTAACAAGAGACAGATTATCTGACAAACCAATTGCTTTAAAAGGCTTATCACCACTATTAGTTCCAATCATAAAATCATTTACATAATGTGATGCAGTTGCGGCACTTCCGCCGTTACCTGCAAAATATAAAACACCATGATTATCACGGACTTCCTGCACTTCCCTTATGAAATTCACTATCTCTTCGTGTTTAACCTTTTTTATAATTTCATCAAGTCGTCGGAAATAATTTGTAATATGAGTCTCAACAGAACTACCTTCTTTATTTACATTTATCACTTTTAGCACCTAGTTAAATTATTTATTTATATTTATCTGAATAAATATTAATTAAGACTTTAAATTTATACTTCAATTTTCACTTTACATAAATCAATTAGATAATTTTATCTTATTTCGATGAAATAATTTGTACTCTTTTATTATGACCATCAGCCACATATAATCGATTATGTAGTAAAATGGCATCATATGGATATTTAAAAAAACCTGGCCTTTCACCTTGCTTTGAACGTTCCTTTGATTTAGTCCAGCTTGTATATACTTCACTGACTGTACCACCAACCCATCCGATAAACTTACCGTCCTTATTAAATAACTGAATTCGGTGATTACCGTTATCTGTAATAATAAATTCGTTGTTTTGAGTAGTACGAATAGAAACAGGGCTATTAAATCCACCGTTTAAGCTACTTATTGCTGATTTTCCTTTTAATGACCAACCGTTTGTAACACTTCCATTCTCATAAGCACCTATCCACCCCAGTGAAATAGCATTAGAATTAAATTTTTGGATGCGATGACTACCTGACTCTACAACATAAATATTATTTTGATTATCTAAAGTAATCATATGAGGCTTGTTTAAACCACCAAGATTATTTGATTTAATGCTTTTTCCTTTTTTCACAAATCCATTTGTAGCTCCATTTTCAGTGTAACCAAACCATCCTACTAATGTTCTGTCTGAAGTAAATTTAAAAACCCTATGTCCACTCCAGTCACATACCCAAATATTATCATCAATATCAATATATACATATGATGGACCTATAAAAGAAAGGTTAAATTTTCTCAGTGACTCATCTAGCAACCCAATATATTTGCCTTGATTATTATATATATTTATTTTTTTTCCAACGAAGTCTGCGACATATATAATTCCCTTTGAATCAAAAGCTATGGAATGAGGTCCTTTAAGTGAATTATTCTGTTCATGTTTAACATTAAAAGATAAATCTGTATTCAGAAATAACTTACCTCTCAAACTACGATGTTCTAAATCTTTATTAAATTTAACTATGTTTTTATTACTTATATCCACTACAAAAATTGATTCTTGTTCATTCACCGAAAGTCCAAAAGGATTATTAAAACCATTAATAATCTTAATATTTATACTATTTATAGTATAAGATTGTGTATCCCAAAACTTTACCTCTTGCCCATCTGAAATAGCACACAAGCACATACCTATCATAACAAAGGTGAAAACGATTATTTTCTTAACCATATATTTTCTATCGGAATATTCAGCGTATATTATTTAAATAATATTTAACCATTTTCTTTTACAATATCTTTTAATTTCACCCTCCAGTTTTCAATGTCTTTTTTATGCATATATTTATCTTCTCTACCTAATTCATCTACATATATTTTCTTCAAGATATTATTTAATCCATAGACTCGCAGATCATGTACAAGGTAGTCACCAATACCAAGCAACAATCGAATCAACTTTGTTTTTATACTTGACCTAGGTATAATAACGTTTTTTAAATTTCCCTGTAACATATCATTAATATAACTTACCATTCGTTGCGTCGACTTCCCGTCATGTTTAAAGCACCATGTTGTAATAAAATTTTTACGCGCCTTCAGCAAATCATCACTGACACTCTTTCCTGAAAGATAATCATTAACAAGTTTTTCCATTTCATTATATGTTGAAATAACATTACTACCTGATGCATGTTCTTCTGAAAAATACCATTCATCAGGATTTATTTTCATTTCAATTGTAGGCTTTCCTAACATCCAAGCTTCAATGCCTGTGGTACATGATCTTTTAAGCAAAATATCTGTAACATTAAGAACATCCCAAATATATGCTGTTGTTATAATCGCAACTCTTGATATATCACTGTCTAACAACTTACTAAATACATCGTGATAATATTGATGGTCCTCGGACGGATGTGCTTTTAATATAAAGTTGACATCAGGTTTAGCTTTTACCAATTTGACAAATGCGTCAATCAATATTTCACGCGACTCATAATCTCTGCGTGCCACTTCAATCGGACCACCATGCAACTCTTCCATAATATCTTTATATCCAAGATTATCCGCATCGTTTAGAAGAAAATCTTGTTTTTGTGTATGAAATATAGCTTGTGTGAAATTAGTAGCAAATGTAATTATCGGTAATTCATTATTAAATTCATATAAATCACAAAACTTCTTTTTCGACATCAGAGTTGATGACAGTGGATTTGTATAAAAATCAAATCTTGGAACACCTGTCACTAACACCTTCTTATCATCAATAGTTTCATTTTCCCTAACAATTCTAGCCATTACTTCATTCCATGCAAAATGAATATCTACACCTGTAAAATCAGCAAGTATTCCGGCATCAAACCGACGATACTTTTCCAGTGTTGGCATTCCTTCTGTTGGCATAAGTACAACAAGTATTCCCATGGATGAAAGTTCCTGTACAAATTTTTGTCTTGATTTTTCATGCACATGAATCAGGATAACTAAATTTGGTTTCACCTCCGATAGAAAATATTTTTCTAGTCCATTCCTAACAAATGTGACCTTATGTCCTAGGCGCTCTAACAAAAGTGCCGCATAGACATTTCCTGGTACATCCCGCCATTTATGATCAATAGATATTAATATATTTGCCATTTTTAACTCTGATTTTTTTTAATATTAACAAGTTGCAAATTAATACTTAAGACCTACGCTATATACTCCCACAGCAAAGCGGTTCCTCTTTCTATATTTACTTTTGCTTGTTTACCTAAAATATTATCAAAATGCTTGGGTGGTAAACCAAAGCCAGGCCTAATACGTCTAATATTCTCTTCAGTAAATATTTCACCTTTATTTATATCATTAACCACGTATATTGAGCGTCTGAATTTTATATTTTCCTTTTCTGCACATTGCTGTTCATAACTTACTTTACCAAGTGCACTCCATGCGTTTTTTGTAGACACACACAAATCCTTCAGCTCTTCCGGTTGAAGTGAAAATTCACTATCGGGCCCCTTATCATTTCTATTTAATGTTACATGCTTCTCAATAATACTTGCTCCAACTGCAACCGCGGCTACCGAGACCGTTGTACCCATCGTATGATCAGACAAACCTGAAATAACATTAAATCGTCGATTAAGATCGTCAATCGTTTGCAAATTACATTCTTCTACTGGTGCTGGATATCCACTAATACAGTGTAATAATGCAATTTCATTAGTACCATTATTACGGGCAACTTCAACTGCCTCAGTAATTTCCTCCAAATTTGCCATGCCAGTTGAAATTATTAGAGGTTTTTTAGTCTGTGATACGTATTTAATAAGTGGTAAGTCAATGGCTTCAAATGACGCAATTTTATATGCGGGCGCATTCAAGTCTTCAAGTAAATCAACAGCTGTTTCATCAAATGGTGTACTAAAACAAGTAATACCAATTTTTCTTGCATAATCGAACATCGGCTTATGCCAATCATATGGTGTTTGTGCCCATTCATATAATCTATATAAATCATAGCCATCCCATAGTCCGCCATGAATTTGAAAATCTTCTTTATCAGAGCGTATGGTCATTGTTTCTGCCGTATAAGTCTGAAGTTTTATTGCATCAGCCCCCATCTGTTTTGCCATTTCAATAATTTGAAATGCCCTGTCAATTTTTCCATTATGATTTGCAGATAACTCAGCAATAATATACGGCGAATAATTCTTACCTATTTTTCTTTTGTCTATTTCAATCTCTCGCATACAAGAATCCTGAACCTTCAGAGCCAGTAAAACCAGCTGTATCTTTAATGATGTATATTTGCATATCTAATAAATAAATCTTTGTTTTCAACTTTTTTATACCCAGATTTCATGAATGTTTTAATCGATGCAATATTTTCAGGTAGTACCTCTGCATGAATATCAAAAGTACTATATATATTATTTATATACTCTAATGCTATAGCAGCAATAGATTTTTGGTAGTGTTCAGGGGAGATATAAATTGATAGCAAATAATATCCATCGAAATTATTTTTCTCATACTTAAAATCCAGTCGAACAACACCCGCTACCTGATTATTATGTTCAATAATATAAAAATTACAATTTATATCATCTAACTTATTCAACACCCATTTTTTATGGTGTGCATATGAAGGTGCAAAGTTATTGTGTGAGTAGGCTCTTGTTCGAGGGTCACTTTGCAATTCATACATTAATTCAATATCAGAGACTCTTGCCATTCGAAGACTTACTGGATGCGTGTCGGAAGCATATTTTGGACATAATTTAATAGCTATTAACTTGGCACCCAGACCATTACAAACTTTAAAGGCTCTATCAGAAATCAATTTTAAATTAATTTTATTAGATAAAATTTCGTGCATGCAATCCCTAACCTCATTCGATATATCATTTCCCTGGAGTCTTATCACTGCTTTAGATTTTGCCAAATTAGCAATTACAAGGCGCTGGTTTTCAGCTATTTGTATAACAATTGATGGCAGACCAAGGCAACATCTCTCCCAGGAACTCGTACCACCGGATCCTATTGCTAAGTCTGATTGCAACATTAATTCTTGCATGCTTGTTGTATCTGTATGAACATTTATAGTTAAACCACAATTAAGTGAAGTATCCATAATTTCTGGATAGCTTGGTGACACACTACTTAGCACCACATCCACTTCTGGTTTATAAGGCCACTTTACCTGCACTAGCCCCTTTAAAATTCTACATGTGTAATTATCGGGATCCATACTACCTACAGAAATAAGCAACCTTCGAATCCCTTGATATTTCTCTCGTTTACTTATTGCAGATTGTCTTAAGTTGTGAAATTCTGGTTTTAAAAGTGCATATTCTGTTCCCAGAAATAACTGACAATTCTTCTCCAGATAATTTTTATAATCATATTTGTTTCGTTGATACGTTTGATCTAATAGAATATCGCAACTCAATTTTCTATTTGCTAAATCATCAATGACCATTATTTTTTTTGTGTAAGGTTTAATCCTATTATGCCACTCACTATCAAGCGCATAATGATCTACTAGTAGCCAATCTGGCTTAATCTTAGAAAGATAAAAACACACTTCATTAACATCTTGCATCATTTCAACACCCAACCACTCTTGATACGTATTTTCTGCAATATTATCAAAATGACATTCTTGTTTTGAAGCAAGCATATTAACGTAGTGACCTTCAGAAACAATTAATTTACTTATGTAATCAGGAAGATTCCTACTCAAGAAATAGATGCGAGCACCAAATTTTTTTAGCTCGTTTGCCAATGCCAGGCATCGCATTACATGTCCTATACCAATAATGGCCGAAGCATCTGTACGAAATACAATATTGTGGTTGTTAGTCATATTTCTGCAGAAAAAAAGATCTCATAATTAGTAATTACAATGTATAGGATAATCGAACAGGAATATTTAACTTTTGAAGGTGTTCTTTGACATCAGATGGTTTATGCTGATTAAATAAATAAAATGATGATGCACACACTGCATCAATTTTCTTTGTATTTAGCGCATTGGAAAAGTCATCGAATTTTCCAGCACCACCCGAGATCACTACCGGAATATTAATCCCTTCAGCAAGAATTACTGTATCATCAATATTATATCCCAATTGTTTACCATCCCTGTCTATATTTGTGATGATTATTTCACCAGCACCAAAACCCTCAATTTCTTTACACCAATCTTGAATTTTTTTACCTGTAGCAATATTGCCATTCTCAATATAATGAACTATATCAGCATTATGAATTTTGTAGTCAACACCAACAGTGATCGCTTGCGAACCAAAACACTTAACGGCTTCTTTTAAAAAAGATGTATTATTTGCACATATAGTATTTAATATTACTTTATCTGCACCATGCTCAAGTAAAAATTCAATATCTTCAATCTTTCGAATACCTCCACCTATAGCAAGAGGCATAAAGCATGATTTAGATATGTTATCAAGGTGTTTTTTTGGAAGAATAGTGCCATCGATGTTGTAAATAATTAACTCGTCAATTTCTCGTAAGTTATATATTTTTACCTGTTGGATTAATGAACCAACAGGTCGATTATTTTTAAAATTGTGTCCTCGAGTAATCGTTTTGCCATTAAAAACAATTGATGAAATAACTCTGTGTTTAAGCATTAATAATAAAACTTTTTAACAATTCAAGTCCTGCTCGCTGACTTTTTTCTGGATGAAATTGAAACCCATAAACATGATCTTTTTTTACTATCGAGGGCAACTCCTGCCCATAATTACTCGTTGCCAATACATTATTTTTTTCAGCAACATGAAACTGATAACTGTGAATAAAATAATAATCAAGTTCATTAAAACTATCAGTTACAACTTTGTCAGAATTTCTTATGGAAATATTATTCCATCCCATATGAGGAAGCTTTAATTTAGGGCAGTCTATCAGACTCACCGAGCCAGGTATGAGACCTAATCCTTCTGATTCCCCCCCTTCAAAACCAATATCAGCCAACAATTGCATCCCAAGGCATATGCCTAATACTGGAACTCCCTGGTTATATGCATCTTTTAAGGAACTGTCTAATTCCTTTTCCTTAAGTCTAGTCATAGCTTCTTTAAAACTACCTACACCTGGAAGCAATATTTTATCTGCATGTTGAAAGTTGCGGGGCTCTTCAAGCAGAATTGATTTGTAGCCAAGAAACTCTAATGCATTACGTATTGAACTTAGATTGCTCAAACCAACAGATACGATACCAATCATAACTATAGCTTACGGAAAATATTTTCTAATAGGAGAACCATCAGGATTTTTTACCAGCTCCCCGTCTTTGTCGACTTCAAATAATTCATAGTTTGTATATTGGTCGCAAATTTCATCAAACTTTTTCTGTGTCATACCTATATCTGCAAGTATGTCTTGCAAGTTTTTCCCAAGAAAAGATGCTGGATAATTTCCTTCAAGTTTAACAATAACTTTAGCTGCGTCTTCTCGTGTAACACGATTTCGTCGAATGTCCATTGAGGCTTGTGCCGTCGCTCTTCCATAACCAAACTTTAAATACATCAAATACTCATGCAACCCAGCCTGATAGTTATCAAGATTTTCACAGTCGACAAAATGTCCTTCAACCGGCTTGCCGTAACTTTCAAAACCATTTGCCTGTGAAATCAATTTATTGTGATAACTTTCCCATGGCAGGTAATACCCAAGAAATAAACCTGTCACGCCTACCCTTTGTAAATCTTCATCATCAGGATACACAAACATATTCAAATCTTTTTTCTCGATACCCTCATACCCCAAAAGATCGTCAACTCGTAGACCTATTAGCCCACCAAATTCTTCCAGCCACTTCCGATCAAGTATATTGTTATCTTGATTTGCTGCGGGACCACCATACTCATTCTGTGGATTTTCTCCCCATATCACTAATGGGATATTAAAATTAACTGCAACCTGTATTGGAGTTGTAAAAATAGATACGTGCTCTGGCCATGAAATGTCTCCAACCAGCTCAAGTCCTGCTCTGTTAAGCTTGCTCCGTACCAGCTTTGAAGTAGAATACTGAATAACATCAACACCTATCCATTTCAAATTATCAATGTTTCTTCGGCCAATATCACTTAAATCACATGTTTCAGCTATAACAGCTAAAGGTTTCAATCCGAGATTTAATACCTGCAATATCTGATATGTGCTGTCTTTGCCGCCACTCACCGGTACAATACAGTCATATCCTTTGTCCCGCTTAAATTTTGCAACAATTGTTTCCAATTCTTTTCGTCGCTCATCCCAATTTATTGCTTTGCGGTTTTCATATGCAAGACATGCTGAGCATGTACCATTTTCATCAAACCAGATATCCTGTTTGGTTTCTGGATACAAGCATTTTTTACAATACATTTTTATTACCTGCTGTCGTTATAATTTATTAATTAGAATATCTACTGCTTTAAATTTCAATTTCTTTTGTTTCAAGCAGTATTTTGAACATGAGTTCAGCTTTTTTCCAGTCTTCCAACGTATCGATATCCTGTACTAAATAACGAGGTAAAATAATAGGTATTGATATATTCGAAAAAACAACTTCATCATTGAGAAATGCTGATGATTTACCCCAATAAAACTGACCTGCATCATGATAAGCTTCTTCTAAATCCTGTGATCGTGTAAAAATATACTCAGGGTAAAAAGCTTCAATACGACCATCCTCGGTTAGTTTAATTGCTCTTTGTATTGGAAATGAAAAACTGGTCGCTGAAAAAGCATAAGCACAATTAGATGTTTGTAATTGCTTCAGTCCGTCTTGTAGTGACTGTGGCTGTAAAAATGGGGAAGTCGCATAAATACAGCAGGTATATTCAATATTTATATTTTGTTCTGTATACCAATTAATAGCATGTTTGACTACATCATTTGTACCAGTATGATCATCTGACAATTCAGGTGGACGCATAAAAGGAACTTCTGCACCATACTGTTTTGCAACTTTGGCAATCTTTTCATCATCAGTTGAAACCATTACCTTATCAAAGCAACCTGACGCTATAGCTGCTTCAATCGAATAAGCGATAATCGGTTTACCAAGAAAATCTTTAATATTCTTTTTTGGTATACGTTTGCTACCACCTCTTGCTGGTATTACAGCTAGTTTCACCCTTCAACTACCCGCCTAAGTGTCTCAATTACTGTATTTTGATCTTGCTCACTCAATGTTGGAAACATTGGAAGGCTAATTGCTTCAGAGTAATACTGTTCTGCTTGAGGAAAATCACCTTGCTTAAAACCCATTTGTTGATAATAAGGTTGAGTATGAACAGGGATATAATGCAAATTCACACCAATACCTGAATCTCGTAAAGCATCAAATACCTGTTTATGAGATTTTGAAATTAAATCTAGTTTCAACCGAATAACATATAAATGCAGCCCAGAATAACTGTCTGGATGCTGCCACGGAATAATTACTGGCAATTCTGACAACAACTCGTTATAACGAACTGCAATTTGATGCCGCTTAGCGACATAGTCATCAAGGCGATCAATCTGACTTAACCCTAAGGCAGCCTGAATATCCGTCATTCGGTAATTAAAACCAAGATCGATTTGCTGATAATACCAGCCACCGTGAGTGGTTTCTGTCATCAGATTTTCATCACGAGTAATACCATGGCTACGTAGTAATTTCATTTTCTGGGTTAACTCAGCATCATTAGTTAAAGCAATACCGCCTTCACCTGTTGTAATTATTTTTACCGGATGAAAGCTAAAAATTGTAATATCTGAATACTGACAACTGCCTGTAGGCTTTTCTTGATAACGACCGCCAATAGCATGTGACGCGTCTTCAATTATACGAAAACCATACTCTTGAGATAACTCATAAATAGCCTGCATTTCACACATTTGACCACATAAATGAACGGGCACAAGTACTTTAGGCAAGGTGTTATTTTTTTTAGCTTTTTTAAGCTTCTCAGCCAATGCTGCGACTGACATATTGTAGGTTTTAGAATCAACATCAACAAAATCAACTTTAGCACCACAAAATAAACCACAATTTGCTGAAGCAACAAAAGTAATTGGTGTTGTCCACAAGATATCACCTTTACCTAATCCTAGTGCAAGACATGCAATATGCAGTGCAGATGTTGCACTATTTACAGCCACACCATGTTTAGTGCCACAATAGTTTGCTACAAACTGTTCAAATTCAGGAACAACTGAACCTTGTGTTAAATAATCTGATTTTAAAACTTCAACAACAGAATCAATATCAGATTGTGTAATATCCTGACGTCCGTATGGAATCATCAAACACCTGCTATACGATTGTATTCCTGAACCTCTTCAATAGTAAGGAAGTGCTCATTTGTACCTGAATTATATTCAAAACCTTGCGTAACGGGTTTACCTTTCTCATCCAATGCATTTATTTCGAAATCATTAGGACGACTAGTAAAAGTAATACTCGGCCTTAAAACATAATGATCACTAAATTCTAATGTCAGATGTGAGTCATCTGCTGGACACATGATTTCATGTAATTTTTCACCAGGGCGGATACCGATAATTTTTTGTTTTAACTTTGGTGCCATAGCCGTTGCCAGGTCAACTATCCGTGCCGAAGGTATCTTTGGTACAAAAATTTCACCGCCATACATACGCTGAAAGTTTTTCAACACAAAATCAACACCTTCCTGTAATGTAATCCAGAAACGAGTCATTGCAGCATCTGTAATTGGTAACGAACCGGAACCATCTTCAATTAATTTTTCAAAGAAAGGGACAACTGAGCCACGTGATTTAACAACATTACCATAACGCACAACCGCAAATTTTGTTCGTCTACCACCAGCCATATTATTAGCTGCAACAAATAATTTATCTGATGCCAATTTAGTAGCACCATAAAGATTAATCGGGTTCGCCGCTTTATCAGTAGAAAGAGCTATCACTTTTTCAACATTATTTTCCAATGCTGCCTGAATTACATTTTCAGCTCCATGTATATTTGTTTTAATACACTCCATTGGGTTGTATTCAGCAGCAGGTACCTGTTTTAAGGCCGCCGCATGAATTACGAAATCTACCCCCTGCATTGCTTGACTAAGACGTTCACGATCACGAACATCGCCAATAAAATAACGCATACAAGGATCATTGAATTCCTGTTGCATTTCAAATTGTTTAAGTTCATCTCTGGAATAAACAATTAAACGCGCGGGGCTATATTTATCTAATAACGTGCGAAGATATTGTTTACCAAAAGAACCAGTGCCACCTGTAATTAAAATTGATTTATTATTAAACATTATTTAAATTTCCAAATATTTTATGTTCTATTAAAATTATTTTTTCTTAAAGATTGTTTCTAAACGTTCAAGAGCAACCCAGGCACCTTCGCCATTGTTTTTATGTCCCTGCCATATTTCAGGAATGAAAGTGGTATCTGGCATTAAATCAACTGCTAAATCAGCGAAAGCTGACCAGTCAACTTCACCATCAGCAATCTGAATACCTTCACCATCAACCCCTGTTGCATCAGCCAAATGTAAATGTGCGACGTATGGTGCTACTTTTTTAACAAACTCGGTCATTGACCAATTAGCATGATTACAGGCAAGTTTTGAATGAGACATATCAAGACAGATTCGCATTGAATTTTTCTTACAAAATTTTACGATACTTTCTGCATCAACAAATAAATTATGGAATTGCTGACCACCAAAATGCCATGGAAATGGAGGCATAGTTTGTGGAATTATTTCAACACCCTCCATATCTAATTGTGAAAAACTATCTTCAAGTACTCTGTACAATTCTTTAAACTGGTTTGGTTCAATATGGCTATCATGACTAAATCCACCTACATTCGTGACAATACATGTGAGTGCTGAATTATTAAATGATTTTGATAATGCTTTTGTGAGATTGATCACCCGCTGCATTTCAGCAATTGAGCGTTTACGATAGTCATCATCAAGAGAACATAAATCCAGAGTATGATCTCCTTCAAATAACTCGGGACTATGAACAACTAAACCAGTATCAAGTGGTGCCTTGATATATTTTTTAAAATCAAGTTCCATATCTTTATAACTAAGATGTATCTCCAACATATCCATATTAGACATACCTAGCATTTTCTCTAAATCATGATACCGAACAGGTATCCCCCATTTATGTGGAAAGGTATAATCTCTTGCGTGCGTACGATTGATACCTAAATCACTAGGAAAGAAAAAATCACCTGCTTTTTTATCTGAAATCGAAATACGACCAATCAATTCCTCCTTTCTATTTGGTTGTAAACCCTGACCTGGACTCTTTACCTCAATCATATCCTCTGTTATTTCAACACCAGCTTCGATATCTCGTGATGCAACCAGACTCTTAGCCAGATTTTCCCGGTTCATCATTTCGCCTTGAGTAATTATTCGCTCACTAACAGCGCCCAGAGCTTCTTCAACCTGACGAATACCTGTTACCATCTTCGCAAATTCATTCGGCAGCAAGCTTACCTTATGATCATTACCTTCCATGGCACGATCAAGGGTGAAATGTTTTTCAATTACTTTCGCTCCTAGAGAAACAGCTGCAATTGCAACATTTATATCTCTCTCATGGCCTGAGTAACCAACCAGGCATTCACCTTGTTTAGATAAATAATTCATATATTTGAGATTAATATCTTTGAAGGGTGCAGGATAAGTAGAATTACAATGTAAGAGAATAAAAGGAGAGCCTAAGCTCTTCAGTTTTTTTATACCATCAATAATTTCTCGTTCAGAGGACATACCTGTAGAACAAATAATCGGTTTGTGAGTTTGTGCAATTGCCGACATGAGCTCATAATTAGTAAAATCGGCAGAAGCAAGTTTATAAGCCTGGAGTCCATAGTTTTCAAGTTTAGCCAAAGACTCTTCATCCCATGGAGTACAAAGAGGAATGATTCCTTTGTCATGACAGTAGTCAAATGCCTCGAACAATTGCTCATCTGTTAATTGGAACTTCGATAACAAATCAAGTGTATATTGCGCACCAAGATCTGCACTGGCATCCACAACACCACCATTATTTTTATATAACTCTTCCATACTTCGCATCTGAAATTTAGCACAATCCGCTCCAGCGGAAACTGCTTCATCAATAAGTTTTTTTGCTAATTCAAGACTTCCATTGTGATTATTTCCTATCTCAGCAATAACAAATACGTGAGATTTTTCGCTAATCACCTGTCCGGCAATTTCAATTTCCGCATGACGACCAAATGCCACAGCAACCATCCGATTATTAATATCTATCAGTGGTATCGCAGTGTATTTTTCGTCCAGTAACTTACTTATATCTTCAGGCCTATCATCCACTCGAGCCCGACGGATATTTTTATTCATGATGACATTAATAGCTTTCTGAAGATCGACATCAGGCGTATTAATAAGCCAGCGTCGAAGATCACCATCAGTCAATGCGCCCTCAAGACTACCTGATTCTGATACTACAAAAATAAGTCTCTCTTTATTTGCGCTGATTTTATTTAGAGCGCTTAAAATCGTATCTTCTGAAAAGACTACATATTTAGAAAAATTTTTTTCAATAATCATTATTTACTCATATCTGTAAGTAATCTTTCAATAGCATACCAATCATCAGGCTCATCTATTTCTAACGTTGTTTCTTCCGGCATCTCAAACACACCAACTTTCCCACCAAGCCGACAATTATATTTTTCTAATATGTTACGTTTAGTCAAATAAAAAGCACCATTTTCCATTAAGGTGCCATTAAAATCCTGTCGTCGTGGACGTTTCTCTGGTTCATAATTAATTGGTGTACCGTTATCATTCCAGAAAAAGCGTTTTGTTCTCACTGCACTCAACATCGAATCAAACTGTTTGTTAGTAAATTGTTTTATAGCATTTTCAAGGTGCAAGGTATTTAATAGTGGGGACGTAGCCTGAATTGTTGTTAAAACATCAAAATCAACATTTTCTGCAAAATGTAACATTACAGATTCGGTCGATGCACTATCCGTTGCAAGTTCAGGAGGTCTTACAATTAACTTCACACCAATATTCAAATCATCAACAACTTGAGAAATTTCTTCTGAGTCTGTTGAAACATAAACATCATCAATCAAATCACATGCTACTGCACTTTCCAGTACCCAGGCACATAATGGTTTACCTGCGATTAACTTGATATTTTTTTTTGGTATCCCTTTTGACCCGCCACGAAGAGGAATGAGAGCTATATTATTTAACATAATTAAATTCTTAAGACTTAAAGATACTCAAATTAGATAGACTACTAAATAAAATCAATAATAGTCTCAGATTTATTATTTAATACTTTATATTAATTTTGTAACACGCTACCGCCCTACCGTGCTTAAAAGCAAGTATAAGGATGACTGGATTCCAGATAAAAGACCTCTGGAATGACAAGCGTTACTAAGCTATTTCTAACTCATGCATACTCAATATAACTTGAGTGTTTTTTCCAACCACATCTAATAAGACAGAAACACGATCAGCACTTTTCATTTTTTGAAAAACAGCTTTATGACCTTCAAAAGGCCCATCTATAATTTCTACTTTATCACCAAGGTTTAATTCTTTCTTTTCGATTGATTGCAAACCGAATTCATTTTCATTTTTTTTCAGATTATCTAATATACTTTCAGGTACTACTGCAGGCATTCCACCAAAACGTATCATGCCTGCGACACCAATAGTTGAACGTATGGGTGACCAGTTGTCCGCTTCTTTATCAAGATGTATAAAAAGGTAGCGAGGGAAAAAAGCTTCAGTGCGTTTTACATTTTTACCTTTACGTCGGCATGAGGTTTGTACAAGGGGCAAATAGATTTCATACCCCTGTCGCATCAAATTTTCTTGTGCTTTAAATTCGGATTGTGGTTTTGTTACGACTAAATACCAGCAACGCTTTCCTTTTTGTTTGTTTTTATTGAGGATCATGATCTTTCACTTCAATCTCTTTGGTTAAAGCAGCTTCATTTTTTAAACTTTCAATTTCAACTTTTATACTTTCGTATTCTTTTATTTTTCTTTGCAAGAAACGATAAGTAACCTGTGCTTTTTCTTCGATTCCTTGTGGAGTGAGGAAATAAATATATGCACTTTTCTTTTTATTATTATAAAAGTTTCGGGCCTTAATAAATCCCTTATCTATTAATGCTTTAAGGCAGTAATTCGTTTTACCTAAACTAACACCCATTTTTTGAGCCATTTCACGTTGGTTCAAATGAGGTTCATCCTTAATCAATTTCAGTAACTTATATGTTATTTCATCCTTCAATGGACAGATTGCCTTTATGTGTTCAACACTTGAACATTACCATAAAACTATATCATTTCAAGGATTTATAACAATAAGTTCAAATTTTACATTTTGTAACATTTAGAGGAGTTTTATATGGAGGTATTAGTTTATAAGCTATATTTCCAAACCAATACTACTGAGTATTTTTTATATTGAAGCGCTCATAAATGCGCAATAATAGTATTGGTAAATATCTAATTTGAAAACAAAGCAGCAATATTATCTATATTTGGTTGTTTAATAACCCCTTTTTCAGTAATCAGCCCGGTTACTAATTCAGCGGGAGTCACATCAAAAGCAGGATTACGAATTTTAACCCCCTCAGCCGCCCACTGACATTCTCTGAATCCAGTCACTTCTTCGGCAGGTCGTTCTTCAATTGGGATCTCACCACCATTTGATATAGACATATCAATAGTTGATAAAGGGCAAGCTACATAAAATGGAATACCATGACGTTTCGCCAACACAGCAACCATGTATGTACCAATTTTATTTGCCACATCCCCATTTGCGGCGACACGATCCGTTCCAACTACAACAATATCAATTTCGCCTTGACTCATTAAATGGCCAGCCATGTTATCGGAAATTAATGTCACAGGAATTTTTTCCTGAACCATTTCCCAGGCAGTGAGCCTTGCACCTTGCAAAAATGGCCGGGTCTCATCGGCAATAACCGAGATTTTCTTTCCCGCTTCAACGGCGGATCGAATAACACCAAGAGCCGTGCCATGACCCGCTGTCGCTAAAGCGCCTGCATTACAATGGGTGAGCACACGTGCACCATCGGGTAATAACTCTGCTCCAAATTCACCCATTCTTCGATTGATTCGAATATCTTCAGCCAATATGTCATGTGCTTCAGCTAAAAGAATATCAGCAACCTCACCTGGACGAATATCATTTGAGCCAGGTATTTTTTCTTTCATTCGTTTAAGTGCCCAAAACAGATTCACTGCGGTAGGTCGGCTTTCAGCAAGTACTTTAAAAGCAGTATCCATTCCCTTATTAAAATCATCGACAGAAGCTGACTTTAATTTTAAAGCTTCTAATGCAACACCATACGCGGCTGCACAACCAATCGCAGGGGCACCTCGCACAACCATAGAACGTATTCCATCAGCAACACTTTCAGCAGAATCATAAGTGATATATTTAAAGCTGGCGGGCAAAATACGCTGGTCAATCATTTCCAGACAACCATTCTTCCATCTTAGTGTTTCAATGCCTGATACATTTTCATTTTTTATCATTGTTGTTCTCTTGAATTTAATAGAGGTTTTTATTAGCACCGCGTGCGAATAAATTCGCACCTACAAAGTTTAACTGCTCATCATTTGGAAATAGAACCGCAATGATTTTTAAATCACCCGGTCATTACCACCATCAACAGGAACTTGTGCACCTGTTGTTTTGGCAAACAATGAGCCACACATTTCTATTACTAATTCAGCAACATCATGACTCGTCACTTCTGTCTTTAGAATATTATTCGTTTTATATTCATCTATAGTGATCCCGTAATGTTTAGCCCGTGCTTCAAGAACGTCTTCTGTCCATATGCCCGTATCAAATACGGCATTTGGATGGACTGAGTTAATCCTGATATTATCTTCACCCCATTCCAGCGCAGCAACCCGGGCAAGTTGATTCAAGGCCGCTTTTGATGCTGAATAAGCAGCAGCTCCCGGCCCTGGCGCAGGGACATTTTTTGAACCAATAACAACAACACGGCCACCATTCGGAGCAAGGCAAAGATAAGGATGAGATGCGCTCATTAAAGCAAGCGTTGCATCAAGATTTACAGCCATCACCTTGCGCCATGCTTCCATTTTTAGTTCAGCTATCTTACATCCCCCGGGAAATATTCCAGCATTAAGAACCAACATATCTAACCCACCAAAAGAATTAGCTGTTTGTTCAAGGGCATCATTAAGTTCTTTATCTGAAGTCACATCACAGACAATTCCCAGATAGTCCGCGCGTGAGTATATGGTTTTGATATCAGGATTAATATCAAGTCCAACTACAGCTGCACCGCGAGCAAGCAATGAATCGACACACGCTTTACCTATCCCAGATGCAGCTCCGGTAACAAGAGCAACTTCTCCACTAAATGATGGTAACTTACCTGACTTACTTAACTTGGCTTGTTCAAGATCCCAGTACTCAACATCAAAAATATCCTTTGCAGGTAAGGCACGATACCCACCGAGTAACTCAGCGCGTTGAATGGTTTGCATTGTGTGTTTATAAATATCGGCAACAATGTCTGCATCTTTGATCGAACGACCGATTGCACACAGCCCCAGTTCTGGATCGAGTAAAACTCTGGGAGCAGGATCTAATATAGTTTTACGTTCATTAGCCAAAGGTTCATTTTCAGAAAAATATTTTTGGTATTCACTGACATAGGTTTTAATGTCTCGTCCTACCATTGGTAAACGTTTAGTCCGAATCACATGATCCGGTGTTGCGGGTCCCTGACAAGCAATGATATTTAAGTCTTCTCGTGTAACGAAGGTCATGCTTTCTGAATCAGAATGACGTGACATGATCATTGCATGACCAGCCACTTCTGAAACCTGTTGTCGTAAACCAGCCAATGCCATTCCAGAATTCTTTATAGCTGGAATCGACTTTACTTCAAGTTCCCAGGCTCCTTGTGTCTGTAAATAAGCTTCTGCCTGATTAACTAAATCGATCATTCGATCATAGGATTGTTTTGCAGTATCACCGAATGAAAAAATACCATGGTTCATCAAAACCATGCCAATGGTATTTGAATTGAGATCATCCCGAAGCCGTTCGGTACAAAGTCGTGCAAGATCAAAACCGGGCATGACATAAGGTACAATAATGACCTGTTCGCCATATATTTGTCGAATTCTTTCTTCTCCATCCGGTGAATTGGTAATCGTTACCACGGCATCGGCATGAGTATGATCAACAAATTTAAATGGAATGATGGCATGTAAAATTGCTTCAACAGAGGGAGTTGGTGCAGAAGCTCTGGTCATATGAGTAACCAGTTCATTAACCATTTCAGGATCTGACAGTGATGGCAATTCTGCCAATCGTTTTAAATGTTCAAGATGAACAGGGGCATAACCTTCTGCTTCAATGGTTTCAAGATCCCAGCCACTGCCTTTAACATAAAGTATATTTTCATCTTCAGCAAAGAGGTTTTTTTCAGTAACTTTAACGGAGGTATTACCACCACCATGTAAAACTAATGATTTATCTTTTCCCAGTAAACGCGATGAATAAACTCGTTCTGCTACATCACCTGATATATTTTTTAGTTCAGCATCATTCCAGAGATTTTTCATTTTTATGTTCTTCTAGTTTATTAATATTTAATTTGCAGGTCGGCTCTTCAGGCCGACAAGTTACTCTTTTGGCAATCCTAAACTATTCGATTACCGCATGACTATGATGTTAACTTAAGCCCAACTGACCTTCCTCAAGCTTTTTAATTTTGTCACGAATATTCGCGGCCTCTTCAAATTCCAAATTTTGTGCGTGCTTGTACATTTCCTGCTCAAGTTGCTCAACTTTCTTATTCATTTGTTTAACCGTTAATGTCCCATACTCAGCTTCTTCTTCTGCAACTTTGGCGTATCGTTGTGAAGACTTTCCAT
>CAZZIS010000060.1:0-18651 GCA_964654445.1 uncultured Thioalkalispiraceae bacterium
CTCACTTAGATGCGACACTCGTACTTTCTCGTCAAATTGCTGAACTCGGTATTTACCCGGCGGTAGATCCTTTGGATTCAACTTCACGTTTACTTGATCCATTGGTTATTGGTGACGAGCACTATAATGTAGCGCGTGGCGTTCAGGGCACTTTGCAGAAATACAAAGAATTAAAAGATATCATTGCGATTTTGGGTATGGATGAATTATCAGAAGAAGATAAATTAATCGTTTCTCGTGCTCGTAAAATCCAACGTTTCTTATCTCAACCTTTCTTCGTTGCTGAAGTATTCACCGGTGCTCCTGGTAAATACGTTTCTGCAAAAGAAACTATCAAAGCCTTCAAAGGCATTGTTGATGGTGAGTACGATCATATGCCAGAACAAGCGTTTTACATGGTTGGTACTATCGAAGAAGCAATTGAAAAAGCGAAGACTATTAAATAATAGTCTGCTTTAAACTATTGGAGAAAGCGTATGGCAATGACCATGCATTTAGATATTGTTAGTGCTGAGAAGGAATTATTTTCCGGCCGAGCAGAAATCGTTATTGCACCGGCAATCATGGGTGAAGTGGGTATTCACGCTCGTCACACACCATTATTGACGCCACTTAAGCCAGGTGAAGTTCGTATCACCAAGCAAGGTGGTGAGGAAGAATCTATTTATGTCTCAGGTGGCATGATGGAAGTTCAGCCGAGTACAGTCACTATTTTGTCTGATACTGCAGTTCGTGCACAAGACCTGGATGAAGCTGCGGCGATGGAAGCAAAACAGGCCGCTGAAGAAGCTATTTCAAATCGCGAAGGTGATATGGATATTGCTGAAGCACAATCGAAATTGCTTGAGGCTGTTGCGCAGTTGCGAATGATTGAGCGTTTCCGTAAAAAACGTTAATATTGTAAGCAATATCGAGAGTATTAAAAAGGGCAGATAATCTGCCCTTTTTTTATACACGTTTCATCTTTTCCGCCATTACGGTGTTATAACCTCTATACTAAAAAACTGTAGGTGGGGCATGACAAAAATACCGTCAAAATGTTCACGTACATTGAACAAGGATGTTCAGGTGCCGCGCAGCATAAGGAGGTGCGAGAGTGGTCTAACCGTACACTCGGCAACTGCTCCTGCGTTGCCCTACCTACGCCCGTCCATGGGCTAGTCCGCTTTTTTAGGTGTTTTTGCTTTGTACTGACGAAAACTATTTCTCGTGCATAGTTGCTGATAAACTACGGGTTTAGCAGAATTATTGTTTTATAAGGTTAGTAACAGGATTTAGAAATGAGCAACAAAGTTGAAAAGCATAAAGTAGTTTCATTCACATTTTCTTTTTTGAATGAAAAGGGTGAGATTTTAGAGCAAAATAATGTTGCAGTAGACTATGTCCATGGATCAGGTGAGCGTACTTTTCCATTGGTTATGTCAGAGGCGCTAGAAGGTACGACGGTTGGCGAGTCAAAAGAAATTCTTTTAAAACCAGAGGATGGTTTTGGTTCTTATGATGAAAATAAAACATACCGTGCAAAAATTGAAGATGTACCACCTGAATATAACGAATTAGGTGCTCAAGCGATCTTTAAAAATGAAGATGATATAGAAATAATGATGACTGTTGTATCAATTGAAAATGGTGAAGTATTTTTAGATGGTAATCATCCTTTTGCCGGAAAAACGTTAACGGTAAGAATGACCGTTGAAGCTGTTCGTGATGCGACAGTAGAAGAAATTGGTTCAGGTTTGTCTAATAAATATCAGCAAAATCAACATAATAATAACAAGGTCCACTAAATGAGATTTTGATTTATCAAGGAAAGTATAAATATCCAATGTCCGATACTCTCACATTAAATATAGTCATTCTTGCTGCCGGTCAGGGTACAAGAATGAAATCTGCTTTGCCTAAAGTATTACATCCTCTCGCGGGTATACCTTTGGTTCAGCATGTTATTAATACCTCAAAAAAATTAAATCCAGAAATTATTAATGTTGTATATGGTCACGGTGGTGAGCAAGTTCAACAACAGGTTAATGATCCAGAAATTAATTGGGTATTACAAGCAGAACAACTTGGAACGGGCCATGCGGTTGACCAGGTTAAGGATCAATTTAAAGACGAACAACTTATACTTGTTTTATATGGTGATGTGCCGCTTATTAAAGTTGAGACATTATCTGAATTGTTAGAACAAGCTAAAGAGGGTTTTTCATTATTAACTGTAAATTTAGATAAGCCTCAAGGTTATGGTCGTATTGTTCGTAATAAAGAAGGTTTAGTTGAAAATATTACAGAAGAAAAAGATGCCAGCGAACTAATTAAAAAAATAAATGAAGTAAACACTGGTATTTTAGCAGTAAAAGCAGTTCTATTAAAAAAATGGTTAAGCCAGCTAGAAAATAATAATGCGCAAAAAGAATATTATTTAACGGATATTATTGCAATGGCAGTGAAAGATAATTTTACTGTGCACACAACTCAACCCAATAATGAATACGAAGTCATGGGCGTTAATAATCGCATACAACTTTCTGAGTTAGAACGTTTTTATCAACAAGAACAAGCAAATAAATTAATGATGGCTGGTATAACACTAGCTGATCCAACAAGAATAGATATTCGAGGTGAGCTAACGCATGGTCAGGATATTTCGATTGACATTAATGCGATATTTGAAGGCAATGTGTCAATCGGAAATAATGTTTCAATTGGCGCGAATTGTGTGATAAAAGATTCAAAGATTGCTGATGATGTTGTGATCTTGCCGATGAGTATTTTAGATAATGCATCAGTAGGCAAAGGCAGCAAAGTCGGCCCCTTTGCACGATTAAGGCCTGGTGCGGTGCTATCAGATAATACTCACATTGGTAATTTTGTAGAAATCAAAAAAAGTTTTATTGGTGCTGGCAGTAAAGTGAATCATTTAACTTATATTGGTGATTCAATGATTGGCAAGGGTGTCAATATAGGTGCTGGTACGATTACCTGTAATTATGATGGTGCTAATAAACATCAGACAATTATTGAGGATAATGTATTTATTGGATCAGCCACACAGCTGGTTGCCCCTGTAAAAATCGGTAAAAATGCGACTATTGGTGCAGGTTCAACCATTACAACCGATGTTGCAGAAGGTGAGCTGGCGATTACTCGTGTAAAACAAAAAAGTGTCCAGGGCTGGAAACGGCCAGAAAAAGAAAAATAATAACTTAATAAGCTCGATAGGATAGAGAAAAGTTTATGTGTGGAATTGTTGGTGCAGTTTCGAAAAGAGACATTACCCCTGTATTACTTCATGGTTTACACAGGCTTGAGTATCGCGGCTATGATTCGGCGGGCGTTGCTGTTTTGGATAATAGTGGCAACATACAACGTGTTCGCGCAGTTGGTAAAATAAAAAATTTAGAAGCTGCTTTATCTGCAACACCAGCTAATGGCTTTATTGGTATAGGGCATACTCGCTGGGCAACTCATGGTGAACCTACAGCAAATAATGCACATCCACATGTTTGTAATAATTGTGTCGCAATTGTTCATAATGGCATTATTGAAAATCATGAGGTATTACGTAAAGAACAAATCGAAGACGGTTTTATTTTCACTTCTGATACAGATACCGAAGTTATCGTTCATCAAATCCAGAAATACCTGGATGAAAATAATAATTTATTTGAGGCTGTTAAAAAAGCTATAAATGATTTAAATGGTGCTTATGCTTTAGGTGTCGTGAGTACTACAGAGCCGGACACATTAATTTGTGCCAGGAAAGGCAGCCCGCTGGTTATTGGTATTGGTGAGAATGAAAATTTTATAGCATCAGATATGTCAGCCTTATTAACGGAAACAAATAAATTTATTATCTTACAAGAAGGTGATATGGCAATTATTAAGTCATCAAGTATTGAATTGTTTGATGAGGTTGGTAATAAGGTAGAAAGAGAAACACATGAAAGCCGGCTCTCAGGTGATGCGGTTGATAAAGGTGAGTATGCACATTACATGCTTAAGGAAATTTATGAGCAACCCATTGCTATTGCGGATACATTAGAAGGTCGTTTAGGTAAAGATACTGTTTTAGATTCAAGTTTTGGTCCAAAAGCAATTAAGATATTTGACAAAATAAAATCAGTACAAATTATTGCGTGTGGTACCAGTTATCATGCAGCATTGATCGCAAAATATGGAATAGAATCTGTAACTAGTCTGCCTGTAAATGTTGAGGTTGCAAGTGAATTTCGTTATAGAAGAGTTGTTGTTCAGCCAGATGCATTATTAATTACTATATCTCAGTCTGGTGAAACAGCAGATACATTAGCAGCATTAAGAAAAGCAAAAGAAATTGGCTATAAACATACCTTGACGATTTGTAATGTGCCAGAAAGTTCATTAGTGCGTGAATCAGAATTAAGCATGATGACGCGAGCAGGCCCTGAAATAGGTGTTGCTTCTACGAAAGCATTTACTACACAGCTTGTTGCAATTTTATTACTTGTTGTTGTTTTAGCTCGTCGTTATGGTTTCCCGGCAGAAACGGAAGCTAAAGTTGTTGAACAATTACGACATTTACCCGGTATAATTGATAATGTATTAAAGCTCGATGATAAAATTAAAGAAATGGCAAAGGATTTTGCCGATAAAGATCATGCTTTATTTTTAGGTAGAGGAATGCATTATCCTGTTGCAATGGAAGGTGCATTAAAACTTAAAGAAATTTCGTATATACATGCAGAAGGCTATCCTGCTGGCGAATTAAAACATGGCCCTATTGCATTAGTGGATAAAAATATGCCTATAGTTGCTGTGGCGCCAAATGATAATCTGATTGATAAACTAAAATCTAATTTACAGGAAGTAAAAGCACGTGGCGGCCAACTTTACATTTTTGCGGATAAAGGGACGAACCTGAAATCAGAAGATGGCATTAAAGTGATAGAAGTTGCACCTCTCGATATTGCAATTTCACCGATTATATTTTCTGTACCATTACAAATGCTGGCTTATCATGTTGCAGTACTTAAAGGCACAGATGTCGATCAACCACGTAACCTTGCTAAATCGGTAACTGTAGAATAATATTTATATATAAGTAATAATTTGAATTAAAAACAATTATAAGGAAAATTATTATTTATAAAAATAAGCTTTATATATTGTGACATTCATTTGTATGCTTGTATTATGTGGTTGTGCGACCACGTCACAGAAACTGGATTCTGCTCTGGATACCCAGGTTAAACAATTCTGCCGGGATAAAAATAAGCGAATATTTATCGAAATGAATATCCTGGCGGAGCACTATCAAAATATTTTCATATAAACGGTAAGTTAATTGGTGCCACAGGCCCTGTGAGCCATTTCTTGTTACAGATGAAACTGGGACAGATATACTATCTGTTCTGACGATGATCCATCTGATTAAATAATGATTAATACAGTAGCAAAAAATAAAGAGGAATTCGTTGGTTAGAGGTGCGTAACTTTGTAAAGTTGACAATGTAGCCAGGCGCAAAGCTGTAAAGAAATGTGAACAGTTAAAAGTTAATTATTAAAATGTAAAATGTGCATACATTATTTAACGACGCCAGTACGCTGGTGTAAGTAAAATCAATACGGTGAAAAGTTCCAGTCGACCGAGTAACATGCAAACTGCGAGGGTCAGTTTTTGCCAATCATCAATATGTTGAAAATTTTCGCTTACCCCACCCAAACCTGGTCCCAGATTATTCATAGAAGTTGCAACTGCAGAGAATGCCGTAACCTGATCGAGCCCACCAGCCATAAGTACCAACATAACAAGGGAGAAAACTGCAACATATAAAGAAAAGAATCCCCATACACCACTTAGTACAGAATCCTCATAGGCTCGTCCTTTGATTTTTAAAGGCATGACAATAGACGGATGTATTAGACGAATAATTTCCCGATAGCCCTGTTTAACCAATAATATAAAACGTATGATTTTCATGCCACCCGCGGTAGAACCGGAGCAACCTCCAATGAAGCTGATAAAGAAAAATAGGGTTATTACAAATAGAGGCCAGATTGTAAAGTTTTCAGTTGTATAGCCTGTACTGGAAATAATCGATACCGTAAGAAAAGTGGTATGACGTAATGTTTCCGTAAAAGTTGGGTAGGTATGATCGAAATATAATTTCAGACTGGTTATGAGAATAACCAGAATAATAATTAGTGTAAAAATCTGAATTTCAGGGTTTGTTAAGTAGCAACGAAAATTCTTTGTGTATATAGCGAGATAATGTATAGAGAAATTAAGTGCACCAAGATACATAAATAAAATAGTAATAAGTTCTATTGAAAAACTATTAAAGTATCCAATACTTGCATCATGTGTTGAAAAACCACCTGTGGATACGGTTGACATGCTATGACATATTGCATCAAATAATGTCATTCCAGCCAACCAATAGGAAGATGCACAAATTAATGTCATGAATAGATAAATGAGCCAGAAGATCCTTGCGGTATGTGCGATGCGGGGAGTGAGCTTTTCGTCTTTTAATGGCCCAGGCGTTTCTGCACGATATAGCTGCATACCGCCCATGCGCAACAAGGGTAAGATAGCCACAGCCAATACAATTATTCCCATACCTCCCAGCCATTGCAGTTCTTGTCGATAGAATAGTAATGATCGCGGCAAATTATCCAGATGGGTAACAACCGTTGCGCCTGTGGTGGTAAAGGCTGAAGCAGCTTCAAAAAATGAATCAGCAAAATTCAGGTGAGGTCCAATAATAAAAGGCAAAGCACTGAGGGTGCTCAAAATAAACCAGAAGGCAGCAACAACTAGAAAACCTTCATGTCTGCGTAGTTCGGAAGTATCATGACGAAATGGTCCCCATAGTGAGACACCGCAGATAAGTGAGAACATGAGAGGGTATAGAAAGTCCAGGAGTTGTCCATCGGAGTAATAAATCGAGACAAAAATGGGGGGTAAAAGACCTAGACTGTGGAAAATTAGGAAAACACCAATGATGCGTGAAAGTGCCTTGAATTGCATTTTTATCGGCGCCAGAATGCCGGCGTTAGTAATACCAGTAGAGTAAAGATTTCTAAACGTCCTAATAACATTGCAAAACATAATATCCATTTTGCGACATTATTAATATTTGCATAGTTTGACCCCACTTCATTTAAACCTGGCCCAAGGTTGTTCATCGAAGCAGCAGTTGCTGAAAAAGCACTAATTTGATCCAGACCAGTAAGCATTAGGGCAAGCAGTATAATGACAAATGCCGCAACGTAAGCAGAGAAAAATCCCCACACCGCTTGAATAATACGATCAGATAAGGGTTTGCCGCCAATCTTGATAATAAAAACTGCATTAGGGTGAATCAGGCGCTTAATTTCTCGCATACCTTGTTTAAGCAAGAGTAAAAAACGAATCATTTTCATGCCGCCACCGGTAGAGCCAGCACAAGCACCAATAAAGCTGGTAAAAAGCAATAAAACAGGCAAAAAGCCGGGCCAGTTATGATAATCATAAGTGGTAAATCCGGTTGTTGTGCCAATAGATACGGCCTGAAACATGCCATGTAGTAATGCTCGTTCAGGCGCAATGAAATAATTCGTATAATATAAATAAAAAGCAGAAATTAAGGTAACGATGAATAGTAATGTTATATAAGTTTTAAACTCAGAATCAAGTATATATGCTTTGACAGAGCGGCTTCGCCAGGACAAAAAGTGTAAAGAAAAATTTACACCAGATATGAGCATAAATATTATAGCTACAAGCTCAACCATAGGTGTTTCATTAAAAAAGCCCATACTTGCATCATGTGTAGAAAACCCACCGATAGCAATTGTTGAAAAGCTATGGCCAATGGCATCAAAAGTACTCATACCTGCTAGCCAATAAGCAAAAGCACAAGCAATGGTTAATGATAAATAGATATACCAGAGTGCTTTTGCAGTTTCGGTAATCCGGGGCGTTAACTTATTGTCTTTCATTGGTCCGGGAGTTTCAGCTTTATAAAGTTGCATTCCACCAATACCTAATAAAGGCATAATGGCAACGGCTAAAACAATAATACCCATACCACCTAACCACTGAAGTTGCTGTCGATAATAAAGAATAGATTCAGGTAGTTGATCTAGTCCTACAATAACGGTTGCTCCGGTGGTTGTTAAACCGGATAAAGATTCAAATATAGCGTCCGTTATTGATATATCAATTTGTGTGGATAATATAAAAGGTATGGCACCAAATGAAGCCAGCACGGTCCAGAACAAAACAACAATTAAAAAACCATCACGAAGACGTAATTCATTTTTATAGTTTTTTACCGGAAGCCATGCGACCATTCCAGTAATTAAGGTGACTGCGAAGGCGTTAAAAAAAGGCTCAAAAGCACCATCAAGATAAATAATAGAAACGATTATTGGTGGAACCATGGTAAAACTAAATACCATTAACAGGATTCCAAGGATACGTTGTATGACAAAAAATTGCATAATGAATTTTATATAAAAGTAATGCCAACTTGAAAAAGTTTTTCAACGTCAGAAATATATTTTTTATCAATTAGAAAAAGTATGACATGATCTTCAGGTTCAATTATTGTGTTGTGATGCGCAATGATGACATCATTGCCACGAACAATGGCGCCTATGTTTGTTCCATAAGGTAATTTAAGTTCGCAAATCTGGCGACCAACAACTTTTGATGTTGTTTTATCTCCATGAGCGATAGCTTCAATTGCTTCAGCTGCGCCACGACGTAAAGAATGCACTTTTACAACATCACCGCGCCGAACGTGGGCTAATAAGCTGCTTATAGTTGATTGCTGTGGTGAAATGGCGATGTCGATGTCGCCGCCTTGAATAAGATCAACATACGCAACGCGATTGATTAATGCCATTACTTTGCGAGCGCCAAGTCGTTTAGCAAGCATGGCAGATAAAATATTAGCTTCTTCATCGTTGGTAACAGAGCAAAAAATATCAGTATTATCAATATTTTCCTCAGTCAATAAGTTTCCATCCGATGCGTCGCCATTTAATACGATTGTTTTATCCAGCTCTTTTGCCAGCTCGTGTGCTCGAACTGTGTTGTGGTCAATGAGTTTTACCTGATAATCATTTTCTAAAGATTGTGCGAGGCGTTTACCAATATTACCTCCGCCTACAATCATGATACGTTTATAAGGTTTATCAAGGCGGCGTAATTCACTGATCATGGCGCGAATACATTTTGGTGTTGCAACAAAAAAAACTTCATCATCAGCTTCAATGACAGTGTTACCTTGAGGAATAATAGCGCGATCACGACGGTAAATTGCGGCGATACGGATTTCAACGCCTGGCATGTGCTGTTTGATTGTACTTAATGCGTGACCAACTAAAGGCCCACCGTAATAAGCACGCACACCGACGAGTTGAACCTTTTTGTCTGCAAAATCAAGAACTTGCAGGGCTCCCGGATGGGTGATTAAGCTTTGAATGTATTCTGTAATAAGTTGTTCAGGACTGATTAAAACATCAACGGGTAATGCTTCTTGCTGGAAAAGTTGTGGATGAGATAAATAACCCAGGGCTCGTACACGTGCGATTTTAGTAGGTGTATGAAATACCGTATAAGCAACCTGGCATGCGACCATATTAGTTTCATCGCTATCAGTAACGGCAATGAGCATATCAGCATCATCTGCGCCTGCTGCTCTTAAAATATCAGGGTGAGATGCATGGCCTGTAATGGTACGTAAATCGAGGCGGTCCTGCAGTGCGAGTAAGGTTTTTTCATTTTTATCAATAACCGTTATATCATTTGCTTCACTGGTAAGATTTTCTGCCAGTGAGCTGCCTACCTGCCCTGCACCTAGAATAATAATTTTCATAAGTTGTCTTTATGTGTTTTCAATGAGTATAGTTTTAGGATCGATATTTAATGCACGTAATTTTCTGTATAGATGAGTACGTTCCATACCAATAAGTTTTGCAACTTTACCAACACTACCACCTGTTTTTTTAAGTTGATGGATTAAATAATTACGTTCAAAAAGTTCTCGTGCTTCACGTAATGGTAAATCATATGCAATAGAAATTCCTTCTCCAGTTACAATTAATTTTTCTTTTTGATCAATGGCAGAATCAACTTCTTCAAGGCTAATTTCATTACCCGCTGCTGTGATGAGTAAGCGTTGTACCAGATTAGTTAATTCACGAATATTACCTAACCATTCGTAGTTACGCAGTCGATTTTGTGCCGCGAGACTAAAATGGCGATAAGGTAATTTTTCCTGATCAACGAGAATATTAGTATAAAAATTAAGTAAGTCAGGTATATCTTCCCGATGCTCGCGTAATGCAGGAATGTGGAGAGGTACAACACTAATTAAATAATATAAATCTTTTCTGAATTTATTTTCTTCAACCAGTTTTTCAAGGTTTTTATGTGTAGAACAAATAATTCGTGCTTTAAAGGCGAGATTGGATGAATTGTTAATGTGTTGAAAAGATTTAGTTTGTAGAAGCCCGAGTAAAAAACTTTGTGTTACTTCATCTGCTTCATCTATATTACGTAAAAATAATGTACCACCCAGTGCTTTATTTAGCAGGCCGTTACTAACATTGTTGTTTGAATTATGTCCAACAAATTCTTCGGGATTTTTGTCATAACTTAAAGAAGAAAGGTTGGCTTCAACAAAATTATTATCACGTTGAAGACTGTTATTATGCAAATAACCAGCTGCGACTTTTATTCCACTGCCCGCCTCGCCATTTAATAAAACCCAGCTATCATGTTCTGCAATACGTTTTATTTGTTCTCGTAAATGCTGCATAACAGGGCTGCGACCGATTGGCTCGTTAACACTAAGCCCTTGTTGTGTATGGATGGCTGGTTCACGAAAAGTTTTATCAGAATCGAGTGCCTGTTCAACTGTTAATAGAAGCTTGGCTAGAGACAGAGGTTTTTCAATGAAATCAAATGCGCCTAGTCGAGTGGCTTCTACAGCAGTTTCGACTGTTCCATGACCAGACATCATGATAACGGGTACAGGTAAGTTTCCATTTTCAGTCCATTCTTTTAATAGAGTGATGCCGTCAACATCAGGCATCCAGATATCAAGTAAGATGAGATTGGGTTGATGTTGGCGATAAGCTTGTCGTGCTGTTTCACCATTTTCGGCGACTTCAACATCATAACCTTCATCTTCAAGAATTTCCTGCAGTAAATGCCGAATATCAGGCTCATCATCAACAACTAAAATATGTGGCATACTGGCTGCGTTAAAGTGAGAGTTTTCGTTTTCCATAGGTTTAAGCAGCTGCATCGTTGTTATTGTGTTTTGTACTTTCAGTTGCTAAGTAAAGGTTTGTTAATTTTCTAACCGGTAATCTAATTATAATACTAGCACCACCATCTTTAGCATTTTCAGCAAATATCATTCCACCATGTTCCTCTACAATCTTTTTTACAATTGCCAGACCAAGGCCGCTACCTTTAGGCTTGGTCGTGACATAAGGCTCAAATAATTGATCAAACATTTCTTCTGCAATACCGGGGCCTGTATCAGTGATTTTTAATTCAACATAGCGGCAGGCGTGCTCTTCAGCACAGCGGGTTGATATATATATTTTTTCTTCTTTTACTTGTCGCTGTGATTCCGAATGATTTTCCTGATTAGCCTCCAAAGCATTTTTGATCAGATTATGTAGTAACTGACGTAAACGGCCAATATCGGCTTCTATAGTCGGGTTGATGGGATCCAGTGTAACTGAAAACAGCGTATCATTGTTAGGTGAGATATATAAATCAAGTACTTCAGTAATAATTTTATTTAGATCAATATTATCTAAATATAATGTAGGCATACGAGCATAATCAGAAAAAGCTTTTACCATTTCTTTTAAGGTTTCTACTTGCTGTACAATTGTATGGGTAGAACGATCGAGAATATCACCCTCGATGGCATCCATTTTGTCCAGATATTTATGTCGAATACGTTCAGCTGAAAGTTGAATGGGTGTAAGTGGATTTTTTATTTCATGTGCGAGACGTCGAGCAACCTCTCCCCAGGCGGCATTACGTTGTGCCTTAACCAGCTCAGTAACATCGTCAAATACAATAATACTTCCACCTTCAAGATTTTTATTGTCAGCGGATAAAGAGAGTAAAGTGCCACGACAAATTAATATTTTACGACCGCCACCGATAAACAACGTGACCTCTTCTTGCCATTGGGCTTCTTTGGCTTCGATATGAGGGTAAATAGCATCAATAAAGTGTTGCAAGTGTTGATTTTCTTCCAGTGCATCGTCTAGAAAATGGCCGATAAAAGGGGTTAATGAAGCACTAAGAATCTGATTTGCGGCATGGTTAGTCGTTTGTAAAAAATTGTGTGTATCAAGGGTGATAACACCTGAAGATAGATTACTTAATACAGTTTCAAGATAGCGATGTTGTGCTTCAGCCTGTTGTTGACTAATGCGAACATTTTCCTGCGCTATAGAAATTTTCTGAGTCATTTCGTTAAATGAGCGAACAAGAAAACCAAGTTCATCTTTACCAGGTAATGGCAGACGTTTTTCATAGTTACCTGCGGCAACAGCTCGCGTGCCTTCTACCAAATCAGAAATGGGTGCAACCATACGCCGTGCAGCAAAAAAAGCTGCCCAGATTGAGGTTAAAATACTGAGTAATAATACAAGAGACAAGGTCAATATGAAGCTGTATTTTAAGGGCAAACGAAGAATAGTTAAGGATCTTACAGCACTAAATGCTTGTTGTACGTTTTCAGCAAGCTGATTAATTCGCGGGGTAATAGGGTAGAGAAGTTGTAATATACGCCCATCTAAAGCAGGATCAGGATTTTCCATATTTATAGCAATTCGAATATGTAATCCAATTTCAGGTATTGGCACTAAACCGAAATCATCTTGTCCCTGACGTAAACGTTGTAATGTATTGTCTTCCAGGTGTTGTGGTAAAAGACGGGTTGTTTCACTTATGCTTGAGGCAATGATGCGACCATCATTCGTAAACAAGGTTAGTTCGTTTGCCCCACTTTCTGCACGCAGTTCATTTAAGGTTAGTGTTGCAAGTTCATTAGAAATGGCATTTAGACGTGGGGACATGTGTTGAGTTTGTCGCAGTAGCTCACGCATGCGTACCCCTAAAGATGTTTTGCTCAGCTCAAGCGCATCGTTTAATGCATTTTCAACACGAACATCAAACCAGCTATCAATGCCGCGTTGTAAAAAATCTAAAGAGAAATAATAAACAACAGAAACGGGAGTGACAGAAAGAATGACAAACATAATAACCAGTCGAGTTGTTAAACGTGAGCCGGTTTTCCCCTGACGATATTGTTGAATGAGGTGCCAGACACTTTTTGCAATTAAGCCAACTAATAATATAGTTGCGAGCAAATTGATGCCTAGTAATAAAGAATACAGACGGCTAAATAATAATGAGTTGTGAGTTGCAATACTCATTAAATAGAGTGACGTTAATAGCAGCACCACAACAATAGCAATGGGAGCGTTGCCTGAGAATAAACGTTTGATTATTGTTTTAATGGCCATGAAAACCAGTCACTTTCCAGTTGCCATTGTGAAGAAATGTATGCAATGGGACGCATTGGTGCAGGTAAGGATTCGATGTCAAGATAGGTGCGTAAGCGCACATAATAATCATCATCCTTTTCAAGTAAATTTTTATCAATTAAGGGGAAATCACGAATATTACTTAAAGAATATAATGCAGTATTTAAACTAATAAAATTTTGTTGTGCACCACTGTTTAAATTATGAATTATGTATTTTTCTGATAAGGCGTGATAAAGCAATAAATAACCTTGCTCGAGTTCAGCAACTGTTTTATCCCACCACCAGTTTCTGTCTTTCAGGACTTCAATATTAATTAGTATAATTAACGGTACACCGCTGCGAAGAGCTTCAAGCGCATCATCAGAAAATTTTAAATCCATATTTGCGTCAAGGTGAAAAACGTGTTCTTTTAATTTTGTTTCTGCTGCCAGAATTCTAAAGCCCTGAGCATGGCCAGGTGTGGGAATTGTAGTGCTAATCAGCAGGTACAATAATGCAGCAAATAAAATTCTGCCAGATAATATTTTTGCTGGTGTAATTTTAATAGTCTTATCGTTTTTGTATAAGCGCATAAAAGAAACCATCCATCCCATCCTCTCCCGGTAAAATCTGTTTACCGGCGACTTGCTGTTGTCCCCAGGCTGAATTTATGGGTTGAAGTTCGGCGTCTGTATGTTGTTGAAGAAAGTGTTGTATTTGTAATGTGTTTTCTTCTGGCAGCACGGAACAAGTTGCATATAACAGCATACCCCCTGACTTCAACAGAGGCCAGAGTGCATTAAGAATTCGCTCTTGATCTTGCATCAATTTGGGGATGTCATCCTTGTGGCGTAGCAATTTAATGTCAGGATGGCGACGAATTACGCCACTGGCACTACAAGGAGCATCGAGTAAAATGCGATCAAAGGGTTTTTTATCCCACCACGAGTCTGGATTAAAGGCATTTGCAGCAATAAGTTGCGCAGATAAGCGGGTACGATCAAGATTTTCCTGAATTTTTTCTAAACGATTTTCTTCTATATCAAGCGCAATGAGATTAATCTTATTTTCTCGTTCTAGCAGGTGAATGGTTTTACCACCCGGTGCAGCACAGGCATCGAGAATGCGATCGCCTTTTTGTGGGTTTAATAAATAAGCTGCGAGTTGTGCGGCTTCATCCTGTACTGATACTTTACCTTCATCAAATAAGGGCAATAAATTAACCTGAACAGGTTTTTCAAGATATATAGCATCAGGTGAATGTTTAGCAGCCGTTGCTGTTATTTCATGTTGTAATAATAACTTGAGATAATCTTGTCTTGTGATATAGCCAGTATTTAAACGCAACGTCATGGGTGGGTTTTGATTATTGGCTTGTAATATTTGTTGCCACTGGTTTTCTTCACCCCAATGATTTTTTATTATTTTTAACCACCAAAAAGGATGGGCATATTTTGCTTCTGCATTTTTATCTATTTTATTATTTATAGTACCCTCTTGTCGTTGATAGTTTCTTAATACTGCATTAACTAAATTTTTTGCCCATGGTTTTTTTAATGCTTTTGTGATTTTTACTGTTTCAGAAACTGCCGCATGATCAGGTATGCGCATTTCAATTAGCTGGTAAAGACCGCTAAGAATAAGCAGGAGAATATCGTTATCCTTGGTTTTAAGAGGTTTGCTGATTAGTTGATTAGCAATAAATTGTAGACGAGGATAGAGTCGAATGACACCATAGCTCATCGCTTGAATTAAGCTACGATCATTTTCTTCAATTTTGTCAGCGTAATGAGCAATAGCATCAGGAAGGTTGCGGCCATGCAAAGTGACTTGTAATAATATTTTTACAACCGCAAGTCGACTGTTCATTCTGTAATAGAACTATGTAATAAAGTACCGGCAGAAAGTTGTTTAGCATGACCATTGATAAATGCGGCGACATCCATGGCTTTACTACCCGAGGGCTGTAGTTTCAGCAAACGTAATGTCCCTTTTCCACAACTAATATCGATACCCCTTTTATTACAGGCAATAACCGTTCCTGCTTCAAGATCTGAGTTTTCAGTCAGCACTTGTGCTTGCCAAATACGTAAAGTTTTATTGTTAAGATAAGTAAACGCCACGGGCCAGGGATTAAAGGCACGGATAAGTCGCTCTATTTCAGGAGCAGAATTTTGCCAGTTAATTAATGCTTCTTTTTTATCAAGCTTGTGTGCATAGGTTGCCTGTGAATCATTTTGTGTGGTTGGGTTTAAATTATCACTGTCTAACTTTTCAAGCGTTTCTAATATAGCGGTTGCGCCCATTTTTGCCAGGCGATCATGCAGGTCACCGCCGTTATCATTTTCTGTAATGGGACAAGAAGTGAGCTGTAAAATGTCACCGGTATCAAGACCTGCATTCATTTGCATTATAGTAATACCGGACTCTTTATCCCCTGCTGCAATGGCGCGCTGAATAGGGGCGGCACCACGCCAGCGAGGCAATAAAGAAGCATGAATGTTTAAACAACCAAATCGTGGAATGTCTAAAACGGCTTGTGGAAGAATTAAACCATACGCAGCGACAACCATAATGTCTGCATTAAATGCTCGTAGAGCATCCTGTGTTTCAGCATTTTTTAAGTTATCAGGCTGCAAAACAGGAATATCATTTTTAAGAGCGACTTCTTTTACCGGGCTTGCATGTAACTTGCGCCCTCTTCCAGCAGGACGATCAGGCTGAGTATAAACCGCGACAACCTGATGTTCAGAGTTTATTAGAGCAGCAAGTGAACTGGCGGCAAAGTCAGGTGTTCCGGCAAATATTACTCTAAGAGAAAACATATTAAGGGTTTCGCTAATGTTGGGTTTCTATAAAGCCAAAGGGTTACATGGCATTTTTTTGTTGTTTTTCGAGCTTTTTACGGATACGTTGTTTTTTTAGTTGAGATAAATAATCAACAAAGAGCTTGCCTTCTAAATGATCCATTTCATGTTGAATACAGACGGCCAGCAGACCATGAGCATCCATTTCAAAGTTTTCGCCTTTTTGATTAAGTGCTTTAACATGGACTTTTTCTGCGCGGTGCAGGGTTTCATATATACCCGGAACAGACAGGCAGCCTTCATCAAATTCCTGATCGCCCTCTTTTTCAAGAATTTCGGGATTTATCAGCACGATTGGATCGTTTTTTTCTTCAGATATGTCGATGACTAAAATGCGCTCATGCACATTAACCTGCGTAGCAGCGAGGCCGATTCCTGGTGCATCGTACATAGTTTCTAGCATATTGCTGATGAGCGTACGGTGTTTATCGGTCACTTCGATAACGGGTTTTGCTTTGGTGCGTAAGCGGTCATCGGGAAAGTGTAAAATATTTAAAATGGCCATGATTCTTGTTTAAATGTACTCAATTTTGTTAATAATGCCAGAAAAACTTTTGCCTGCAATCTATATCATTATTATATTTTGTAGTGAGTATTTACACCAGAACCTATTTTCATTAACTTTATCGCAGGTTTCTCTAGTACATTTGTAGGAAAAGCTGCTAACATCATGATACTAATAGATAAGAAGGTGTTGAGAAGAAAGGAAAATAACTGGATTTTTTGCAAAATTTGCACTAAATACACTTAATATCCAAGAGTATTTCTTGTAATTAACTTTTTAGCCCCTCTAATTAAGGGAAGCATATGAATACTAAAATGACTGGTCTGCGACTCGCATCTGTTCTTTTACCCGCGTTTATTTTGATCGGCTTGAGTGGCTGTAGTTCGTCTCAACCGGCTATTCAATCTGCACCTATTGTTCAACCAGAACCGATGGAGCCTGAACTTACTCCAGAGACAGATCTTGCTGCAATAGAGGACCAACCTGGTCCGGAAGTTTCTTCCAGTATGATGGCGCCGGATTATCCGGAGCGTTATGTTGTCGTAAAAGGGGATACTTTATGGGGCATTTCAAAACGCTTCCTTAATGACCCCTGGTTATGGCCATCTGTTTGGCATATCAACCCTGGCATTCGAAATCCACATTTAATTTATCCTGGCGATATTATTGTTATGCATATAGTTGATGGAAAACCCTATATAACTTTAGATGGTCAAGCTGGTATGCAGCCTGACCAAGTGACATCAGGCGGTTCGCAAAAACCGAGAACACTAGAACCTGTAAAACCAGGATTAAGAGTAGTCAAGCTTTCTCCTTCTGCACGAGTGAGTGGCATTCATAAAGCAATTTCAACTATACCAATGAATGCAATTCGTCCCTTTTTAGATCGTCCTCGTGTGGTGACTGAAGAACAACTCGAAGACGCACCATATATTGTTTCCAGTTATGAGGAACACTTGATTAGTGGTACGGGAAATCGTGTTTATGCTCGAAATATTACTAAACCACTGAGCGGCTATAATATTGTCCGACCAGGTAATGCTTATATTGATCCAGAAACAGGCGATGTACTTGGTTATGAAGCTATTTATCTGGCAGATGCGCATTTAGTTAAAATAGGCAAAGATGAAGACGAGCCAGCAACATTATCAGTGACAAAAGCTTTGCGAGAAGTGTTGAATAATGATGTTTTAATTCCACATGAACAACGTGAACAAATGTTCCAATTCACTCCACGATCACCTGATGTTCCAGTTAAAGGACAAATCATGTCTGTTTTCAATGGTGTTTCGCAAATTGGTCAGTTTATGGTTGTTGTGCTAAATCGCGGTGAAAAAGATGGCTTGGCACCAGGACATGTTCTTGCAGTTATGCAAAAAGGTGCCAAAGTGTACGACTCGCAGCGTTTCTTCTTTACTAGCGTTAAGTTACCTGATGAACGTGCTGGAATTATGATGGTATTTAAAACATATGAAAACTTGAGTTATGCGTTGGTTATGGAAGCAAATAGAGCAATGCATATCCAGGATCGCTTTGAGAATCCCTGACACGAATTGCGTGGAGCTAAATAGCGGCGTTTACCCTCTATAATATCTTTTATATGAGGGGCTCTACGATAAATCAACTCAAAATGTGCCCTGAGTATTGTTACAAACAATACGAGGAAATACTCTTGGGGTGCTCTACTGGTCGTACACTCGGCAACTGCTCCTGCGTTGCTCTACCTTCGCCCGT
>CAZZIS010000061.1:0-18526 GCA_964654445.1 uncultured Thioalkalispiraceae bacterium
ACATCAGAACCTAAACCTGCCCCCATAATGGCTGAGGTTGGCGTCAGCATTTCCGGCATACCCGGCCCACCTTTGGGTCCTTCATAACGAATAACAATAACATCACCCTTTTGAATTTCTTTATCTTCCAAGCCTTTCAACATGTCTTCTTCACAATCATAGACACGTGCCGGCCCGGTGAAGGTTAAACCTTCCTTGCCGGTAATCTTGGCCACAGAAGCTCCTGGTGCCAGGTTACCTTTTAAAATACGGATATGACCGGATTGTTTAATCGGTTTATCCAGCGGCATAATAATGTCCTGGCCTTCTTTTAGACCCGGCAAGTCCGCCAGATTTTCTTTAATGGTTTTTCCGGTTACCGTCATACAATCACCGTTGATTAAACCAGCTTCGAGCAAATATTTCATGACCGCTGGAATACCACCAATGGCATGTAAATCTTCCATGACATATTTACCGCTCGGTTTAAGATCAGCAATAAACGGAATACGATCACTCACGCTCTGGAAGTCTTCAATATTAAGTTCAACATCCACTGCGCGCGCCATAGCAAGTAAATGTAAAACGGCATTAGTCGAACCACCTAACGCCATTACGATCACTATGGCATTTTCAAATGCTTCACGCGTCATAATGTCACGCGGTTTAATGTCTTTTTCTAACAAGTTCAGCATCGCTGCGCCAGCTCGTACGCATTCATCCATTTTTTCCGGATCAACCGCCGGGGTACAAGAACTGTAAGGCAAAGTCATACCCATCGCTTCAATCGCAGAAGCCATCGTATTTGCGGTATACATACCACCACAAGCACCTGCGCCTGGGCAGGATTCTTTAACAATTTCACTGCGCTCTTCTTCTTCAATTTTTCCGGTAATAAATTCACCGTAGCTTTGAAAAGCAGAAATAATATCCAGACTCTTATCACCCAAATGACCCGCACGAATGGTACCGCCATAAACCATGAGTGAAGGACGGTTCAAACGCCCCATAGCAATCATCACACCCGGCATATTTTTATCACAACCCGGAATAGAGATATTACCGTCATACCATTGCGCGCCCATCACCGTTTCAATCGAATCAGCAATAACTTCACGTGACTGCAATGAATAACTCATACCATCGGTGCCCATAGAAATACCATCACTGACACCGATAGTATTAAAACGCATCCCAACCATACCGGCTTTTACCACACCTTCTTTTACCTTGGCCGCTAAATCATTCAAATGCATATTGCAGGTATTGCCTTCCCACCAGACACTGGAAATACCAATTTCAGGTTTCTTCATATCTGCATCCGTCATGCCCGTGCCATACAGCATAGCTTGTGATGCACCTTGTGATTTTGGCTCAGTAATGCGTTTACTGAATTTATTCAAATTATCACTCTTGTCACTCATGAAACTCTCCATAATTCGTTCTGCTGGTACAAAAATCTATATTAAACCCGTTCTAGATCAGGTTTAAAAAAATAAAGTCAGGTATTATAAAGCCAAAGTTGGCAAATAACTGAATCAAACATTAAATTTTAGACATTTTGGCCGATAATTATAATAAGTTTTAATATGTTCAGGTGGAGTTTCGATGAACCCAGGCCATTTTTTAGCCAGATACAGGTTAAATATAGTTATTGCGAGTAGCATTTTAATATTCGCTCATTCATCTGCGTCAGTTGCATTTACTCTCGCGAACATACCCGCTCAGGCAAAGTCCACCTCATCCATCCCGCAAAAAAAATCTGAGCAATTAAAACAGCAACGAATACTCTTTATTAAAGCTGAAGCCGCCCTCAAGAAAGGACGCTATACACAATATCAAAAAATGGAACACCGTTTAAAACACTACCCGCTCTATCCATATTTACGCTTTATAGAGCTTGAACGCCGTATTAAAAATACCTCAAGTCAAAAAATTCAACATTTTTTACAGACCTATCACAATACACCTTTAGCAAATAAGCTCTATTTCCGCTGGATTAAATCACTGGCACGCAGAGGAAAATCAGAAGCACTTATTCAGTACTTCCGCCCAACACAAAATACGCGTCTTCTTTGTCACTATGCCAATGCCTTGCATAAAACAGGTAATAAAGGCACCGCCTTTTCACTCATGGGCGAATTATGGCAAACCGGTAAATCACTACCCAAAAGCTGTGACCCTATTCTAAAAAAATGGAGCAAAGCCGGTTACATGACATCATCACGTTTATGGGCACGACTTCATTTAGTGATGAACAAAGGCAAACGCCGACTCGCAACACATATCGGTAAATCGTTACCTAAAAAAGAACGCTTTTGGCTTTCTTTATGGAAAAAAGTACAACGTAATCCTGAATATGTTCTCAAAGCCGATCAGCATTTTAATGATCAACATTCACCCATAATGCACTGGATTTTAGTTGATGGCATGACTCGCCTGGCTCGCCGTAAACCTTTAATTGCAGCTCAATACTGGCAGGAAATTCGTAACAAATATCATTTTAACGGTGAAGAAAAAGAACGCATTGAACGGCGCCTGGCACTTTCTCTGGCTCGAGCGGCGACACCACTTAGTCGAGAAACTTTGAAAACTTTAAAGTTAGACAGCAGGGATGAACGCGTTATTACACCCCATATTCTCTCTGCTATTGCCGATAAAGACTGGGAAGGTGCATTAGCCTGGTTAAATAATTTAAAAAGCAATGAGCGCAATAGTGAACGCTGGCATTACTGGCGCGCGCGCGCACTTGAAGAAATGGGACGACTGGATGAAGCGCGCTCGTTGTATTTGCAAATTACCGATAATCGTTCCTATTACAGCTTTTTAGCCGCCGACCGTATTGGCGATCGTTATCAACTCACACATCGCCCACTCAATGCACCCGCTGCTGAACTCCTCAAACTGCAACATATTCCCGCGGTGGCACGTGCTGGAGAGCTCTATCAACTTAAGCGTATTGTTGATGCTCGTCGTGAATGGCATTTTGCCATTCAACAAATGGACAAAAAACAATTACTGATGGCCGCGCAACTTGCCAATAAATGGGGCTGGCACGATCGCAGCATTATCACACTGGCGTTGGCACAATACTGGGATGATCTTGAATTACGCTTCCCGCTGGTTCATAAAAAATATATTGAAAAACAAGCTAAACACGAAAATATAAACCCCGCCTGGGCCTTTGCTGTCATTCGACAAGAAAGCGCCTTTACCACGGATGCACGCTCTTCCGCCGGGGCCCTGGGGCTAATGCAGCTAATGCCACGCACGGCTCGACAAGTTGCTCGCTCATTACGCATTAAACGGCCTAATCGGCGTGATTTACTCAAAAGCAATATCAATATCAAACTCGGCGTTCGCTACCTGCGCAAACTTCAGGAGCGTTTTAACGGTAATTCTGTGCTCGCCACAGCGGCTTATAATGCGGGACACTGGCGCGTAAGAAGCTGGCTGCCAAAAGAAGAAGCTCAAAGTGCAGATCTATGGATTGAAAATGTACCTTTTACAGAAACCCGCAAGTACCTAAAGCGAGTACTTACTTATACAATTATATATGAACAACGGTTGGGGTTAGAAGGTAAGCCCTTGCTGGAACGCATGATGACAATTTCCACCCCTGCAAAAAAAATCTAAGCTAATTTGGATAATTAATTATTAAAGGCTAATTTTATCAGGCCGATATATTGAGATGTTAGTACACATAATGGAGTTTTAAAATGTTGTCCATTTTCCTCACTACACTTTCAGGCCTTATTCTATTTATTATGGGCTATTATTTTGGCCACCAAATTGGCAGTACTCGCCATATTCGTAAGCAGTTAACAAAGGTCAGAACAGACAACCAGGATTAAATCAAAACCTGGATTCAATTTACTGCTGATCCCTACTGAGTTGTCTGGCTTTTTAGTGCTTCAATTAAATCGTCTCGATAGCGACTATAATCGTCTTCTGCATAGAAACAAGGTTCGCGGTTATTACCACGTTGACTGATATACCCGGTATCGTAAATCCTGGTTGTCGTGCCATTATCCACCTCCTTGTGGTACATGGAATTTTTAAGCGTATATTAGTAAAATACGTATACCCAATTCTTTTATTTTAGATGCAAGCTTGCTTTCATTTGTTGGTGTAACACCCGAAGAACATAAATGAACGACTTTTTCTCTACAAAATAAACAGCATGTTCCTGTTAGTTATTTAACTCATATTTTTTATTGTTTGTGTATTTTCTTAGGATGAGAGTCTAGTTAATGAAGAATAAACATGGGTGTCCAATTAATTATTCGATTAAATAAATCTGTTCCCATTTTAAACATTCATCCAAATTTCTTAAAGGTTGGTCGGGATTAGGCTGCAGAATGTTTCAAAATGTGGACTATGCAACTTATTAACTTAAATAATAAGTTTTATAATTGTATTTTTGCAATAAAATCTGTTTGAAGTCAATTTTTCTGGTGCTATGAAATGGTCGTTAATTTTAAATTACTTCTCTATACATGTCTTAGCCTTTTATTGTTGCCTGGTTGCGGCGGCGGAGGCTCGTCTGCACCAGCTTCTCAAACGTCCCCAACGGCCGAAAAAACAAGAAGTTTTTACATGGGGTTCACACCATGGCCTTACGACGCAACTGTCAATGCCGTAAATATTACCTACCAAAAAATACAGCAGCATGGCGATATTGTTCATCATCAATTTATGCAAGGGATTCCCTGGGATGAAGCTTTTAATAAAACGGCTTACCCTACTGAAGTTGAAGGTGATATTACTGGGCGCTTAAACCAAACGCTTACGGGGAAAAAAGTACTGTTATCGATAGACTCTCTAAATGATGGACGGACGGCGCTTGCAGATAACTGGACGAGTAGTGGTGCAACAACGAGAGTGGCACCATGGGATACGCGTGATTTTGATAGTCCAGAAGTGATTACGGCGTACACGAATTTTGCATTAGATCTTATTAATCGCTTTCAACCAACACATTTTAATTATGGTACTGAGGCAAGTGAACTGATTCTTAATGACCTGGCTAAGTTTAATAAATTTAAAGTATTTGCCCAACAAGTTTATAATAATATAAAAGCACAATATCCTGATTTAAAGTTAATGCTTTCAATTGGATTAAAAACGCCATCTTCATCCGAAATGGTAACTATAAAACAAAATCTAGCCGATATACTGCCGTATGTCGATGTATTGGGTATTAGTGTTTATCCGTATATTTTTTATAGTCATGCGAATAAAGGTGACCCCGATAATTTACCGAGTGATTGGTTAACACAAATTAGCGATATTGCTCCTGGAAAACCCATTGCGATTACTGAAACGGGTTGGATTGCTGAAGACCTTATTATTGCCACATTTAGTGTTAACGTTGCGAGTAATCAAGCAAATCAAGCGAAGTATGTCGCTCGATTATTAGAAGAAAGTAATCAACTCAATGCTGAATTTGTTATTTGGTGGAGCGTGATTGATTTTCAAGCTTTTTGGGAAGGTGCGCTTGCAAAGGATGATCTAGCGGCTATCTGGCGAGATATTGGCTTGTTTGATGAGCAAGTTCAAGCACGAACGGCCTTAACTGAATGGCAGCAATATTTGGATCGCACTAAAAAATAATTACGTATTAACAGCCCCAGATATCCCCCTTTACGTTCAGCAATCTCATTTGTTCGACTGATAAATTTTTTTCTAGCGGGCACCTTTTTACAATTAATTGTGTGTGTTTGAGCAAATGGACGGAGTACCCCGCGTCAATTAACCCATCAACCAACCAATACCAATTGAATTTGTGCCTGATACGGTGAGAGTGCCGAGATTATCGTAGGGAGATGATTAGGCAGGCATTTATCGTAAATGACGTTGTCTTTTTCATCTAATAAATCTATAACACTATATAACGTTGGTAGGCTAATGATCTACGTTTTGAAAAGTCAGAACAGACAACCAGGATTAAATCAAAACCTGGATTTATTCGAATTAAGAATATCATCGTTGCTCGGTATCAATAAGTTGGTTGTCTGATCCATCGCATAACCATAAAAATCTTTTAAATAACGAAACACATGTTTCTTGTCAAAATCGAGATGCGCTTCCATGCCCTCGATTACTGCCCGCGCCAAATCACAAGCCACTTTGTGTTCACGATTAATGATGAAAACACGGTTATCCAATCTAAAACCTGCATCGAACATTCGTTGCTTAATGGTATCCCATATTTCCTGACACACCTCTTCTGAATTATTTTCATAATCAAGATTAATAACGATGGCATAGCTCATACACAGGCCTCCTAATATTTGTATTTAGAAAAGCAATAAAAACTGCTTCCTTATTAACTGTAAAATCAAATAAAATCAATGAGTTAAAAGAAACTCTTGATTAACAATCTAGATATGTTGTATAACTACACAGGTTTTACTTAATAATAGTATGAATTTTACCCTAAAGAAGCAAAAAAAGACAAATATAGCTCACCGTAAAATAGATAATTGCCAATAAAAACAATGCTTTACATATAACACTTTACAAGCTACATTAAGTTAGTTATATTTCCTCCAGCAATGAGGAGGAAATAACAATGAATGAACAACTCACTATTCCTGTTTACGAAGTTAAGGAACTCAGCCTGGAACAGGCAATTTTGCTCATAGCCTCTGAGCAAGAAAAAGAACAAACCATTTACAAGGAATCAGCAGAGCGAATGCTCCAGCTTTGTGCGTAATTAAATCTGAATCAAATCAAGTTCACCCCCGGTCGATCCTAGGTGCGACGGTGCCTGGATCGGCCACCCTTAATTTTTTAATAAAAAAATAATACAAAAAAGAAGAATTTAAGCTTCAACTGTACTCTTTTTAGATGCTGAAAAAGCCGAAATTACCTGATCTTCATATAAAATCCGATCCGCCAGAATCTCACCCAGACTTGATAAATCATTATCCAGGGATGAAAAATGTTCACCTTTCTGTTCGGCATCATATTTATCATTAAAATCAAGAAATTGTTCTGTTGTCTTGGAAATATTCGGATAAATTTTTTCAGCCAGCTTACGTACATTGCTCCGACGCTCACTGCCATCTTCAAGAAAACGATATAATTGAAAATGTGCACTTGCTGTGTAATCCATTAATGTTTCACAAAATTCCTGTAGAACGACAGAAACATCATCATCTTCTTTAAAAGGGCGTAATGCGGCCAGCTCACTATAAAGTGATAAGGTTTCTTTTCTTGCACCTAATAACGAATCCATCTTTTGCCGTGATTCAGAACGGACTTCACTTACATAATCCATAATTTTCTCCAATCCTTGCTTATTGTTACTAACGAATAATTAAGCAATATTTTTGTTGTTTGTTAACTATCTAACGTCAGCAGATTTTTTGCAAGCCTGCAAATGTAACAAAGTATTGCAAGATCAAAAGTCCATCCCAGGGTGTTCCCCAATTTAAGAATATGCTTAAATTATTAAATCTATTTTTTCTGTGGCCAACTAACTGCGTTATAATTAAAACTTATTTTCTCCGTTCAGTGTGCCGTAAGTTAACTCACGCATTACCCTTACGACTAAACAGGTTTTTAAACCATGTCAAACAAACCCGAATTACTTTTACCCGCCGGTACAATCAGAAATATGCGCTATGCGTTTGCCTATGGTGCAGATGCCGTTTATGCCGGTCAACCTCGTTACAGCCTGCGAGTGAGGAATAATGACTTCACATTAGAAAATCTTGAAACAGGTATCAATGAAGCACACCAGCAAGGTAAAAAATTCTTTGTTGCCAGTAACCTGATGCCTCATAACAGTAAAATTAAAACCTATATGGCAGACATGGCACCAGTAATTGCAATGAAACCCGATGCACTCATTATGGCTGACCCTGGTTTGATCATGATGGTCAGAGAAAAATGGCCTGAAGTCCCGATACATCTTTCAGTACAGGCAAATACCGTCAATTATGCTGCAGTAAAATTCTGGCAATCAATGGGGCTCAGCCGTATTATTTTATCTCGAGAACTTTCTCTCGATGAAATAGAAGAAATCAGGCAACAGTGTCCCGACATGGAACTTGAAGTGTTTGTACACGGTGCCTTATGTATTGCATATTCAGGTCGCTGTTTATTATCCGGTTACTTTAACCACCGTGATCCAAACCAGGGCACCTGTACCAATGCCTGTCGCTGGGAATATAAAGTTCATGATGCTGATGAAAATGAAATCGGTGATGTTGAAAAAATAGAATTTGATGCCATGGCTGCGATTAATACGCCAGAAGCCTTTCCTGAAATAAAAGTACAACGTCATCCTTTAGCCGACAAAACATATTTAATTGAAGAAACAAATCGCCCGGGTCAATATATGCCAATATTGGAAGATGAACATGGCACCTATATTATGAACTCCAAAGATCTACGTGCTATTCAATACATAGAACGTTTAACCAGGATAGGCATTGATTCATTCAAGATTGAAGGCCGCACTAAATCGTATTACTACGTAGCACGCACCGCTCAACTTTATCGCCAGGCAATAAACGATGCGCTTGCAGGCAAAGAATTTGATGCCAATTTATTTGGAAAATTAGAAGGGCTTGCTAACCGTGGATATACCGAAGGCTTTTATGATCGTCATCCCAAACAGGATTACCAAAATTATTTAACCGGTCACTCTATCAGTAATCAACAAAAATTCGTCGGTGAAATAAAAAGTTATGATGCCGATAAAGGACTGGCCGAAGTGCTGGTTAAGAATAAATTTGCTGTCGGTGATTCTCTTGAAGTTATCACACCAAAGGGGAATCAAACAATAACTTTAGAACATATGGAAAGTTTAAAAGGTGAAGAAATGCAGGAAGCGCCCGGTGGAGGATATGAGATACGCATCCCATTGCCTCAGGCGGATTATGAACAAGCCTTAATTGCCAGAAATTTGTAAAGATCTTGTGGGAAAGGCCGACACTCTATACAAGGTTATTTAATTAAGGAGTTGAACGGTTATTAAATCATGATGATTTGTTCCCTCCCCCACTAAGGGGGAGGGCTAGGGAAGGATAATCTAAATATATTATATATCCCCTCCCCCTAACCCCCTCCCTAAGGGAGGGGGAATAAATTCAAACTATTAACTAATCAGCATATCGAAATAATATGGACTTTATTACCCCTAATTCTCTTTATCTTTGCATCGACCAGGGTGGTCATGCCAGTCGTACCATCGCCTTTAACCATGAAGGTGAGATGGTTAGTAGTGCCTACTGTGAAATTAAAACAGATTATCCTGCTAAGAATTTTGTTGAACATAGTGCTGATGAACTCATTAAATCTGTCAAAGATTCAATCAAACAAGTCCTTGAAAATTTAGGTGAGAAAAAAAATAAAATTATTTCTGCCGGACTGGCTACGCAACGCTCTAACATTGTTTGCTGGAATAAAAAAACCGGCAAAGCTTTATCACCTGTCATCAGCTGGCAGGACCATCGTAATAATGAATGGTTACTTCAATTCAATGATAAAAATGAGTACATTCATAGAAAAACAGGTTTATTTCTCTCGCCACATTATGGTGCCAGCAAATTACGCTGGTGTATTGATAATATTCCTGAAGTCAAGGAAGCATTAAATAACAACACTCTTGTTTTTGGTCCCATGGCCAGTTTTATTGTTTTTCATCTTGTGAAAGAAAAATTTCTACTGGCAGACCCTGTTAACGCATCTCGCACCCAGTTATGGAATCTGAAAAAACATGGCTGGGATGATGAGTTACTTGAACTGTTTGGTATCCCTCTATCCGCATTGCCACACTGTGTCCCTTCTGTTCATCATTATGGAACCATCGAAATGGATGAACTAAATATTCCGTTACGCCTTGTTACCGGTGATCAATCGGCAGCCATGTATGCTTATGGACATCTCCAACCCGATACTGCATATGTCAACACGGGAACAGGCGCTTTCATTTCCCGATCATCAGGACCATTAGCTTTATACAGCCGACGTTTACTCACCAGTCTTGTTTTTAGAGATAGTGAACTTCATAGTAATTGTCAAAATCATTTTGTACTTGAAGGTACAGTAAATGGTGCCGGTAGTGCATTAGAGTGGCTAGGCAAACAATATCAGGATACTAATATTTTTGATCACTTATCAGAATGGTTAAATGAAATTGCAAAACCACCACTGTTTTTAAATGGTGTCTCTGGTTTAGCTGCACCCTTCTGGCAGCCAAATTTTGTAAGTAAATTTAATCGCCAGGCAAGTGTTAATGAAAAAGCAGTCGCAATTGTTGAGAGTGTTGTTTTTTTGCTAAAAGCTTGTCTTGATGAAATGAGTAAGCTTTCTTCTCCCCCCGAACAAATTCAAATAACCGGTGGCCTGGCTTCACTTGATGGATTAAATCAACGGCTCGCCGATCTTTCTGCTCTACCTGTTTATTGCCCGACTGAATGTGAAGCTACCGCACGAGGCACCGCATATTTATTAGCCAAACAACCTATGCACTGGCCGGAACAAGATGCTGGTGAATGGTTTAAACCGGAAGATAATGTTGAGCTAACAAAACGTTATAATACCTGGATGGCGTTAATGCTGGAAAATATACGTGGTATATAATATTAAACAGTCATGTTAAAACCTGCTGTTTTTATAGCAAAACAGTTCTCATGATTCTATTGCTAAATATAATTGATCGGTAAAGGCAAGCCGGTGCCTGTTACCTAATAATGGTTTTATTTTTTTAATAACCAGCTCAGAAGTAGAACGGTAGGCAGTGAGTTTGCCACCATACAAGGTTAATAAATCCGGCATTGCCCAGTGTAATATCGTGTCTCTGGGTCGGGAGAACATACTGCCCTCATCTTTAGGTAATACTCTTAACCCTGCAAACTGATGTATTACATTAATACTCGTCTGTTTCGAAAAATAGGATTTATAAACATTCAATAAGTAATCCACTTCTTCTGTGGCAGGTTTAACCTCATCGGCCTGGCCATAAAAAAGTTTCTCTGTCGTTCCAACCATCGTTTTTGTTTCGCCGTTAAATTCATATGGCATAACAAACACAGCACGTTGATCAGCAGCTTCAAGGTAATATATTCCTGATGGTGCGGGAGCATCAAGAATAATGTGTGTACCCTGAACTAAATCAATTTCTAATGACTTGACTTGTGATGAAGCTAAATCAGGTACAACCAGGCGATGCACTTCATTGACCCATGGCCCCGCTGCATTGATTACAATTTTTGCCTGAATATGCTTTTCATTATTGTCTTTACTAATTATTACATTAAACCCACTCTCATTTTTATTTATTGAAATAATGCTTAGTGGAAAAAGCAACTCTGCACCGAGTTTTTTTGCACTATACATAACGGCTTTAGTTAATGCCACATCATTGGTTTGTCCATCGTAATACTGATAAACTTTTTGTAAACCTGTTTGCTCTAACTGATCCAGTTTTTTAACTTCTTTACGGGAAACACGTTTAAATAAATTATCTTTATGTAAATTACCTAATAATGCATACAAACTTAATCCCGCACGAATTTTCCATGGCCGACGTGTCGTACTTTTATAAACAGGAATATAAAATGGTTTTAACTTAACCAGATCCGGAGCCAGGCGACATAACAGTGCCCGCTCTTTTAATGATTTTCTGACTAATGAAAACTGGGCGCTTTCAAGGTAACGCAGGCCACCATGAATAAGTTTACTTGATTTACATGAGGTTCCGGCAGCAACTTCATTTTTTTCTAAAACCAGGACACTATAGCCGGCAGCAGCAGCGGCTTGCGCAACACCGGCACCGTGGATACCTGCGCCTATCACAACAACATCAAACTGATTCACTTTGCTTTACTCTGCATTACTTAAAGAAAATGCCTCTAACATTTCTTTAATACGAAAGGTTTCAAGATAACAAATGCCTTTTGCTAACAATTTATTTGCCAGTTCAATATTACTTACTTCAAAAACTGCTATTTTAGATTTAATTTCAAGTTCGGCATTGTCTTCAGGTAAACCTTCAGCAGAACAAAACAGCCACTCAGATAACCAGCCAGCATCTTTATTATATTCTGCCCAGTCATCAACCACGATACCACTTGCATAGTCTGTATTATCGTGAATATTTTTTAATATACTTTGATTATATGAGATAAAACTTATTTGTTTTTCCATACCTTCAAATAAAGGCAAGATCTTTTTTAATACAAGCTCTTCACCAAACGTCTCTATCATGGACCGTTTTAATTCAATAAATGCATTTAATGTGGGATGCTTTTTTAAATACGCAACAAATATTTGTAATGAAGTAATTTTGTTCTCTGAATATTTATTTGCAAATTTTTCAGTATCGGTAACATTAAATTTTTTTAACTGTGAAAAATCATAGTCATGAATAGCACCTGATTGCTGGCATAACCGGGTTAAGTCACGGTCATGATACAAAACAGGAATTAAATCAGCACTTAATTGAATATCAACTTCAACATAGCTAGCACCGGCTTGACGGGCAGCATCAAGTGCAATCAGGGTATTTTCAGGAAATACGGAAGCATAACCACGGTGAGCAATAAAAACAGGTTTCAACACTAAAAGAACTCCCTTCCATTAATACGAATATATAAAATAGTAGACTAATTTAATTTATAAACAATTAACTTAATCGTCTAATTGATAAAAACTTATTATTCTCATCTAACTGCATTATAAATGTACCGTGTACCCCTTCTTTTAAAACAAAGTCCCGCATTTTATCTGCCGGGAACTGAATTGTTTTTCCACAGCAACTTCGCACCTGGATAGATTTAGCCACACCTTCATAATATTGAAGATATTCATCAGCCGAAAAGTGAAGAGTGAATTCATATTCAATCATCATGTCATTCTCATTCGTACAATTACAGTCTGTATATTTGTTTCGCTATTAAACCATATTGGCTCGCTTTAATTAACAGACTATCGCCATGGCCTTATTGAGTCTGATACAATAACAGCATGTTGTACATGCAAGGAGGTTTGCTCCTGATGTACCTTTATTAACCTTTTCAAATAAGTGAACTTAAAATGAAAATTGCATTACCTACTTTTAAAAATATTATTAAATCCCTTATTATCGCGCTTATTCTCTCCATTGCTGGCTATTTCCTTTTCCCTTATCTTAATCTAAATGAACTGGCCCAAACCGCACCGGCTCGTTTAGTTGCCTACTCAGTATTATCTGCTGCATTTATTGCTGGCATTCTGGTGGTTATACCATTGGAATTTAATTTAATCAGCTCAAAACAGGTTTCCGTATTTATTGGCAACCTGGCTTTCAAAGCAGGAGCCAATGATTTACGTGAACTTTTTGAAGATTATGGTGATGTCCATGGTGTCCGTGTCATGACTGATCGCGCAACGCGCCGTCCAAAAGGATTTGCCTTTGTAGAAATGGACAAAAAAGGAGCTAAAGCAGCTATTGCTAATCTTGATGGTTCTGAATTCTTTGGCCGTGACATTAAAGTCAATTATGCAACACGTCGCAAACACGCAGCTTAGTTAAATCAAATATAAAAAAAGGGCTGATAAATCAGCCCTTTTTTATTCCAGGCTTCCACGGCAATTGTGTCCTGCCCTAATGCATCCATGCAGTCGTGCCCTCCAGCTGGAACATTATGTTCATGAATAGTGTTCCAGACACAATTTCTAACCCTGTACTTCGATTAACTCGATATCAAACACTAAAGTGGCATCGGGAGGAATCACACCACCCGCTCCTGCTGCACCATAGCCCATATCAGCAGGAATAATCAGGGTGCGTTTGCCACCTTCTTTCATTCCCTCAAATCCCTGATCCCAGCCTTTAATGACCTGACCAGAACCGAGATTAAATGAAAAAGGATCATCTCGATCTAACGAGCTATCAAATTTTACACCTTTATTGTCATCTTTATCCGCATCAAACAACCAACCTGTGTAGTGAACAACTATGGGACTACCGGCAGTTGCCTCTTTACCTTCACCATCTACATGGTCAATTTTCTCAAATTCATTCGACATAATATCTCCTACTGACTTCTGTCATTTTCTTAAATATCACCATTCAATATCAACATAGAGCATACAAATCAAACCCCTGCTAATTATACGTAATAATCACATAATTATTTATTTTACTAAAGTTTCTTCCTCATTAGTCGTTAATTAAACTATTCCTGGTACTAAATTAATTTATAAATCAGGCTTACTTAAACCACCTTTCAGCAGAAAAGATATTATGAGCAATTTTATACAATCAGTCGATGAACGCACCCAACTCGCCGGTGCTAACCGCTTGGAAATACTCCTATTCAGCCTCGGATTAGATAATAATACAGGTCGAGAAGAAGTTTTTGGTCTTAATGTATTCAAAATTCGAGAGGTTATCCAGGTACCTGAGATTACCCGTGCACCGGATATGCCACCGGGCGTAGTAGGCATGGTCAGTTTACGCGGCAGTATGTTACCCGTTATAGACCTTGCCAAATTTTGTGGCATGGATGTCGAAGAACCTGCTGATAAGCTCATTATTACAGAATTTAACAAAAGCACCACAGGAATGCTGGTCAGGTCGGTAGAACAAATTATCCGCATGGAATGGAACGACATACGCGTTCCACCTCCTATGATGGCAAATCAAATGGGGGGGCTTGTAACCGCGGTTACAGAACTTAAAGATGATCGCATCGCAATGATTATCGATGTTGAAAAAGTCCTCAGTGAAACCGCAGGAATTGATGACGATGAGAGTGCTTTTGCAACCATCGAGAAAACTGACTTTGAATCATTTATGTTATTTGCCGATGACTCTGTTGTTGCACGTAAACAAATTGAAAAAACTTTACAAAAAATGGGGATCAACTATGTCAGCGCCAAAAATGGTGATGATGCCTGGGAAAAATTGCAAGAGATCGCGACTCGTGCTGAATCAATTGGAATTCCCGTTAAAGACTATCTAAAACTTATTCTTACTGATGTTGAGATGCCAGGAATGGATGGTTACGTGTTAACCAAAAAAATTAAATCAGATGATCGCTTTAAAGGCATCCCTGTATTGATGCATTCATCTTTGTCTGCCGACACTAACATAGCACTGGGAAAACAGGTTGGAGCCGATCATTACTTACCAAAGTTTGATCCGGTTGAACTTTCAAAAGCAGTGTTAAACTACATATCACCGAGTACTGCGAAATTGTCATAAATAATAGCTAACTATTTATTTTAACCATTTTGTTAAATCGGGTAGATTGTGGCCATAAAAAAGAACCTTACCCTGAGGTGAAACTAAAACCAGTGTTGGTGTTCCCAATACATGATATTTTTCTCCAACATCTAAATTATTTAAGCGCTCACTTAAAACTAAATATTTCAAATTATTATCTTTTACATATTCAGCAACTTCAACCGGATATTCACCACCAATATTTATAGCTGCAATTGTTAGCTTATCCTTAAATTCATCGTTCGTCCGGTTAAATTCTTTAATGTGTGCATAACAATACACGCATTCAACTGCCCAAAAAACTAACAGAACATGCCCTTTTTTACGTAACCCGGATAGTGAATATTCTTTTTTATCCAAAGTTTTTAGTTTAAATTCAGGTGCCGTATTGCCAACCTTATAGCCAACTGTTGCTTGCACCTGGAAAAACGTTAAGCATAAAATAAATATAATTCCATATTTCATTCTTTTTAATAATCTCCTGTGAATAAAGCTCTAGCCTCGTCATAGCCAACTGGTACCGGAGTGCTCCGTATTTGATATACTATACCAGCTTACTAAATCTTAACACTCCACTCAAAACCAGAGTGACTCCGGAACCTGAACAAAATGAATACAATTTTTGATACGACTGTCGAAACCTTTGACAAAGAAGTACTGGAAAAATCCCATCAATATCCAATACTGGTCGATTTATGGGCAGACTGGTGTCCGCCCTGCATAGTGATTGCACCAATACTGAAAAAAGTCATTGAAAATAGTGACATTAAAATTGCACTGGCCAAGTTAGAAGTCGATGAGGGGAAAAATATGAAAATAGCCGGTCAATATCAGGTTAGAGGTTTTCCAACTATTTTACTTATACAAAACGGTGAAGAAAAAGCCCGTTTTAGTGGCGCACAATCACAATCATTTATTGAAAAATTTATTGATGAAAATATTGACTAAAAGTCTGTGCTATTACTTTTTGTTTTTTTTCTTACTCGACTTCTTTTTTGCTTTTTTCTTTTTCTTACCGGTATAAAACACACCCGGTATCCAGGTTTTATATAACTGCGCCGTTTCATCCATTGACTCTGGATCTTGTGAGATAAAACGAAAATCACTCATTCCAATACGAATCAAATCACCATCTTTAAGTTTGTGTAGATCGATGGGTGAATCATTAACAAAAGTATGATTTGTACTATTTAAATCCTGAATTAAAAACTCAACCTTGTCTTCAGAACTTATAATTTCAATAACAGCATGCTCTTTACTGGCAAGCTCGTCATCTAAACTGATATCGTTACTCGAATCACGTCCGATCGTTGTACGTTGTTTTTCAAGTGCCAGTTTTATTCCGGCACCATTTTCTGTAAATTGAATGATTAAAGCCATCTTATTCACTCAAGGCTTTAAAATAAGGCAACCAGACCAATATAAAGATAAGGCTCATAACAAGGTTTATACGTAGAATCATTTTATAACGCTTTTGTTCTTTACCATCTGTTTGAGTTGACCATAATTTAGCAATCAAACTGTCTAACCATAATAACATAAGTAAAATAGGTGAAAACACGGGTAATAATAAGGTTGAAAATATTTTCCAACCTTCATAAACCAGTTCTGTACCGGGAGCAGGTTTAAATATCATTGCGATCATTACCATCACTAACAAAAAGACGCGCATTGGCCGCAGATCATGTAATACAGATTTCATCTTAACTCCCACATTGAATTTGGCTTATTATGGAACAAATTCTGATATAGCGGTATAGTTATCTTATTGTTTATTTGGCTTGTCAGGATGTTAATCAGAGTGACCCAAGACAACACGGATTTAAAACAAAAAATCCTTCAAATGCTGGAAACTAAAATTAAAACCAATCAACTGGTTTTACCTTCAATGCCCGATGTTTTCCTGCAAATTAAAAAAATAGTTGATGACCCTTCATCAAATATTGGCCATATTGCAAAAATAATCACTCGCGATCCATCCCTTACTGCACGTATATTAAAAGTAGCAAATAATGCCCTGTACCGGGGAAATCATGAAATTACTAACCTGCAACTTGCTGTATCACGCATGGGATTACAATTAATCACAACATTGGTCACAAGCCATGCCATTACACAAATGTTTAATCAGCCCAGGGGGGTATTAAAACCCTTTTTTGATAGACTACAAAAGCACAGCACTGAAGTCTCTGCCCATGCTTATGCAATTGCAATAAATTATAGCAAAATTAAACCTGACGATGCTTTACTTGCAGGCCTGGTACATAACATTGGTTATTTACCCATGGCCAGATGTGTTGAAACATTCCCTGAGGTAAAAAAAGAACCTAACTTGCTTATTGAAATAATGGGAAAGCTACATACACAAGTTGGCGAAATGATCTTAAAATCCTGGTCTTTTCCCCAACAGATTATTGATGCTTCAGTATATTATGTTGATCAATTTAGAATAGGGTCTGCAACTCTTGATCTCACTGATATTGTAATCATTGCCGGTCTCAATACCTACCGTGGAACCGACCACCCCTGCACCTTGCCTGACTGGTCACAATATCCTGCTTTCCAGAAAATTGGGATTAATTCACGTGAAGAACTGGATAAACTTGATGAGATTAAACCGGATATTGAAAATGCGCGCCTTATGCTTGGTATTCCATTAAGCATTGAATGATACTTTCACCTGGTTTTTATGTTCCTGATCAAAAATTAAATCAAACATCACTTTATGACTATTTTGATCGGTATCAGCTTTCACCTGTTTTAGATCTGGATAACGAACTGCAAGATAAGAATTCATTGCCGCAATAACAGCTTCATTATTCTGCTCGATTGCAGTCAGTAAGGTAAAGGCAACAAATTGAGCACGCTGCTGCTGATCCGGTTTTGCTATTTTTTCCGCACCTAAGGTAATACCTTCGTCCATTTGTTGATCCATTCGATCAAGGTATTGTCGTTGCTTTTCAGCCAGTGTTTTTGTTCGATCATATTCAAACAAGGCTTCACCATTAAGTAAAACAACCATACTATCTGACATACTATTCTCCGACTGAAAACTTGATTACCGGATTTTACCTTGTTGCAGAACCTAATAGGTACTATTAAAAAAATTTTCAGCTACTTATTTACCACTTTTTTAATTGGATTCTTTTTTATAAAATCTTCAATTAATGCTGTAGGCACAGCACCCGCTTGTGCTGCTTTTAATTCACCTTGCGGAGAAAAAATAAGAAAAGAGGGAGTACCAGAAAAAAACTGACCGGTATATTGTTGATAAATATTCGAAACATAGCCAGGTTCTGCTATGAGATTAGGAAA
>CAZZIS010000062.1:0-18357 GCA_964654445.1 uncultured Thioalkalispiraceae bacterium
TGAAATGATTATGGAGGGAGATTCATATAAATAGTAATAACTGGGTCACAACTTAAAAAACGAAGTCTGAGCTTCCCACAATAAAATGGAATGTTTAAACACCCGCAATAAATGTGGTCAGTTCCCAATAGTTTCTAGCATTAGAGATTTGTGCTCCGACCCCATTTATTATTTATAATTACTTGATGATGCGGTAACACGGCACATATTTGGTGCCGGGTAACTTCATTCGATGTTGTTCAACAAATGAAGCGAGTAATGTATCCACCGGATCCATAATACTGGCATCGCCTCGAATCTCAAATAAGCCATGTTCTTCAACAGCACGAATACCATCGTCTTTCACATTGCCGGCAACAATGCCTGAAAAGGCCCGGCGCAGGTTGGCCGCCAACGTATGTCGTGGCTGATTTTTATGTAATTCAAGATTTCTCATATTTTCATGAGTCGGTTCGAACGGCCGCTGAAAGTCCGGCTCAATATTTAACAACCAATTGAAATAATAGGCGTCATTATTATCTCTGCGATAATCGCGTACCTCGGTCATGCCTGCACTCATTTCACGTGCCACGCGCGCAGGATCATTGATAATCACTTTGTAACGTTGTTGTGCTTCAATGCCCAGGGTGTCGGCAATAAACTGATTAATACCAATAAAAAATTCTTCTGCACTTTCAGGCCCGGTAAGTATTAGCGGGAAAGGAATTTCGGCATTATCGGGATGTAGCAGAATACCCAGGATATAAAGAAGTTCTTCAGCCGTGCCGGCACCACCGGGAAACACCACAATACCATGCCCCGTTCGCACAAAAGCCTCAAGTCGTTTTTCAATGTCCGGCATGATCACCAGATCATTAACGATGGGATTGGGAGATTCAGCGGCGATAATGCCCGGCTCAGAAATGCCAAGGTACTGGCCGTTATTTATACGTTGCTTAGCATGGCCGATGGTTGCGCCCTTCATTGGCCCCTTCATTGCGCCCGGGCCACAACCCGTGCAGATATCCAGACCACGCAGCCCCATCTCATGACCGACCTCTTTGGTGTAATCATACTCTTTGCGTTTAATAGAGTGCCCACCCCAGCACACCACCAGATTGGGAGTGATCATAGGACGCAGAATATTAGTATTACGCAGTATGTGAAAGACTGCGTTGGTAATGCCATCAGAGGTATTGAGATCAAACTTCGGGTTATCGTTTATCTCATCACTGACATAAACCACATCCCGCAGTACCGCGAACAAATGTTCGTTAATGCCCTTAATCATTTTACCATCGACAAAAGCATTGGCAGGTGCATTCTTCACTTCCAACTTTATGCCGCGGGCCTGTTGCACCACATGGATATCAAAGGATTTATAACGCTCCAGTAATTGCTTGCCATCATCCATCTTATTGCCGCAATTCAACACCGCCAGTGAACAGTTGCGGAAAATATTGTATAAGCCCCCCTGGCTGGTATCGAGCAATTTACTGACTTCAACTTTGGATAACACATCCAACCGACCTTCCGGGGTAATACGTGCATCAATGACTGCTGGTTTCATGTGATTCTCTTTTTATGAACAAATGGGTCAAACTTTAACTTAACATATTAAAATTAAAAGGGTGCTGTCCTATTTATTGATGGAAAATTTAAACTTACGCTTAATAAGCTCAAAATCATCGGCATAATAAATACGTATCACTTCAGGTTTACCGTAAATGGTTATCATGCCTTGCCACTTTTTGGGTGACGATGTGTTTTTTTCTTTATCTCCTTTTGACTTTCCTAAAGTGGAATATTGTTTTTCATTAATTCGATCATTAGCTGTTTTCAAAATAGTTCCACCTTTTGCAAGAGCCATAAAGCGCATAATTTTATTAACAGGCCCTTTAAGATCAATATATGTATTCCAATCTTCAAACGCAGCAACATTTGCAGTAATACCGTTTTTACTTTTCTTGAAAACACCTATTTCATCTGCATCAAGATCAAAATGTTTTGGTTGTTTTGGAATACGAATCGTTAAAGTGCCATTAACCACACTTATTTTTTTATTTTTCAGCTTTTCCTTATCTGAAAATATTTTTACATTGGAACCATATAACCTTTTATTAACAATTTCCCAGTCTTTTTTCTTCTCGTTATAGCGGGCATTAAACTTATATTCAAAAGCAACTTTTTCATTTTTATTAAATGCTATTTTTTCTCCACTTTCTGTCTGTACTGAATCAATACTTAAAACACCGGCAGTAAGATCATTTTGTAAAGCTTCTTCAGCGGGTGCAACTACATCAAATTCACCTCCAATTTCCTGGCCCAATCGATCACCGAATTTATTCAAGCAAACCAAAAAACCACCAAGTTCCACTTTTTGTTTATCTTTGCATGCATCTTTATATTTAGTCTTTGCATATTTTCTCAAAAATGCTTTTTTAGATGTGGTCATCATCCCTATCTGTGCACCTTTTCCCGACTGACCATATTGCAGTGCAATTTTATTGATATCAAAGGGATATTCCTTACTCACCATATTTTCGGCAACAATCACTTCAATAGAAGCTACCTTTCCTTTAAAACGTTTAGAAATCGTTTTTATGTTTTCATCCGGTACGCTAATACTACTATCTGCTAAATACTGGCCTTTTGCATTCTTTGCCCTTATTGCCATGATGTGATTCATGTCACCACTTAATTCATATTTCACTGTTCGCGGACTACTCTTTTTAAGAATCATGCGTACATTATTAGTCTTTACCGTCTTGTTTTTAAAAGGCCGCTGCACTGTTTGAGCTCTTGTCTGTGTTGCAGCACGTATCACAATTTTTCCTGTTATATTCGCAACCTGAGATAAAAGCACGTTCTCTTTCAAACGAACATTTTTTTCACCCGATACCTTTAGCGATTTTAAAATCCATTTGTCATCAATATGTTCCTTATCACGTGAAATATTCAGTGATGCTGCAACAGAGTTACGCGTTTTGCCACACTGTTCATCCCTTAATAGATTATTCCCTTTTTTATCTTCAACACGGGTCACTAACAAACTTGCTGCTGGAGAATTATCAGACGTATGCTTTAATTCACCTGATAAATTTTCAAAGCCTTTTCCTTCAGTAGTAATCTTTAATTCAATGATTGAATTATCTGTCGCTAACAAGCCTATCTTTTTCAACCTGACGCCAAATGGTCCCACCACTTGATCAAATTTATAAATAGAACTTTTAGTATCGAAAGCTTCTGCTGATGAAAAATCAAAAGTAGATGCATATTTTATTAAATCTTCTTCCTTAACAATCTGTTCTGCTCCCCCTGCATTATCATCACCGAAAACCATATTCTCAAATATCATCTTAATGAACTCGGCAGGTACTTTTTCAAGATTATTCAATGTTCTTGTATCTGCTATTGCCATAAAACGTAAAATATTTCCGTCTGCCTGAATTTTTAAGGATTTAAACAGAGAAGCCAATATTGGCATTTCATTTAACTCATTCACTGTTTCAGTATGCCAGAGATCATATTTTGATTTGAAATTTTTCGGCCAGGCTGTCTCTCTGGAACGGGCATCAACAAGTACAGTAAAACCTGGCGAAGGTAACAGGCTTACCACTGCACCAGCATAAATATCATTTAGAGGTTGTTTGGAAATCTCACCAAGGAGTAAAGCGGAAGAAATATCAACCGCACCTTTATTAACTTCTTTAGGTGCCATCAATGCTCCTGCCACCGCTTTCTCTTTTCTATACTTTCTCCATTTTGTCAGTGATACACCAGCACGTGCTTTTTGTGCAAAACGCTTAAGAAGAACCGGCATAAATTCCAGGCTAGATAATACGATACGATCATTTTGTACATGCATAGCTTGTTGCTTTAGTGCTGACTTTTTAGATGGCACCGCACATGGATCTTTTTTCTTTTTCTTAGCAATCTCTGTAATCAACCAATAACCAGCCGCACTCTCCTCAACAAGATAATACTTACGAATAGCTTGTTTTAACTTGTCACGATTAAAACGACCGAAAAGTACAAAGGAATAAGCCGGCTTTTCCTGAGAGACATTAATTGTCGCCAGAGCATAATCTGTTTCTGAAATTAAATTAACACCCTGTAGCTTTAATTTTTCTAAAAGCGTTTTTTTTGATTTTAATTTAACTGATGTAGCAGCAGGTAGAGGTGAATGATCTTTATTAGCAGCAGCGAACAACTTATCAATGCGACGTATATAAGTCATATCAACGCTGGCAATCGCAATAGTACCTGAAGCGGCAACAGCCTCTTCAGCCATCGTGACCTTTTCAGGAAGATCTCTGGGTGTAATTTCTTTTATAAAAAGGAAATAGCCACCAACAGCAACAAGGACAATAAGAACTAATAGTGTGACAAATAGCTTCTTCATAATTATTCCTATATTATTTTTATGCGTTTCGTTTTTAGTGCGAAGTAGAGATTTTTACTAGCCTAAAGAACAGGATCCATCTAGCTTTAATTCTTATGAGGAAACATTTGCGCAAGATTATCTCCAAACATCTTTAGATACGGAGTCAGAGGCTTCTTTCCATTCTCCCTTTTTTGAGCATAACACCTTCAGGAAAGGTAGCATGTAATAAAACTCGACGTGTAGCATTTAATCTTTCTATCATAGTTGCCACTTTTTTTCGACTTCAGATTTTAGCTTGATATTGCTATTAAGATTTTTTGTAAATTCATCAATAGCTCTATCCAAAGATGTTTGAAGAGCATAAGTAACTTTAGTTACAGGTATCATATATTTCTTCCTTGATATTCATCCATTTATGGTAATTATATATTTATGGGATATTATCCCTTCTCGATATTCTAGCAAAATATCATAGGTTAAAAAGGGCTCTAAGCACTTTAATTGCTTACCTCATTCATAAGAGATAAGGACTTCCCCCAATCACAACCACAACACAAAACCCCAGCACCATGTTCACAATGCCTAAGCGGCGAATCATACGTAATTGATAGCAACTGCCTTCAATATTTCCCGCGTTAAATTCACGCTCAAAGTTTCTGTAAAAGACAAAATAAATCACCATAAAGATTACTACCATAGAGATACCAAAGCTGGCCATCACTAAAATATACCAGGGTGTAATAGCCAAATCGCCAAAGCGATAAAAAATCATACCGATGCCGGTCCCCAGCAAACCAATCACGGCTAACCAGACCCAATAGAAAAATCGTTTTAAAGTATGTTGCCAAAAGGCATGTTGTGTGGGCTCTTCAAGCGTAGAGACCACTTTACCCAGGACGATAATAATAAAGAACATGCCACCAACCCAGATATTGATAGCAACCAGATGAAAGATAATCGCGAGGGCATTTAACATACTAATAACTCAGCCTTAAAAAATTTTACTCTGATCTTCAATTATACCCGGCATCACAAGAACAAATCATTTTATCGCCATTCTCAAAGGCAATCTTTTTCAAATGATTTTTATACTTTCCAGTTAATGGGTTCTTTCCCATTTTCAATTAAAAATTCATTAATTTTTGAAAAAGGCTTACTTCCAAAAAAACCACGATATGATGAAAGAGGGGAAGGATGCGGTGAACGCAAAACAAGATGTTGCGGGTTATTAACGATGCTGCCTTTTTTCTGTGCATAAGCCCCCCACAAAACAAAAGCAATAGGGGATGTTTGTTCGTTTAAGACTTCAATAATACGATCGGTTAACAGTTCCCAGCCCTGCCCTTGATGTGAATTGGCTTTTCCCGCTTCAACTGTTAACACGCTATTAAGCAATAACACCCCCTGATCAGCCCACGACTGTAAATTGCCATTGCTGTTGACAATGCCCAAATCATCTTCGAGTTCTTTATAAATATTAATTAATGATTTGGGAATCGGTTTTACCTCAGGCATAACCGAAAAACACAAACCATGTGCATGCCCGGGTGTTGGGTAAGGGTCTTGCCCTAATATCACCACCTTAACCTGGTCAAGATCCGTCGTTGTTAACGCATTAAACCAAAGTGAAGAAGGAGGAAGAATCGATTTTGCCTGATCTTTTTCACCACGCAAAAACTCACGCAATCGCTGCATATAGTCTTTTTCAAACTCTGCAGCTAAATTCAACTTCCATAACGAGGGTAATTCTTGTTCGATATTTAGTGGCATAATGTTATTGATTATACATTTTTATCAACATTTCAATGCTAATTTTTGTAGTTTTATTAGAGAGATATTTTTATTTATTCATCTATTCCCAATCATCTTGAAAAAGATCACCTGATACCAAGGTACTGATATAGGGTGCATCGGTTAAAACAGCACCTTGAAGTATACCAATGCTCGTAAAAGTTTCAGAAAGTTGTGTTAAATGTGATTCATTATCTGGTTCTTGTTTTAATGCTTCTAATGCAGCTGTTAAAGGTTCAATATTGCTATCTTCTATGTGTTGTTTTAAAAGCTGAATCGATATTTCAATTTTTTCGACATTTATATCCTGGGTAATATGACTCATAATTATTTCATCTTTTTAAATTGGAGGCTTAAGGTTAGTTAAGAATATTATAAAACAAACCGGGCTAGAGTGAACCTCTCTATTGATAAATAATTAAGCCAGAGCAATTTTACTTTACCCTTAAGTTAGCAAGCTCAACACGGCGCTGATAGAAAAATAATACCCTCACTAATATCGCACCCACAACGATCAATACGGGTATATTCTCAGCCCACCACACATTACGATCATATGGTTCAATTGCACAGAGAGTAAACACGACAAAATAAAAAGCTAACAGTGTAAGCGGTAAAGTCCAGGATGAGTTATTGTTATTCATATACGAGGGTTTTTACTCTGACCCCATATTCTGATCTGTTTTTCTATTAATTTTGTGGGGATACCTCAGGGACTGACCCTTTTGCTTGCTGATATCTATTTTTTAATATATTTACCAAATTGCTGTAATATTAATTTTACTGGGATAGCAATACCAAAACCTTCTGAATTAGGATTACCCATGGATACTTTTAACGTGTTTACACCAATAACCTCTCCCTCTGGAGTTATCAAAGGTCCACCGCTATTTCCTGGTAATATTTGTGCATCTGTAATAATACCGTCTTTTCCTATATTAGTAACAATGCCTGCTGTGACATGATCTTTAAGTCCCAGAGGGCTACCAATAGCATATATATTCATACCTTGATAAGGTTTAATAGTTTTATTAAGTGTTAAGAAAGGTGCTTTGCACCGGTCAATTTTAAGCAATGCTAAGTCTTTATTTTTAGATAAGTGAATCAGATGTGCTCGAGTTTTTGTATTGTCTTTTAAAATTATTGAAAATGATTTAGAAGTGCGAGAGATGCTACTGTCCAAAGAAAAATTAAAATTATTATCTCTGTATTCCTTTTCCTTTTTCCTGGTCTTCATTCTTGTTTCATCAAGTTTATCTAAATCACGATTATGATCCCTTAAACGGTACTGATACTCTTCTTTCTCCTGGTTTTTCTCTGCCCCTGGACGGAGTCTTTCGACATAACTTCGAAAGTTAGAAAGTTTTCTTTTATTTATTTTTAACCTTTCCTCCTCATTAGAAATAAATATTTTCGCTTCTTTTATTTCAGATTTATCATTTTTTAAGTCTTTATCTGATTCCTTCCAACTCTTTGTTGTAGTTGGTCGAACTACATGTTTATTTGTGACAAGGTAACAGTCCTCACTTATAAAAAAACCTGAGCCGGAACCTAATTTCGATTTAACCATTACAACTGCTAAAGTTGCCGTTTCAACTAAATTTTCTGGTTTATATTTTTTATTCAAAGATTTTTTATAATCTGAAAAAGTTCCCCCACTGCTAGACTTATAAGATACTACACGTACATTTTTCTTATCTTTTGGCTCTTTATCAGTAAATTGCCAATTGCCATCTTCATCCCTATATTTATATATTCCTGCTATTCCTTGTGTATGCCAAGATAGAAACAATACGAGAATAAAAATATTAAATGGTAAATTTTGTTTAAAGGTCATGATTTAATCTCAATTAATTAATCGTCATTCTTTTTACCGCAATTCAACACAGCCAGCGAACAGTTGCGGAAAATATTGTATAAGCCCCTGGCTGGTATCGAGCAATTTACTGACTTCGACTTTGGATAACACATCTAACCGACCTTCCGGGGTAATACGTACATCAATGACTGCTGGTTTCATGTGATTCTCTTTTTATAAACAAATGGGTCAAACCTTAACTTAACATATCAAAATTAAAAAGGCTCTGTCCCCTGGTATTAAATTTTAAATCACTCCGCCCCCTTTAATACCTCTGACCCCATTTATTCTATGATCAGGATCACCGTGAGTCACAAAAATATGGGTAATCGTTTCCCATTCCGATTTTGGTATAACCGTGGTAAATCTTAACCCGTAAAAAATAAAGCGCCCGGATCGATGGCAATTTTTATATTGCCTGATTCAATCAAGAAAGCATTGTAACCAAAGAATTTGATTTTCATAAAATTATAATTTAATTAGTCTTTTTCTGCCCATTCGCGGATTTTTCGTTTAAGCTTTTTCTCCACCTTATCACTGATGTCTTCCCACTCTTCACCTTTTCCGGTGGCTTCTTCATCCGCGGCCCATTCTTTTAATTTATGCATGACTTTTATCTCGACCTTTTCGCCGATATCTTCCCATTCCTTGTCGCGCTTTTTCTGCACCTTTGATTTACAGGTCATATGACAACCACCACCCCAGACACTGCTTACACCAATCAGAAACCCAAAATCATACCAGCCACCAGTATTGTTGGTTTCATACACCAGAACACTATCACTAAAGATATGAATAATCAGACTGATAAAAGAAATAACGCCATGCCATAGGCCATACCAGAAACCAGCCAGGTTTTGCTCCGTAAACTGAGCGTCACCTGCGGTACAGGCCGTTAAAAAAAGAACAAAAGAAAACAAGAGAAAGAATCTGACACTTTGCGTATTTTGTGAATTCATAGTCGACTCCATCCGATAATTCACTAGTAAGTATAGAACATAGTTTTACAACTGTTTAGGAGTAAATGGGGTCATAGACCGAGCTATCACTATTATCTCAAACTAAATCTCTGCGAACACTTTAACTTACCTGTAAATTTTTATTTAAATATTCAATAAATAATTTTACCCGCACAGGAATATATTCTTTATTCGGATATACAGCATAAACACCTGCTGTGCCGACATCAAAATCAGGAAGTAACTTTACAAGCCGCCCTTGTGCTACTTCATCGGCAATCAAAAATTCAGATATAACACCAAGACCAGAACCCTCTAATAACAATGACCGTAAAGTAAGTGCATTATTTGTTTTAAAACGTCCATGAATTCTTATTTTTACTTGCTGTTCATTTTTACTCAATGTTTGAATATATGGCGTTGGTAATAATGAAAAGATAACCCACTCATGAGCAACCAGTTGCTCGGGTTGATTGGGAGTACCGTGTACTTTTAAATAAGATGGACTTGCGCAAATAACTCTAGGTGACTCAATAAGTTTTCGAGCAATTAAATTTGAATCAGGCAACTAACCAATACGAATAGCGACATCAATACCCTCTTCAACCATGTTAACAATTTGATCTTCAATAAGGAGTTCAATATTTAACTCTGGATAAAGATCGGCAAACTTTTTAACTAAAGGAGCAACATAATCACTACCCAATGCAATCGGGCTGGAAATACGTAAAGTCCCCGCGAGATTTTCAGACAGCCCACTAATCTGTCGCGTTGCTTCAGTTGCATTACTAACTAATTCTGAACAGGCTTTATAATATGTTTCACCTGCATCAGTTAAACTAAGCTTACGAGTTGTTCGAATTAATAACCGAACACCAACCTGTTTTTCCAACTCAGAAATATGTTTGCTAACTGCAGACTTAGCAATCCCTATTCGTCGTGCTGCAGCAGAAAAACCACCCGCTTCAACAACATGTGAAAATATTGCCATCCGTTTTAAATTATCCATTTAGAACATTACCTCAACACTCCATTGTTCTCATATAGAAACAATATTGTCTTATTCCAGGTTATTGTCAACTAAAGCTTTCAAATATAGGATTTAAATTCAACACATTAATCGATAAGGAGAAATACTATGACATCTTATAAATGGGGTGCAGTCTTCTACATTCTTTGGGGGATCATGCACGCCATGATTGGCATACAAATTTTGTATATAAATTTAGGGCAATCGACCTATGCTGTCATTACAAACCTATATGCTGATACGGGCTCGACATCAACACCACACGAACTGGGTTCTGTTATATCTGCATTAATGAATCAACATGCATGGAACCTTCTTTGGTTTGGCATATTCGCAACCCTGGTTGCAGTAAAGTGGAACTGGAAAAATAACTTTGCCGCATACTGGACAAACCTGGCAGTTGTTAGTCTCGCCGATGTTGGTTTTATTGTTGCGATTCTTGTCCCGGGTTATATCAGTATGAGCATGGGCATATGGGGTCCAATACTTTGGATTCTTGCAACACTGTTTTCAACGATAGGAATTCGTAGCAGGGATATAAATTAAGATGATTGAGCGTTAGTAAAAGGAGTAGAGTGATTTACTTTTAATCACTCCGATCCCTTTAATTGATGGTGGGACTAAATTTGTGGGGATCGCCCAAAGCCTGCCCCCATTGAGCCGTAGGATTAAAGAGGATTGTACTGTCGCTTTAATGTCGTGAGAAAGAGTGCAGTAAAAACAATAGTCAAGGAGCTCTGTATTGTCGCGATAACTTTGATAAGTATCGCATAACTTCCCTGCATTGATGAAACAATCAGTCGACTATCTTTTTCCAGCACATCATAGGGATTAATTATCTGATCTACCGAAAACTCAAACGCACCAATATCCGTTCCTATATCGACAAAAGGAAAAACCAAACCGTATATCAGTGCAAACACAAAAGGCAATAACACTAGTGTGATGAACGACCGGGTTGCATTGTAACCACAACCGGTGGTTACATCATCTAACACTGAGACTAATTTATAAAAAATTGGCGTATTCTTTTGTCTACGCATTGCCCGCTGCTCAAGCACATGGAACTTTATTGCTTCATTTCTTAGAAAGACTTCAGACATCTTTGTTTTAAGAATTTGATAGGTCCGTGAAGCACTTTTCGAGTCGAGCTCATGAAATCTTGCATAATAAATATCGGTATTCTCATTAAACTCAACGTTAAAAAACTGAGTATCCTCATAAAATTCCGCCTTCGTAAAATTTGTACTGGAGCAAAACTTTCTATTGTTAAATGCCACACCCCTTTTGAACAAAACATCTTCAAAACAGCTTCGAAATAATTTTTTTGATTCATCTTCTTGATTTGCATCTATGCCGAAATCTGCAAACTCATTAAATATTGCACCTTTAAAATTGACTATCTTTCCAAATCTCACGTTAGCAAATGATGTGTAATGTTCTCGGTTTTCAAATAACGTATTTTTCATATGAAGATCAATACTAAACCATGCATCCCTGAAATCCACACGCTCCTTGAATACACAAGAATTAAAAGTCACCTCTGTCCCATCAGTTTTATGCAGAGGTTCTTGTTGTGCAAATATTACACTCTTAAAATTGGCATAGTCATTAAATGTTACACCGTTAAAATTAACTGCGGCCCTAAATTCGGTTTTTTTAAACCTTGCAAAGTTATTAAAAACTGAATTTTCAAATGTTGCCCATTCATAAACAACGGCATCGCCAAAATTGACATACCCATCGAAACTAGTCGAAACACTTCTAAAATTCGTTATTTTTGAACCATTACAATCAAGGTTAGACTTAAAATGACTGTGCGAAAAATCCGCATACGGTATTTCTGTCTTTTCGAATTTAACATCTTTTGAAAAAACAGAATCAATAAAATATACCCCCTTTATTTTAGCATCAGCAATACTTAGCTCATCATGCATTTGTAAACCATAAAACGATTTACCTTGCATAATCATTCCTTCAACTTCGTCTTTCAGTATTTGTAACTCTCGCGCCTTGCCGTGTTCTTCTAAAATTCTATTTTTATCATCGACAGGCAAATGAAAACGGCAGAAATTACCGCTTACAGTTTCATATATCTTTATTTCATCTTCTTTGGCACAAAACCCGCATGACATTTCAACGTCAAACTCATTTTTAGGTTTATAGATATAGTCACACTTGAGCATATTATTATTTCCTTATAAAGAACTCACAAGGGTATATGTATTTTTCAGATGATTATCTCAATTATAGAGTAGTAAAAAATCTGAGTAAAACTATAACAAAATAAGCAACTGTTTAAAATAAAATCACTCCGACCCCATTAATGCCGACCCCATTAATGATGGCCCCCTTTAATCCCAAGGGGATGGTAATTCCTTTATTTCTGCCGCTTAATTACGGTTAATATTATTAATAGACCACTTAGTAATACCAATAACAACGACATGACGATGAGTGCTTCAGCCATGGTTATACCAAATAATAAATTTGGTGTGTAACCGCAGGACGCCATGACTTCAAATAACAGTGGAAACCATTGATCAAGTGCAAACCAGTCCGGAAGACCGGATTTGAAATCACAGCTTGTTTCTACAAAGCCGCGCTCTGTTCCCAGCAAGATCCAGGAGCGTTCGAATAAACCAAGCATGATTACAAATACAAGGATATGTGAAATCAAGCGGGACCAATAAAAACGGCGCAAATAAAGCGCCAGCAATGACAGCAGGAACAAACCCATGACCCATATCCGAACATGGATACAAAGCACACAGGGTAACTCTTGCCAAACATATTGATAAAACAAGGCGACTACTTCGAGACTTATACTTAAAATAATCAGGCCAATCCAATACCAGGCACTATTCGATAGTAATATTAATTTTTTCAGCATAATAATTATTGAGGTTAAATTAATAGAGCCATTGTGTGAAAAACAAATAATTAATCGGGGCTGTCCCTATTATTATATTTTAGCAACAACACGTGCACTCGCAACTTGCTCTCCTTCGGAGTTCAATTTAATAGATTCTTCATAAAACAAAAGATCAAGATCTGAAAGGGCTCCACGTAATTTACCCGATGCGACTCGAAAGTTTGAGTTCTTCGGGCCAGTCACCTGTTGGTCGGTGATCAAATGTTCCTCGCAAATCAAATATCCCCCTGGAGCCAAACACTCACACAACTTACTGATGAGTGCAAGGTCGACATACCACATCACAATGATCAAATCATAATCTGAGTCAAACTGATAAGGTTCATCCAAATCATGTTCTATCCAATTAATATCAAATCCCTGATCTTCCGCTTTTTGTCTGGCTTGACTCAGGCCCTCATGGGAAATATCAATTGCATCAACTTGAAATCCAGCTTGCGCCAATAATAGTGATATACGTCCAGCACCACAAGCCACATCCAAAGCTTTACCAACAGGTAGCTTCGGTAACCACTCTTCCACTAGCGTCACAGAATTATTTTTATGATAGCTATTTTCAGTGTATCGTTTATTCCACTTTTCTCTGTCTTGTTTGCTCATAATCAGTAAAATATCACTCTTTTAGTTAATAGGTTTGGCCAAAATTTATGACCAGAACTCACGCAGTGAGTTTAGGAAAGACTTATGCGACCTAAGCAAAGCGAATTTGAGACCAATAAGGTATACCAGCCTTTAATGATATATCTAAATTAGAGGCTAATGTGCTCTGCCCCGACTTATTTATTAAAGTAACTTTAAATATTACTGAGAAATATTCATATCTTTTTTAACTTCAAACATCAAACTATTTAACGACTCGTAATCACTTAAATGGTTTCTAATTGAACCATCTTCCTTCACAAGCCAATGCGCAACATAAGGATTTTTACTAACACCAAAATATCCGATCACTCGATAGGTATTTTTACCCAGATATTTCTGAACATTAAAACGCTTTTTAATATTGTCCTGAGTAATTTCAGCATTATAAATAGATGACACATCAAGATTTAGTCGTTTTCCCTTTCTAACAAACTCAAGACTAACTATTTCTTCTTTAGGTAACTTACCTCTTCCACCATAAAATATTTTTCCATCGATGTAACAAGGAATAGCTCGTTTACCACATCTTTTTACTTGATGTATTTTGCCATCAAATGGCTTGGTAGTTAATATTAATTTAATACCATCAGTAAAATCAGCGCTGATACTCTTGTCCGCTGAACAAGAAAGTGAAGAAAATAATAAAGAAAATATAATACTTGTCTTAAATGAAATAGGTGTCAGAGAACAATATTTTCTAATATTAGAAACAATTGTTCTCTGACACCTATTTTTCATAATTTACTCTCGGTTTATTGTTATAAATATTAATCATATTCTGCCCATTCACGGTTTTTATTTAATTTTCTTCTGTCCCTGAGGTATCCCCAGTTATACAGAGGCTAAAATTTAACTAGCCGATGCAAACTGTATCAGGGATTTCCGTAGCTCACTGTTCAGTATGGAACTGATTTCATCTCTCGCTCGCTTTTCAGATAAGGCTCTATTCTGGGATGAAACCTTAATAGACCAACGTTTACTGCCATGGCTCTCTTTTGTGGCAGGGTTAAGCAGGTTAATTTCAAGCGTACCGCGTTGCCAGTACCATCCATCTTTATCATGATAGCTATCAAGTGACAGTTTGCAGTTAAGAATATAATCCGACTGGTCGCCAGTTATATGTGTAAAACCAGAATTAGATAAGGCACCGGCAACGATGTCATTTAAATCGCCAGTAGAATCAGACTCAATCTGAACCTTGATTTTAATACGTTGTAACAGGTCGTTGAGATCATTAACAAGGACAGCAATATTATATGCACTGCTTACTCCAATGCCGGTGTAACCAACCACTTTAAGTTGCTTCTGATAGACTGCTCGCTCTAATTGTAACTGTAGAGCTTTATTGGCAAAGCCAAGTTGCTTTAAAGAATCCCTGGTTTCTCTTGAGTATTGTATTACTTGAGCGGTCGCCTCATCATTCTTGTTGATTTGATTACGTAAACTATTTGCCACTTTTAAACGATCCAATGTTGCAAGAATATGAAATTGCCCTGATTTTGGATCTTGCCATATTTCGCTAATCACGATACCGGAAATAATTTGTTTGGTTTGTGTGCTTATGTCACGCCCAGTCTCACTGTCCATTTCTACAACTTTGGATTTACCATCCGATTTACTGGTATACGTGATCTGGTCTCGACTCTTTTCAGAAATAGCGACTTCAAATATCTTCGCCAAATCAGCACGCGCCCGATCCCGGGCAATAGCCTGATGTGCATCTTGACCTTTACCCAAAAGATATTTTTTAGCAGGATAGTCGGATGCATCGCTATTAACCCAGTCCGGTTGCTTTGAGCCTTTGCTTGCACAAGCCGTAATTATTAACGTGATAAAGATTAACGTGAGTGTGGTTTTAGTAAAACGCATGACAAAACTCCGATTCTCAATTTCATTCTGTTAGGCGACCAGTTAAACCGTTGGCAACCCAGTGAAATGATAAGTAGTGTTTTTTATTTTTGCCGATCTGAATATCTTTAATCTTCTTCTGTAAAACAACCTGGTTACTATCGTTAAGCAATTCAATCGCCAAAGTATGCTTACCTGGTGGAATAATCAAACGCGCCGTTTGGATTTCTGCAGGCAAGGTCAACCAGCTACGTGTATCGGCCCGTTCTGTGGCAAAACCAGCCAGGTTAACCAGCAAGCCAAATAGAGGATCTTTTTCACCGGCATCTTTGGCAATCTTGTCTTTTGTCGCAGCCCGTAGCAGTGCCCGTGCAGTAATGGCAGGCAAATGGTTTGCCAGAGTCTTCATTTCCAGACTGCTAATATTTTCTGTTATCTCAGAGGTTGCGGTATAGAGCGGTTGATTCTTAACTTTAATTCGCAACTTCGAAATGCTGTTGCTGCGTTCATAATAAGCAGGGAGTGAAATGCGCACTAATCGTCCTGTGCTTGGTGCTAATAGCTGGGCGCTATGCTCTCTCTTTATTGGCGCGAGACCATTATGAAAGGTGAGTACCAGCTCACCTCGTTTACTTCGTAAAGAATTTAAATCAGCCAGTTTTAGATTAAACACTTTCTCATATTTTTTTCGTTCTGCTGTTAAACCAATTTTATCCGACATGAGGATAAGTGATTCTTTTAACTGCATAGGTATATCCATTTGATAAAGATCATGATGGGATAGATAGGCATTGTACGCTTTACGATAGGCGATCATCGCATCACTCCATTCAGCTAAATCTTCATAAATAATACCGCTTAAATAACGGGCGAAGGGATCAAAACTGAGCGGATTGTCCGGCTCATCCTCCATAAAAGAGCGTAGTCGGGTATCAACCTGTAAAACTTCTACCCGCGCTGAATCAATTTGTTGCAGTTCGAGATAGTTTAGTGCGGCATAAATATGCAGCATCACCTGTTCAACCGGGCTGCCTGTATAGGTGCGAGTCGAATCATTAACAAAAAATGCGGCTCCCTCTTCAGTAATACTGGTAGCAGAAAATTCTGCCACTAGTTTTTTTGCACTCTCAATTTCAACATTACTCTGTGCATACATGCCCAACATACGTAACAAAATGGCCTTGTCAGCATGATATAGAAACAAGTCACGATCACTGTGGCTCTTTTGTTCAAGCTGTTCGAGTGCACGTGCCGGGTTATTATTAAACAAACTCTGTTCTATAGAACGATGAGTTTGGCTGTAACTGGCACAACCGCTCAGTAAAAAAAACAGTAATACATTACCGAGCGAAAAGAGAGCCGGGCATATTCCTTGACGACACATGTACCGATGTCGGTTAATTAAAAGCGTAGTTTGCTGTTTTCAACCACTTTTTTAATTTTCTTTTGACCCAGCCAAACTTTGCGATTGTCCTTAAGACTAATCAAAGTTAGGTCGACCTGGTAATAACGTAACTGGGTTTTTCCATTCATATCGATAATAGTATTAATACTTCCTTTTAGCATGTAGTCGGCACCGCGTTCTTGTCCCATAGCCTTACGACTGGCTTCAGTAGCATGTAAATCCTGATCTTTCCTTTCATCACGAATTTCCGAACGTTCAGTACTGGAAGCGACAAATTCAATTTTGCCCGAGTTAATCATGGCGCGTTCAATATCTGCAATAAAGGTATTCAGATTAATATGTTCATGACTAAGATTGCGGATAGTCCCGACAATAACAACAGGTACGGATTTATGACGTTGAGCGTGGGTGCGATACCATGGACGCCCAAGCATATCTGTAATCATTTCTTCAGAGACAAAACGGGAATCGGTATCATTCCAGGCACCACTGAGATCAACCTGTTCCTTCACATCTACTCGAGTGACCTGGGTGCCGCATCCGGCTAGCGCTAACATTAAGGCGATCAAGACAAAACTAACTAAATGGCGACTGATAATTTTCATAGACTATTTCTCCTGGGCTACCTTATCAAAAATATTATTGGCATGCTGGTTGATATATCGACTCAACGTCTGATTCATATCAGTAACCATCCCCAGAGTTTTTTTCATATGTTTCATATCAAGCTCAGCAATGGAAAAAATACTTCCATCTTTTTTATTCCGCCAGCGGCCAATGATTCTAACCCCGGTTAAATTAACTTTAGTCAGGTTTTTTATCTGCCGGAAAACAGCTTGTTGACTGACCACATCTTTGCCACTACCAGTAGCTTCGCTGTAGTCACGACTTACGATATCCATATATGAACTCAAGATACGAGCGACTTCAGCACGGGCGCGATTATCGGCGGTAGATTTTTGCAGTGAGCTATCGCCCATGGCCGGTGTCTGCCCGACTCCGTGAAACAAACGTCCATCCCCTTTATTGAGATATTGTGTTCCCTCATTAACCCAGTCAGGGGCATGACTCATCCCAAGATCACTTTCCACGGTGGTTTTACTACTACAGGCCAGCATCAAAAGACCCATACCTAAAATTAGGCCCGCTCTCAAAATTGTATACAGAATACGCATGAGAATCTCCTTATCGTCATTGTTAATTAATTCAAGGGGTTTAAAGGTTTACATTTACAACACCCGCCCTGACAGTGAAAAATCATAATCTATTTTACTGTTTTGTAACACAGATTTTATATCAACATAGTTCATTGTTCTAATAAAAGAAATGGCACACTAATGAGAGAGCAATTACTTTGTTCATGTTGAATAATTTTATAAGTAGTATAGGTCATTCAGGATCAACACCAACAGAATTCCTGGAAAAACGCAAAGCGCATTCTAAAACTGTCTCTGATAGTAATAGGATCAGACTCCATTGAAAAACAAACAATACGACAAATTAATCAAGTCTGCCCCCATTTA
>CAZZIS010000063.1:0-17591 GCA_964654445.1 uncultured Thioalkalispiraceae bacterium
GTGCGGAGCAGGTTAAGGTAATACTGACGAAACGCGCAGCGGTTCATTAAGTGCAAAGCACGCCAAGAAATTCAAAACAATAAATATTTTCTATTTTTTTTTTTGCGCTCTCTGCGTCTTTGCGGTGCAATTTTTTTGATTTTTATTTTTTTGAGCATGGTAATATTTATATTCATTTTTTTAGGTATCAAATCAGTGTTCTCAGAAGTAAAAACAACATGTCCTTATTGCGGTGTCGGTTGCGGTGTATTGGCACAAGTAGATGAAGAAGGTCAGGTTACGATCTCAGCAGATCCTCAGCATCCTTCTAATTTTGGCCGTTTATGTTCGAAAGGTGCTGCGTTAGGCGATACCCTGAGTATGGAGGGGCGATTGTTGTATCCAGAAGTTGAAGGCAATACACAAAGCTGGGATACCGCTCTAAATACAGTTGCTTATCGTTTTCAGGAAGTCATTAAAGAACATGGACCGGATTCAGTGGCATTTTATGTGTCTGGTCAGCTTCTAACAGAAGATTATTATGTGGCTAATAAACTAATGAAAGGTTTTATTGGCAGCGCAAATATTGATACTAATTCCCGGCTTTGCATGTCTTCGGTGGTGGCTGCACAAAAACGTGCTTTTGGCGCTGATACAGTTCCTTGTAGTTATGAAGATTTAGAACGAGCAAAACTCGTTATACTCACCGGTTCGAATACAGCCTGGTGCCATCCTGTTTTGTTTCAACGAATTAAAAAGGCGAAACAGGATAATCCCGATATGATGGTGGTGGTTATTGATCCTCGGCACACAGCAACTTGTGATATTGCAGATATTCACTTAGCTATTAAACCGGGTACAGATCATGTTTTATTTAATGGGTTACTGGTAAACCTGAAAAATGCAAATGAAAAAAATGAGTCGTTTGTAGAAAATCATACTGAAGGTCTTGATGAAACATTAGAGATGGCTAAGTCTTATGCTTCCACATCTGAAGAAGTCGCTAATCTGTGTGACCTGAATATTGAAAGTGTTGAAAATTTTTATCGCTTATTTGCACGCACTGAGCGTGTTGTTACAGTTTATTCTCAAGGTATTAATCAATGGTCATATGGTACTGATCGGGTAAATAGTATTATTAATTGTCATTTATTTACTGGTCGCATTGGTCGGCCAGGAATGGGGCCTTTTTCCCTTACGGGTCAACCTAATGCAATGGGAGGGCGTGAAGTTGGCGGTTTAGCAAATCAATTAGCTGCACATATGGTTATTGATAATGAAGAACATCGAAACCTGGTAAAAGAGTTTTGGCAGGCACCAACGATTGCTGATAAAGAAGGTTTAAAGGCCGTTGATCTTTTTGCTGCTATGGAATCTGGTAAGATTAAGGCTATTTGGATTATGGCAACTAACCCTGCCGTAAGTTTACCGGATAGTGATAAAGTGAAACGTGCTTTAGAAAAATGTGATTTTGTTGTTGTTTCTGATTGTATGCGAAGTACAGATACAACTCGTTATGCCAATGTTTTACTTCCTGCACAAACCTGGGGTGAACGTGATGGAACGGTTACAAATTCAGAAAGACGAATAACACGTCAACGTGCATTTCTTGCTTCACCGGGTGAAGCACGTGCTGATTGGTGGATTATTTCTGAAGTAGCAAAGCGCTTAGGTTATACTGGTAGTTTTTTTTATAACGAAGCAGCAGATATATTTAAAGAACATGCTTATCTTTCAGGTTATAAAAATAATGGAGAACGCGATTTTAATATATCAGGGTTACAAGATTTAAGTTATACAGAGTATGATGATCTGGAAACAATACAATGGCCAGTAACAAAAGAAAAGCCAAATGGAACTGCCCGGTTATTTGCTGATGGATATTTTTATACTAAAAATCAAAAAGCACAATTTATTTCAGTAAAAAACCATGTGCCAGCATCCTGCTTGTCTGCTAGATATCCCTTACGTTTAAATACTGGTCGCATTCGCGATCAATGGCATACCATGACACGTACGGGTAAATCAGCAAGATTATCAGGACATATTTATGAACCTTATGTTGAAATACATCCACTTGATGCAAAGCTGATATCACTTCAAGACAATGAATTAGCTGAGGTCTCAAGTGCTTCAGGAAATGTTGTCTGTCGAGTTAAAATTTCACAATCGCAACAACAAGGTAGTGTATTTATTCCGATGCATTGGAATGAACAGTTTGCAAGTCGTGCGGTTGTGGATAGCTTAATTGCTGCAGTAGTTGATCCTTTCTCTGGTCAACCTGAATATAAAGCCACGCCTGTTAATATTAAATCATATCAAGCTCATTGGTATGGTTTTTTATTATCACGGCGTAAACTGGATTTAGTGAATGCCAGTTACTGGGCCTGTAGTCGTGGCCAGGGTTTATGGCGATATGAAATTGCTGGAGATCAAATTCCACAGGATTGGGCAGAATGTGCCCGTAGTTTATTATGCCAACATGCTGAACAGGTTGAATGGACTGAATATCATGATGCCGCAGTAAATCGCTACCGTGCAGCACGTATTGAAAATGGTCGATTGGAAAGTTGTATCTTTATTGGTCCAGACTATTTTTTACCTGAGCGTGACTGGTTAATCAGATTATTTAAAGATGAAAAACTGAGTGAAAATGACAGGATCAGTATTCTTAGCGGTAAGCCAGCAGGCGAACAAAAAGATGCCGGGCGAATGGTTTGTGCTTGTTTTAATGTTGGTATTAATACATTAAGTGAAACGATTAAATCTCAAAATTTATTAACTCCTGAGCAAGTGGGGGAAGTTTTGAATGCGGGAACGAATTGTGGTTCATGTTTACCTGAAATTCGTGAACTTATTCAACAAGTTTTAATTAATTAACTTATGAAATTCAATGGGTTATATATTAACTTGAGTTTTTCATGTTAAATTGTAATTGCACTCTTCAATTACTAAATATTGCTGTATACAGGCCGATATTTATTATAATGAATTCAAGTGTTTAGCAAGCTTTTGCACAACCATATGGCTGTATAGTTTTAATAATAACAGAGTTGTATATGACAGAGTCCCACTCACAAATCAAGACAAGATCAAGTCTTCGCTTTCAGTACATTGTTATTGCCGTTGTGGTTGTTTCTGTATTTGTTTTAGGTTCTATACTGGCAAGTTTTTATTTTAAGTCTGCAACTGAAAAAAATACTGCTTTGCTCAATTTACATGACACGATAATAGTTCATGTTGATGATTTACGTAATTCAATATGGAAAGCAGATAAGTCTTTATATGAATTGTTAAGTGATTCTGAAAAAGTACATCAGGAAAAAATTAAATCCCGGTTTAATATAGTTGCGGGTAAACTAAAAATTATTTCAGAACTGAATGGTGTTGAAAATACGGGATTATTAATTAATGTATATAGTTTGATTAATGCACATGAAAAATTAAATACAGAAGTAAATATTCTTTTGGATCTGCGTAAAGATATTAACTGGCTGTATCCAATGTTACATTTTATAGACACTACTTTACTTGAGTCGAATAATGATTTTGAAACAGCACTTAATCATGCGATTAAAGAAACTTTTGATTCCGGGGATAAAAAATATTTTGGCAAGGTATACCGGCATCTCGATGATTTGAGAAATATCTGGAGACTTAAAATACTTGACTTTCGTGGTTCGCTGATTATGTATGCTGGTTTAAATACGAAAGATAATGCACAGATCAAAAATATTCAGAACTACCAGCAATTAATAGAAAAAAAGCTACAAGGGTTGGCTGATATTGCTAAAACTGGTGGTCTTGGATTTGAAGCTGAACTTGCTCTGGATGTAATGCGGGATAGTTCTAAACAGTGGAATAAGGATTATAATAAATTACTGAAAATAAGAAAGTCTAATCTATGGCGTTCAGATATATATTATATTCGCACTAAAATTCAGCCGTTACAAAAAAACGTATTTGATGAGTTAGGCTTGATGGAAAAATCATTGAATTTATGGTCAACACAAAATACGAAGCATGTTGATGACGCAGCTAAAAAAATCAACATTGAATTATGGTTTCTTACCAGTGTAGCAATCTTATTTATCATTTTAATTTATTTTAAATTGAATAAGTCGTTATTGTTACCAGTGGAACACATTACTAAATCTATAATGTTTCATGCCGGTGATTATGAAAATATGACCCTTCCTGAAAAATCCAGTAAAGAAATACATATTTTGGTTAATGCTTTTAATAATATGCGTAAACAAATTCATCATCGGCAAATGGTACTTGAATTTCAGGCAATGCATGATTCATTAACCGGGCTACCAAACCGTGCATTATTACAGGATCGACTTGAACAAGCTATTCATCAGGCCGAAAGAAATAAAAGTGGAATGTCACTTTTGCTTCTGGATCTGGATCGATTTAAAGATATTAATGATACCCTGGGACATCCAGTAGGAGATATTGTATTACGAATGGTATCAAGACGGCTTGAGGATTGTTTACGGGCAACTGACACTGTTGCCAGGTTGGGTGGTGATGAGTTTGCGATTATCACCAGCTATAGTGGTCGCTCTCAAATTGAATCTTTTATAAAGAGAATTGTTAAAAATATTGAGCGTGTTATGACAATAGAAGATCAGAAGCTTTATATTGGACTTAGTGTTGGTGTTGCATCCTATCCAAAAGATGGATTAGATGCTAATACATTGATTCAGCATGCTGATATCGCTATGTATAGCGCAAAACGCGGTAACAAAAACCAGGAGTTTTATACGATTGAAAAAGATTATTATAGCGCAGACAATTTAACTTTATTAGCTGATTTGAAAGCTGAGTTTAAAAAACCATCCGATAAATTACAACTTTATTTTCAACCTCAAATTGATAACTTTAGCGGGGAAATTATTAGTGTTGAATCATTAATTCGTTGGCAACACCCAATACATGGGTTTTTGCCTGCTGAACAAATTATAAGAATGGCCGAGCAGACAGGGTTAATCTCTGAATTAACATACTGGGTGATAAGTAAGTCAATGAATGAGTATGCCAGATGGAATGCTGGTAATATTACACTTGCTATAAATTTATCGGTATGGAATCTTCAGGATGCAGAGTTAATTCCATTTATCAGGAAAACATTAGTTAAAACTAAAATAAAACCACAAAAAGTATTATTTGAAATCACTGAAAGTGCAGTAATGAACGATCCTATGCGGGCAAGAGAAGTTCTTAAAATATTAAGTGAGATGGGAATCGCGTTAGCTATTGATGATTATGGCACCGGGTTTTCTTCACTAGCATACTTAAAATTATTACCTGTAAAATATTTAAAGATTGACAAATCATTCGTGCTGGACATGTTGGATAATGAAAATGATGAAATTATTGTTCATTCTACTATTGAGCTGGCTCACAACCTCGGCTTGTCAATTATTGCAGAAGGAGTTGAAAATAAAGAAACGCTTGTAAAGTTACGTGAGTTAAAGTGTGATTATGTGCAAGGTTTTTATATTGCTAAACCAATGCCATCAGAAGAAATAATAAAATGGATGAATAGCTATAAACCAGGGGATATGGTTTAGCAAACGTCTCTTTAAGAATTAAAATCAAGTTTTACAATATATTTGAATAAAACATAGATTATAAAAATAAAACCTAGTGGAATAATTATGGTTTGAAACAAGAAAACAACAATCAGATTTACAATATTGTGTGTTGTCTCTGTTGCTGCCTGTTTATACCTATCTATTTTTTTATTAATATCCAGCATTTCTGACGTTGAATTATAAAATGCTTTAGCACTTTCCCAAACGGATTTCTTTTTAATGTCCGGTTGGTTAAATTTTTCGTTTTCATTCAACTCACCAATTTGTTGTGCTGTGGATTCAAGTATTGCTGTTGAAGAAACATATTCATTTTCAAGAAAAACTTTGTATATGAATTCATTAGCCAGTCCAGAAAAGGGAACAGCAAAACGTAAAACAATAAACAACAGGGAAATACGTAATACTAAAATGCGTAAATTTAAATATTTTTTAGTTTTTGAGAAAAGCAATAATAGTCCAAGCAGAAGAAAAAACACTAAAAAATGACTAAATACCGGCCAGACACTCATAGTAAGAAAAACTTTTTGTATGCCTAATGACGTTGTGCTTGCCAGCATGATCCATGAAAACCGTTCAACTAAATCGTTAACCGGATCAAGGATTTGTCCAGGTGTAAGATTAATACCAATACCGGCGGGTTGAATTGCAATCTCTGTTCCCTGAGCAACTGAAATGACACCGTTTAGAGTTTTTGCAATGCCAAAGGTAATGAGTGCGCGGTTAAATGCCTTGTCAATATGTTGTTTGCTGGAAGTGTCTAAAAGCTGGTTAAAATTTAGTGTAATGGCGACGATAAATAAAAATGATAATGATAATTTTGTCAAACCTGCATTGAGGATAGAATTTTTTAGTGAGGAAAGGTATGACATAGTTATAGAATTATAATTTGCTACTCATTTATCTGTTTTATATTCTAAGTTATTTCTTTTCTCTAAACCATTTAAATTTTTTATACAATAAAACGCCCCAAAGGATGAGGCGTTTTATTATATTAGAAATTTAGAATGCTGTTAAATATCTTCAGAACGTCTGTAGTTTCGTCTTAAAAACATAATCATGACACCTGAAGACCCTAGTAATATGCCTGAAATAAATGACATGAATGAGTCAACAGTTGAAATGGCAGCAACACCGCCGATGACATATAGAACAGGTAAACTTTCGTAAATGGGTTTAGGCATATTCATAAATTTCCCTCCTGATATTTGATGATTTCCATATAATCACTGTGCATATAAAATAACTACATATTCTTTTTATAGCAGTCAGGTATATTAAGATCAACGAAACAAATGTTAAATTGAGACATAATTACCCTTGAATTCATCTGTGATATGACAAAAGTACAACAGCCAAAACATATTTTGAGCGATTTATTTTATTTTGCATTAAAAGCGATAAATGGACGCATGGTGGTCGAGCAGCAATTAAAACGTATGCTTGTAGAAGGGGATGTGGCTGTAGTGGCAATTGGAAAAGCAGCGGCAGCAATGATGTTGGGCGCAAAAAATCAGTTAAATGAACAAATTCAATCTGCTTTGGTGATTACCAAAGCCGGACATACTGATAGCAACCTTGGTTGGCCATGTATTGAAGCAGGGCATCCTGTTCCTGATGAAAAGAGCCTTGAGGCGGGAGCTAAGTTACTGGAATTTATTACAAATATTCCAGAAGAAACAAAATTTTTGGCATTGATTTCAGGTGGCGCATCTTCATTAGTGGAAGTTTTACCTGACACAATGGACCTGGAACTTCTGCAAAAATTAAATAATTGGTTGCTTGCCAGCGGTTTAGCGATTCATGAGATTAATCAAATTCGTCAGGCAGTATCGTTAATCAAAGGTGGGAAAGCACTGGGTTACTTAGTTCAAAATAAAATGAGCCAACTCCTCATTTCAGATGTCAGATTGGATGATCCTGAGATTATCGGTTCGGGATTATTTGTAATGAGAGAGAAAAATACCTCCTATTCAGATATACCGGGATTACCTGACTGGCTGCAACAACATATCCAGAAGCCACCGTCATTAGTAAAAGTTTCAGTTGAATCCCACATTGTCGCCAGTAATGAGACAGCTTGTCAGGCGATTATTGAGCATGCCAAACAGGCTGATTATGTGGTGATTTATCATGGCCAGAGTCTATATGGTGATGTTTTTGAGTTAGCCGAGGCATTGGCAAGAGAATTAATCAATGCTAAACCCGGTCTGCATATTTGGGGGGGAGAAACGACCCTGATTTTACCGGAGAATCCCGGACGGGGTGGACGAAATCAGTCTTTGGCGCTGGCCCTTGCTTGTAATCTGGAGAATAAAAAAGGCATCACTGTACTAGTAGGGGCAACGGATGGAAGTGATGGTCCCACAGAAGACGCAGGAGCAATAATTGATGGTTTGACATTACAACGTGGCAAGAATCTTGGTGATGCAAAAATGTATCTTGCTGCAGCCGATGCTGGTACGTTCCTGGCTGAGGCTGGCGATCTTATTTCTACGGGGCCAACGGGAACTAATGTAATGGATATAGTGATTGCGCTAAAAGAGCCTGTTTAAGCTGCGTCTTTAAGCGTAACTTGATAAAATAGACGAATGAGCAAACCTTCATTATACAAACAGGCAGAAAAATGCATTCAAGCATGCTTACCGGCTGAAAAAATCAGCTTAACTTACCAGGTTGCTGAAGCCTGGCAGCAACAGCAATTATCATTGGAAAAAGTGACTCCAATATTAATATTTGAAGATCCCGGTCGTCCTGAAAAACCTGAGCTGGTGCCACCACGAGAATTAAATCGTCGAAAAATCACAAGTAAGTCAGGTCATGCAGCATTGATTCATTCAATTTGCCATATTGAGTTTAATGCAATTAATCTAGCCTGGGATGCTGTCTATCGTTTTCAGGATATGCCAGAAGCCTTTTATAATGACTGGGTAAAGGTTGCTAAAGAAGAAGCTTATCACTTTGAGTTATTAAGTGAGCATTTAGCTTCATTGGGTTATTATTATGGTGATTTTACTGCTCATAATGGATTGTGGGAAAGTGCCTTATTAACAGCGTTTGATCCAATGGTTAGGATGGCCTTAGTGCCTCGAGTGCTTGAAGCTCGTGGTCTGGATGTTACCCCGGGAATAGTAAAGAAACTAAAAAATATTGGTGATGATAAAGCTGTTGAAATATTTGCCATTATTCACCGTGATGAAATCGGTCATGTTGAAGCAGGAACACGCTGGTTTCGTTACCTCTGTGAAAAACGTCAATTAGATTCTGAGCAAGTCTTTAAGGATTTAATTAATAAATTTATGAAAGGTATTTTACGTGGGCCTTTTGACCATGATGTTCGTAAACGAGCCGGGTTTACTGAAGAAGAATTGTTGTTTTTAGAATCTGCAAATTAGGAAGTTAAAGGTATTATGAAAAAGTTAGTTTTTTTAATGATGTTAAGTGTCGTGGTGTTAAATATTTTGACTTCGTGTGCGAAAAAAGAACAAGGTGATACTCTCGTTTTGTTTATGGAGCAAGAAATGGGTGTTGAGCCATTTCAAACTCGTATGATCATCAACAAAAAATTTGTACGTATAGATGATGGTAAAGGTTCGGAAAGTTTTGTTTTATATGATCGAACTAAAAAAATTGTATATAGCACAATACCTGATGAAAGAAGGGTGATGGCAATATACGAAAAGAAACTCGAAAAAGGGCAGGTATTTGAACCACCTTTTCCACTAATACATTCAGTAAAAGAAATGCCTAAAATGAAGGATGCGCCGGAAATAGATGGTAAAAGAGCAAAACATTATCAGCTAATAACGAATGATAAAATTTGTTATGACGTGGTTGCTGTTAAGGGATTAATGCCTAATGTGGTAAAAGCATTAACTGAATTCAATAAGCATATGGCAACCGATAGCAGGGTAACATTTAATAATATGCCTGCTGATCTGCATGAAGCTTGTGAGATGAGCTTAATAACCTTTAAACCTGCAAGCCAGTTTGAGTTTGGTTTTCCAATACAGGAATGGGGTAAGCGTGATTATTCACGTACTTTAGTTGATTATGATGTGAATTATAAAGCAGATCCTGAACTTTTTGTCTTACCTAAAGATTACCAGTATTATACAGTGACAGAATTACGTGAAGGTAAAGTAAAATTTGTGGAATGATTTATAATGTAGGTCGGCCTTCTACCCTCTATTTTATTTTTGTTGTGGGGCACTACGAGGCCGACGCTGCGGCAAGAAAAAAGAACTTATTTATTATTAAATAATGAAGGTTGTTGTTTCAATACCGCATCGGCCTTCAGGCCGACCTACGGTAGTTCGTTCTATAAATTAGAAAGTGACTCTAACTGACAACCACTTTCATCACATACCAGCACACTACCGTGTTCATACCAGTCTCCTAAAACAATTCGTTTCATCTCTTTATTATCAACAGAAAAATCATGAATCGCAGGGCGGTGGGTATGGCCGTGTATGAGCTGGATTACATTATGTTCTAACATAGTACTTTCAACAGCCTGTTGATTAACATCCATAATATCCATTGCCTTTGAGGCAGTTTCAGTTTTACTTGCTTCACGGTATTTTGCGGCCACGGCTAAACGTTCTTCAGTAGATTTTGAAAGGAAGTCAGCAGTAAAATGTGGGTTGCGCACCATGTCACGAAATTTTTGATACTCAATATCATCAGTACACAAGGTGTCACCGTGCATCAGTAAAGTGGGGGTGCCATAAAGCTCTATAATGGAAGGATCTTCAATTAATGTTGCACCGGACAATTCAGAAAACTGTTCAGCCATTAAAAAATCACGATTACCTTGCATAATATATAAAGGTAAGCCGTTATCGGTGAGTTGTTTCATTTTGGCGATACTTGACTGGTAGTCCGGTTGGATCATGTCATCACCGAGCCAAACTTCAAATAAGTCACCCAAAATATATAGGGCGTCTGATTTCGACGCCCTTTGTTCTAGAAAGTTTATAAACAGCTCTGTGATATTCTCACGTTGATCACTAAGATGAAGGTCAGAAATAAACAAAGTACTCATAAATAGCGGTTTATAGAAACCTAGTCTTCAATTTCTACACTTTCAATGATCACATCTTCAGCTGGAACATCTTGATGGCCACCTGATGAACTCGTTGTAACTTTTTCAATTTCATCAACAATATCCATGCCTTCCACAACTTTGCCAAACACACAGTAACCAAAACCCTGAGCATCAGCAGAAGTAAAGTTGAGGAAGCTATTATCTTTTAAATTAATAAAAAATTGTGATGAAGCTGAATGTGGATCAGGTGTACGTGCCATGGCAATTGTACCGCGATCATTTGCTAAACCATTTTCAGCTTCATTGTTAATTGAGTCACGTGTGGCTTTTTCTTTCATGCCTGGCTCCATACCACCACCTTGAATCATAAAGCCACTGATTACACGATGAAAAATAGTCCCATTATAAAAACCATCTTTGGCGTACTGTTCAAAGTTGGCAACAGTTTCGGGTGCTTTTTTGGCATCCATTTCAAGAATGATAGTGCCTTTATTTGTAATGAGTTTGATCATGTTATAAATCCTTCAGTGTTTGTAAAATTATTTCTTTTTGGTTACGGGTGCGGGTTTTTCACCAATGATTGTTGCCTTCTGAATAAGTATCATTTTTAAAGGTACATCAGTTGGAAATGGTCCATTTGGTCCAGTACGTTGGTTACGAATTTTATCAACAACATGCATGCCTTTAACGACACGTCCAAAAACAGTATATCCCCAGCCGCGAGGTGTTTTGCTTGAATGGTTAAGAAAAGGGTTGTCTACAGTATTAATAAAGAATTGAGCGGTTGCAGAGTGCGGGTCGCTGGTTCTTGCCATGGCGATTGTACCGCGTACATTTTTTAAACCATTGTCTGCTTCATTCAGGATAGGGGCATTGGGTGTTTTACGTTCCATTTCCGGAGTAAAGCCGCCACCTTGAATCATAAAGTCTTTAATTACGCGGTGAAAAATAGTGCCATCATAAAAGCCACTCCGCACATACTTCATGAAGTTGATTACGCTAAGGGGCGCGCGGGTAATATCGAGTTCAAGCACGATATTTCCTTCAGATGTTTCGAGCTTAACGCGTTTCCTGGTTAAATCAGCAGCATTGGCACTGGAAATTAACAGACAAAGGCTGGTAAAAGTAAGTAGTAAATATCGCATAATTTAGAGTCTTTTTTGTTGTGAATGGATGAGTAAAAGTAAATGTTTAAGGCACGGTGAATAATAATGGGTTTGAACTAATTTGTCTCTAGATTTGTTATGAACACTTGCTATTTCCGTTATGCGGTAATTTCCGTTATTCTACCGTCCTTACTCAAATTTCGAATGAATCTGTAAAAAAAAAGATAAATATTCATGCTACAAATACATAATAATCTCACGCGACAAAAAGAAGAATTCAAACCGCTTGATGCCAACAATATCCGTATGTACGTCTGTGGTATGACGGTTTATGACATGTGTCATATTGGTCATGCCAGGGTGCTTGTTGTATTTGATGTTATTTATCGTTATTTGTGTGAGGTTTATGGAAAACAACATGTGACATATGTACGAAATATCACCGATATTGATGACAAAATTATCGCTCGTGCGAACGAAAATGGTGAGGATTTCAATGCCCTGACCGGACGCTTTATTGAAGAGATGCATCATGATTCAGAAGCATTGGGTGTTTTAGCGCCTAATCAGGAACCTCGCGCCACTTTATATATGGATGAGATTATTGCCATGGTGCAAACGCTGGTCGAAAAGGGTTTTGCTTATGCTGCGGCAAATGGTGATGTTTATTACGCGGTTAGTAAATTCGAAAATTATGGTCAGTTGTCAGGTAAAAACATTGATGATTTAAGAGCGGGTGAACGAGTTGCTGTGGATGAAGCTAAAAATGATCCGCTTGATTTCGTTTTATGGAAATCAGCAAAACCTGACGAACCCAGCTGGGATTCACCCTGGGGAAAAGGTCGCCCGGGCTGGCATATTGAATGTTCAGCGATGTCGACAGAATGTCTGGGGCATAATTTTGATATTCATGGCGGTGGTATGGATTTGCAGTTCCCTCACCATGAGAATGAAATTGCACAATCAGAAGCGGCAACGGGTGAAAAATTTGCCAATGTCTGGATGCATAATGGTTTTGTGCGCATTGATGACGAGAAGATGTCAAAGTCATTGGGTAACTTTTTTACAATTCGCGAAGTGATTGCAAAATATGATCCTGAAGTGTTACGTTATTTTATATTAACCAGTCACTACCGTAGTCCATTAAATTATTCCGATAAGCAACTGGATAATGCAAAAGCCGCATTAACGACTTTATATACTGCGTTGCGTGGTGTCGAGATTACTACTGTCGATTCCAGTGATACTGAATATCATCAACGTGTACGAACGGCTATGGATGATGACTTTAATACAGCCGAAGTTTTGCCGGTATTGTTTGATTTAGCCAAAGAAGTGAATCGCCATAAATCGAGTCTTCCCGATAAGGCTAAGTATTTTGCAGGTTTATTGAAGACATTAGGAAATATGATTGGATTATTACAACAATCACCTAATGTGTTTTTGAAAGGGAAAATAACTAATATAAAAGCGAGAACCGATTCTTTAGAAATACAAGAACATTCCGCTACAATTACTTTAGGTTTGAGTGAAGCTAGCATTGATAAACTTATATCTCAACGCAACGAAGCACGCGATGCAAAAGACTGGGCTGAAAGTGATCGGATTCGTGATACCTTAAAAGAACAGGGTATTGTGCTGGAAGATGCTGATGGGAATACGACCTGGCGAAGAGAATAAGAAAAGGAAATGAAAGGAACTTGTTCAAAATTTACAGGTCTGATTTTCCAGATAACAATTGAAATTACAAGGATTAAGATTATATGTTCAGTCTGCCCATGAGATATAAGATTGTTTCTTTTTTATTAATCATTCCTTTCATGTTTTCAGTTACATATGCAACTGAAGCAATGAAAGGGGATAACACTCATGTTCGTGTCTGGAATAAATTTGCCAACGATAGTTTAGCTTTGCATAAAAAGTTAACCGATGGAAAAAACCATCAGATTAAAACAAGCATCGGTAGTTATGCGAATGTAAAAGATTTTTATGTTGAAAATCGTTATTATGACAATGGTAGATTAGTTAGCCAGGTGCAGTGGGAAAAGGATGATCCAACCACTTTACATACCATTGAAGTATATGTGCATGATAAACAGGGACGTGTAATACGCGACTTTATGGCTGCCTATTTACCTTTTTACCATAATGCACCCTCTCAAACATTAATTAGTATCCATCACTATACGGGTAACTTACATGCCTTTCGTAGCTTTGATGCTTCAGGAGATGTGGTGTTAGAACGTTGTACCGGTAAAAATGAAAAAGATCAGGACGTAAATATGCTTCTTGATGAAGATGATTTAATTAATGATCCCGATGATATGTTTAGCTCAAAAGAATACAGTGAGTGTTTTTCTGAGTTTAAACAAGAGAAGTTAGGGAAGTACATCATTCCTCAATAGAGCTTTTTGTAGGTCGGCCTTCAGGCCGATGCAGCGTTATGAATTAGCACCTTTGTTGGCCTCGTAGTGCCCCACAACAAAAATAAAATAGAGGGTAGAAGACCGAGCTACATTTCGTGATTATTTGTCGTGAAAATTTTCCGCAGCATCAGTGGTATTTTGTAATAGAGTAGCCACAGTCATTGGACCAACACCACCGGGAACAGGGGTAATCCACGCCGCCTTTTCTTTGGCCGTTTCGAAATCAACATCGCCCACCAATTTGCCGTCCTCGGTGCGATTAATTCCAACATCAATAACCACCGCACCCGGTTTTATCCATTCACCTTTTACGATACCGGGTTTACCAACGGCAACCACAACAATATCGGCCCGGCCAATTTTGGTTTTGAGATCTTTCGTGAAACGATGACATACCGTTACAGTACTTCCTGCCAGTAACAACTCCATCGCCATTGGGCGTCCCACATGGTTTGATGCACCAACTATTATTGCATCCTGCCCTTTAATGGGTTCTCCCGTACTTTCTAATAAGGTCATAACTCCGCGTGGTGTGCATGAACGTAAAACGGGCATACGAGTCACAAGTCGACCCACATTGTAAGGATGGAATCCATCAACATCTTTATCAGGACGGATGCGTTCAATCACCGTTTCAGTGTCAATGTGGTCAGGAACAGGGAATTGCACCAAAATGCCATCAATTGAGTCATCGGCATTTAATTTATCAATGATGGAGAGGAGTTTTTCCTGGGATGTATCGCTATCAAGATCATAGGCAATCGACTCAATTCCTGCTTCTTCACAGCCTTTGCGCTTATTTCGCACATAAATTTCAGAGGCGGGGTCATTTCCCACTAAAATTACCGCTAGCCCTGGTTTGCGCAGGCCATTGGCTATGCGCTTATCGATGCGTTTTTTCAGTGATTTTCGAAGTTCAGCAGCGATTTGTTTGCCATCAATAATTTGGGCGGTCATTAAGCTTTTCTCGTGGGTGGAATAGGGCGCTATAATCTCATGAATCTCATGCTCAACCAAGTTTCACTAATAACAATTAGATTAATAATCAGGATTGACCTTGCTTCATTTCACTAGTATTATCGCGCCCTTGTTACAGCACCCAGAAGAAGTTTGTAACAATGTCGGGGCATAGCGCAGCCTGGTAGCGCATCTGGTTTGGGACCAGAGGGTCGGGAGTTCGAATCCCCCTGCCCCGACCACTATTTTAAAGCAATATTTCTAAATGGATTATTGCCAGGTTAGGAAAGAGGGTAAGAACTCCCGACGTAATATATAAAGGGCAGTTCGATAATCAATTGAAAATTGATTGAGCGCCAAAGCGAAGCGGAGGCGACCCCGAAGGGGTGAGGGCATAGCCCGAATAATCCCCCTGCCCCGACCACTATTTATGTATTAATGGACTAATACAATGATAAAGCATCATACGAAAGAAAAGGGTGATTTAGGTGTTTTGAAGGCTCAGTTGAGCTTTTATGAGCAGGGATACCTTATTCTACAACCAGTGACAGAGCATGCTCCATTTGATCTGGTTGTTTATAAAGATAATGCTTTTAAGCGTATACAAGTTAAGTATAAGTCTTTGGATAAAACAGGTGCGATAACCTTACATTTTCGTTCTTGTTGGGCAGATAAAAACGGCACACATATGCAAGCCGTTGATAAAGAACAAATTGATCTTTATTGTATATATTGTCCTGATACTGATGAATGTTATTTTCTTGATCCAAAAGAGTTTGATAAGTCAGTAACATTGAGGGTAGAAATGCCTAAGAATAATCAAAGTAAACATATTAAGTTTGTTTCTGATTATCGCAGTGTTACGTAGCTGACATCGTTTGATGTCCAAATATTTTGTAGGACTATAAAGCTTTCTGCGCCTGTAGCTCATCCGGATAGAGCAACGCCCTTCTAAGGCGTGGGTAGTAGGTTCGAGTCCTACCAGGCGCACCATATTTCGTACGGTGAGTCATAATTGTTTAATGGTGGCTGTAGCTCAGCTGGTAGAGTCCCGGATTGTGATTCCGGTCGTCGCGGGTTCGAGCCCCGTCAGCCACCCCATATAAACCAATAGGTTAGGGCTAATCTATATTAGCCCCTCTTATATTCCGAACACTTTTCCGAACACTATTTTTCCTAAAGCTCTGCTATTTCCAGATACTCGATCTTCCGATGCTACTTTTTTTGGATGAACAGATGTAGTTCAATCTGCAAATGAAAAAGGAGGAAAATCATGTAATTCGTATGTATTTGATAGGGTTTTGTGCTTGAATTTAGCTCCCCCGTTCTTTGATGTTATAGTAAATCATTACCACATATAATGAATGCACTATTATATGCTCAATATTCCACTACAAATAATTACTGCCTAATAGAATAAACATCTAATTAACTGAGAAGAAATACATAATGGGAAATGTCGTTTGTTGCTGGGAGTTAGGTGGTTTTCTTGGGCACATAAGTCGCTTTATACCTTTAGCTAATGCACTTGAAAAAAAAGGACATCATGTTGATTTTATTTTACGCGATCTTTCTCGAGCACATTTATTAATCAAAAGTAAACACGTCAATATATATCAGGCACCGGTATGGTTACTTAAGGCAGTGGGTTTACCAAAAACGCCGGTAAATTTTGCTGAGATATTACAAATTTATGGTTATCTTGATGAAACGGGACTGAATGGTTTGGTGTCAGGCTGGTTAAATTTATTTGATAAAGTAAAACCGGATTTAGCATTAATGGACTATGCTCCGACGGCACTAATTGCAGCACGGATATTAGGCATCAAAAGAGCGTCGTTTGGCAGCGGTTTTTTTGTTCCACCACCGCAACACCCCACACCGTGTTTACGCCCCTGGGAAAAAGTCACCGATGAACGTTTATTAACATCAGATAATTTAGTGCTCGATGTTATAAATAAAATATTACAAAAATACGGTGCTAAAAAGATAGATGCTTTATATGAGCTCTATGATGTTGATGAAAATTTCCTTGTAACCATTGCTGAACTTGATCACTATAAAAATAGAAAAGCCAAATACTGGGGGGAAATCGCTCAACATAACCCTGGAGAAACACCCGTTTGGAAAAATAATGGAGCAAAGAAAGTATTTGCCTATATAAAACCCGAATCAAAAATGTTTGAATTTATTCTGGCACAATTGGCAAAGACAAAACTGGACATCATATTATTTGCGCCAAATTTACCGGCCAAGGTCACAAAACAATATGCCGACTCAACGATTACCTTTAGTAACAAACCTCTTGATATTGAAAAAGTGGCCAAAGAATGTGATTTTGGACTGTGTCACGCAGGTCACGATACATTATTAAACTTACTCATTTACGGAAAACCCGTTTTGATTTTTCCCACTCAACTTGAGCAATATATTCTTTCTCTGCGTGTTGAAGAGTCGGGTGCAGGTATCA
>CAZZIS010000064.1:0-17478 GCA_964654445.1 uncultured Thioalkalispiraceae bacterium
GTTATTCTTGCTAGTTTATTCATGGTTTATCCATCCCTTTTGTGTGAAGTAATTTCAATATCCCTGAAAAAAAGATACAATATTTTTCTGAAATTATCAATATTAGCAAGAGGTAAATATGCAGCAGAATAATGAAATTAACAAGTTTGCCATTGTTATTCCTGCATACAATGAAGAAGCCACTATATTTGATGTTGTACAAGCGGCATTAAAACAGTGTGAAAAAGTCATTGTTGTTGATGATGGTTCCATTGATAAAACAATTGAAAAACTAGAGGGCTTGCCTATTACCCTTATCAAACATGAAATTAATAAAGGCAAGGCGGCAAGTTTATGGGATGGTTTTATGGAAGCCATTGATGAAGGTGTTGATGCAATCATAACCATTGATGGTGATGGTCAGCATGCAGCCGAAGATATCCCCCTGCTTTTAAATAAATCAGCAGAGTTTCCAAATGATATTATTATTGGAGCGCGCCTGGCAGATAAATCAGCAATTCCGGCAAAACGATATTATGCGAATAAATTTGCAAATTTCTGGATCGCCTGGGCTGCAGGTTATCCGATAGCTGATAGCCAGTCTGGTTTTAGGCTGTATCCAAAAAATTTATTTGATAACCTAAAAATATCTATCGAACACAGTTTTGTCTTCGAAAGTGAAATATTAATTAAAGCTGCCCAGCTGGGTGTTTATAGTCACCCGGTAAAAATACCCGCAGTTTATAAAAAAGGTGCACGGCCAAGTCATTTTCGCGGTGTTCACGACATAATACTGATTACTAAAATGGTTTGGAATTCACTCTATACACGAGCAGGATTTTTTTCTGGTTTGTATTATTCATCTATCCGGCCACGTGACGTTATAACGCGAAGTATTAATAATTAATAATGCTGGCAAAATATAAAAATAAAATAGATGTTGATGGTTATAGTATGCTGTTTCTGTCATCACTGATAATGATCGCTACAGCTGGAATTTCATACTTATTATGTTTTAAAAAAATATTTTATACCGCAAAAACAACATCGCATGAATGTAATAAAAATGTAGTAGTGTGCGTCCTGGGGAAAAAGCTTGTTAATGAAAAACCGGATAAGGAATATATTTTACGTTTAAAGCGAGCAAGTCATATATTGGAAAATGATGATCAGTCTCAGGCACTATTATTGGGTGGTAAAACAGGTCATTCATTAATTAGTGAAGCTATTGCAGGAAAAGAGTTTCTAATACGAAAAAACATCAAGTCATCCCGAATTTATCTGGAAGAAGCTTCAAGTAATACCTTAGAAAATATAAAAAATGCGATTGTTTTATTAAAAGAAAAAAATAAAAAAATAGTTGTAGTTACAAATCGTTACCATTTAGCGCGAGCTAAACAAATGTCGGAAGGTTTTGGACTTGATATTGTCCTTTGTGCTGCTGAAGACAAATTAAATTTTAATCCAGTTATGTTATTTAAACTAATGCTTGAAGCATTACATGTGCATTGGTATATCAGCGGTCATTTTTACGCACACTTAACCCGTAATGACAGAATAATAAAGCGAATTGGATAATCAGTATACGAATTTGCTTAAGATCAGGTTTATTTATGACATGGCGCCGTTAATGCCAATGACCTGACTGGAAATATAGCTAGCTGCATCCGAAGCAAGAAAACATACCAGTGAAGCCACTTCTTCCGGCGTCCCTGATCGATTCATCGGCACAAGTTGTTTAATTTTAGCTTTATCAAAAACCTCATCTGTCATGCTACCTGCAATAATACCAGGGGCAACGGCATTAACTGTAATGCCGCGTGAGGCCATTTCTATTGCTAATGATTTAGTTGCGCCAATTATACCGGCTTTTGCAGCAGCATAATTAGCCTGGCCCCGATTACCCATGATACCGGCAATTGACGATAAATTTATAATGCGACCCCAGCGAGTTTTCATCATGGGCAGCAATAAAGGCTGGGTAACATTAAAAAACCCATTAAGGTTTACATCAATAACCTGATTCCACTGTTCGGGTTTCATGCCTGCAAGAATGGCGTCTTGATGAATGCCTGCATTATTAACTAATACCTGAACAGGGCCCTGTTGCAGCAGGATTTCTATAGCATTTAGTGAGGCGCTTTGTTGTGTGATATCAAAGCTTATTGATTCGGCACTACCGCCAGCAGCTTGAATTTTCTCAACTACACTGTCAGCTTTAGTCATGTTTTTGTTTGCATGGACGATGACGTGCAGGTTTGATTTTGCCAGGGCTAAACAAATGGCTTCTCCAATATCACCACTGCCGCCAGTGACAAGTGCGCGTTTCATTTTTTCTGTCATATTAGTATCTGCAATTTTATTTGTGAGAAATAGCAACTACTGTTGCACGGCCAGAAACCAATTCTGTTTCATTAGCTGAAACAGTAAAAGCATAAATCATATTTCCACCTTGCGAAAGTATTTGCTTTGCTTCTATTCGTAATTCTGTTGTTAACTTATCAAGCTCACATAAATTAATTTTTACATCACGTAATGCAGCCAGGTAACCTTTGGACATTTTTAGTCCCTTTTCACGATCATGTAAACCACCATGTACAGCCATGGCTTGAGCAGCATATTCAAGTAAATGGATTGAAGATAATTTTTCTTCACGACGTAACGGGTTTGAAGCTAATAGATGTGAGTTGCTATAACAAATAATTTTTTCTTCATCCCAAAATTCAACGTGATCAAGTAAACACATGTCAAAACTATGTGGGATTAAACTACATATTTCTTCATGTTTAATCATTATGCGACATCAATTTTTAATTTAGAATTATTGAGATGAGGCAAATAAAGTGTAGTGGTTTTCTTTAACAATAAAGTTTCAAGTAGCGGTAGACATTCTGCAATCGGGTTACTATTTTGCAGAACATTTAAGGAAGTATTAAGACAGTGGCTTTTATCAATATTGTCATTGCTAATATCGAGTTTAATGCTGCCATAACTGGTTTCAGTTTCGTTTAAGCTAAGCACAAAAGCGGTGGCAAAAGCTTCACTAACATCACTAAATTTAGCCAGTGGTTGTGCAGCAGGATAATCATAGGCTACAAATAAAACATCTTGTTTCTGGCACAAAACCTGGGTGACTGCTTCTAATAAGCCACTGCTGAATGTGCTGTCTCCGGTAGAAATACTGGTTGAAGCTGCAGTTGATTTTGCTGCAATAGCCCAGTAGCCCGAAGGTGCATTATGTACTGAGTTATGAAACTGTGTTGGTGAAATGTGTTTTGGATCCATAGTAAGAGTATTACAAATATGATCTGTAATAAAAAAATCACCATTGGATGATGCAAATACCGCAGCTAATGCCTGCCCAGCTATGTTTGCTTCATCGGCAACGTATAACGCTAATTTAATATAGCTGGTGACTCGACGACGTTCATTTGAGGGCAATAATTGCGGTACCAGTTTAGGAAATTCAGATGTTTGCCATGAGCTTTTACCGGTTAAAACAGGTATCGCTTGTTCCATACCAACAAGACCAGGGGCTGCGATGCTTAAAGTATTAATAAAAACGGGTTTTATTTTAAGGCTCATGGTTGTAAGCCCAGGATTAAACTGCAGTTGCTGCCAGCAAAACCAAAGGAGTTACTGATAACATATTTAACTGCTTGCTCTGGTTTTGAGTTTTTTAACAGAATTTTACTTTTAAGTGATGGATCAGGAGTCGTTAAATTCAGATTAGTTGGCAGGAATTGATTTTCAAGCACAAGCATACAAATCAACGCTTCAGTAATGCCGGCTGCCCCCAAAGTGTGGCCAGTCCAGCCTTTAGTGGAGCTGCAGGGAGTGTCAGTACCAAAGACTGTTGTAATCGCTTTATCTTCAGCGGCATCATTTGAAGGTGTAGCCGTGCCGTGTAAGTTTACATAATTTATATCACTCGCCTTAAGTGCTGCGCTGTCCAGGGCTTTTTGCATTGCACTGGCTGCGCCACGACCTTCAGGATGAGGGGTCGACATATGGTATGCATCACTGCTTTCACCGTAGCCTTTTAAGATAACGTTATCAGATGATTCTGATGTGGTTTCAAGCAGTGCAAATCCAGCGGCTTCACCAATACTAATACCATCCCTGTTTTTATCGCAGGGGCGACAGGGTTCAGTTGAAGTTAATTGTAGAGAATTAAAACCGTACATTGATATCTGCGTTATGGTATCAACCCCACCAACAATGGCTGCATCGCAGAATCCGGATTCAATATGGCGGTGAGCGGTAGCAAAAACTTTAGCACTGGATGAGCAGGCGGTAGATATGACCAGACCTACGCCAGAGAGACCTAATGATTGCTGTGTATAATCCAGTAGAGAGGTAAAATTATGAGTGTGCATATAATCATAACCTGATGGTAAACCACCCTGTTTGTCACGTTTTTGGTAGGCCTTTTCAGTTTCCTCTGAGCCTGATGTACTGCTGCCAAGAAAGACACCAATTCGACCTGCACCATATTTGTCTTTGGCTTTTTCAATAGCGTCTCGAAAGTTGTCGGTGTCGAGAGTGAGTTTTGCGAGTTGATTGTTGCGGCAGCGAAATTTTGTAAGCGATGTTTCAAGCGCGCATTCATCAACACCTTCTATTCGACCTAACCAGGTAGAAAATTCTATATTTTTGGCAGGTTGTAACCCGGTACGATTTTCCAGCAGTGCGGTCAGAGTGGTTTCTTTTCCACGACCCAGTGCATTTACCATGCTGCTAGCTGTAATAAAAAGTGGAGAAATAGGCATAATTACTTGTTGTTCAGGCTTTTTCGCTATTATTTATATTGAATACTAATGTTAATACAAAACAGCCCAGTACGCCGAGTGTGACAGTTTGTCCAAGGGCGGATAATACAGGGATGTCTGAAAAGCCAAGTATACCGAAAGTGATCAGGGTTGAGGAGGCACTGATGAAAATACCGTGCAATCGATGTTGGTAATCTTCGCTTGAGGTCCAGCTCCGGTCAAAAAACAAACTGTAATCCAGCCCGATGCCAACGATTAATAATAAAGCCAATATGTGGAATAAGGTGAGATGTGTGCCCAGCATAATTTGAATACTGATACTCAGTAATACAGCCAGAACAACAGGTAATAAAATGAAAACAGCACGAAAACCGGGGCGTACAGCAAATAAAATTAAGCTGATAACAAATGAACCCAGTAGTAAACGAAATAATGCTGTTTCCTGATAATCGGACATCAGGGATGAAGTTGCTTTTCTTAAGTTTAGATAATAAGGCAGGATATCAGGCCTTGTGGCTAACCAGGCTAATAAAGCAGGTTCATTTTCAACACCTGTTAGACGAATAATAGAAATCCATTCATTATTTTTAAAAAATAAATCCTGTTGCAGATGTTTTCCAAGAGGTGTGGCTAAAGCGTTGTTTACCTCAAGGGGAGCTAACTTTTTACTTTGTTCGACATTGTTAACAAAGGGTTCAAAGAAATCTTTTTTGAAGTGAAGATTAGCTAATGCAAGATTTAAATTATTTATTAAAGTTACCTTATCAGGAAGTTGTTGTTGATGTAAACGTTGTGTTTTTTTGCTGGGAATAAAATCGGTAACTGAAAATATATTGCGGACTAACTTGTTTTCTGTCAAAGAGTGTAATTTGTTATTTAATTCTTCAGTTTTTTGTAATAACAACTCCGGGTTTTTGTTTTTTAATAAAAAAACATGATTAACATCTGGAGCACCAACTGACAAACGTAATTCTTTATCCAGTTTTTTTGCTTGTTCAGGAATAGGGCTGAGATCAGAAATGTTTTTTGACCACATAGAATCATAGTTATTACTGATGACAAATGTACAAAAGAAAATGATCGATAGTCCAAGATAAAGTTTTTTATTAAACGTAAAATTAAGTTGAGATAAATAGGATAAATATCCATGTATAGATTTTTCTACGTTTATTTGTAGCCAAAAAGGGACGATCCAGCGGGTAACGAAAAGAGAGGCAATTAAACCACTTATAGCAAAAACAGAGAGCTGCGATAAACCCGAAAATCCGGTACCTAACATGGCAAGGTAAGCAAGTGCTGTAGTAATAACGCCCAGCCGTAATGTTGGCCAGATAGATAAAATAGTTTGTTGTGGTGTTTGTGATTTAGTACTGTGACTAAATAAATGTACCGGATAATCGAGACAAACACCAAGCAGAGTGATGCCAAATGCAATAATAATACCGTGTACTTGTTCAAATATAATATTGGTGATAGTTAATGCAGCTACTATGGCCGAAACAAGAGGCAACATGGCAATAAAAAATAAACGGAATGAACGATAGGCCCACCAGAATAATAATGACATTAATATAAGTGCAATACTGGATAACCATTTTGAGGTTGACTGTATTGCGGTACGGGTTTTAACTGCCATACTTGCAGTGCCTGTAATTTCAAGTTGTAATTTATTACCCGCTTTATTTTTATCAGTGAGCTGTTTAAATGATTTATGAATGCTTTCTATTGCGAGTTGTTGTTTATCGAGATCAAAGTTATTTAAATTTAGTTCAACAAGAAGTAATGCGGCTGTTTTTTCTTTATTAAACCAAACACCGTGGTGATGGGTGTTATTTCCGCGTTCAGTTAATTTCCATAAATAACTTACAAAGTGATTTTGTGGGTCAGATGAAAGTGTGTTTTTAAAAACATTTAATCCTGTGCGCAGTTCTGAGAGTCGGTTTTTAAGGGATAGAGACAATGCTTTTTCCGAGAATGAAATATCAGCTTTGAGTAAATATCGATATTTATAAAGAGTTTTATATTGCCCCGATATAAAATCGTTAGGGTTAATATTTTTCTGACCATTATGAATTAAATCAAAGGCATTGTTTGTATCAAGCGTAGATTTAAGTTGACGACTTAAGTCAGCGAGTTTTTTTGAGGTATCACCCTTAATACGCAAGATTAATAAACGTGCAGTATTTCCCTGTTGTAACTCGTCAAGCAAAAGTTTAACATTTTTATCCTTATGATTATCAGGCATAAACTGGGTTATGTCTGAAACTATATGTAAAGAAGAAAAAAGATAAATTAGCGATAAAGTTAATAAACTTAACCAGATAAAATGTGTAGTAACAGCTGTTCGTTGATTGCCGGTCATGCTTTAGCGATGATTATAAAGGTGAGTGATGGAGTGATCATTGTTGGGTTCTATTACCACGATTTTTGTCAGTTTGTTTTTGTTTCCGGACATTTTAATTGTCTCGACATAATCTGAAACATAACTATCATGTGGCGAAAGAATCAATGTCCATTTTGAAGACTTGTTTTTAAAAATAATTTTAAAATCTTTTTTCAGTGTAGCCAGATCACCTGATAGTAAACTTATTATGGCGCGGAGAATAATTGAAAACTCAGGATGATCATTAAGGTTAATGGTCTGGGTTATGTCAGCATTATTAATTTCTAATATATCACTGCTAACCCGTTGTGAAATTTTCTCTGGTTTTAGAATGAATTTTGAAAGCTTATTGGGTGCTATGAATTGAAGGTAACCAGAAGATTTAATTGGTTCATCAAGATAAAATGTATATTTTTCCTCGTTAAAATCAACAGTGCTTTGTTGTTGTTGTGCAAACATGTGCAATAGCTCAGGTAACTCCAGCGCGTGAACGTGAGCGGAAATAAAGAGCGTTAAAAACAGAAATGCTATTTGCTTATATTTTTTTACTAGATTCATCTTGCCAGAAATCATAAAAATTGAACCAGTTATAAGGATGTTTTTTAAGATAATATTCAATACGATTAACATATATTTGTGTTGTTTCTTTTACATAATTATCTCGTTCGCTGCGTGGTAAGTGTATTCCTTCAGCAATTTTCTCAATATAGATTTCATACCTGTTTTTACCACAATATACACCACAGAAAAAGATAACCGGAACATTAGTTATAGTTGCTAATGTCATTGGCCCAGCAGGAAATTCAACATTTCCACCTAATAACTGGCAGTTAATTCTTTTATCGTTTTGTACATAGCGGTCACCAAGCATGCCCACCATATCACCAGCAATTAAACATTCATTCATTTTTAGTATTGCATTATCATTTGCAAGATTAATGACAGATTTAGCAACATCTGTATTAAGGCTGTTAAATATTTGAGTTATCATTGCATTGTGATCCTGGTACATAAGAATTTTAAAGGGCATTTTACTCTGAACTGCGAGTGCTCTTAAAAGTTCAAAACTTCCCAGGTGTGCACCTAATAAAATACAACCTTTACCTGAAGCCTGTTGTGCTTCGATGTGTTGAATACCATGAACTTTAATTTCAAAACGGTGAAACTGATCAGTAAGAAAATAAACACGATCAAGAATTGTCGCGGAAAAATAAAAAATATGTTTTGCAACTTGCCAGGGGTTACCACTTAGCCCCGTAATTCTGCGTAAATAATTTTTAGAAGAACTACGTACTTGCGCTGAAGTTAAGTAAAAATAGAGTGTAATGGGGTATAAAAAAAGGCGGGCAACAAAACGCGAAGCATGTAAAGCGATCCAGCAAATAAGTTGTAAGGTAGCTGGATTACTACGTTCTTTTTTATCTGTCCAGTGTTTGCTCACTGATTGCTCTTTAAATTCAGTTGGCCAGTGACAAGTTTATTTTCTTTAAAAGAACAGTTGAAACTGATCGTAGTATCATTTTTTTGTTTTATTTCTACAGTAACTTGTTGTTCTGCTAAAAGCGGCTGAGTAAATTTAACCATAGGAATGGCATCGATTGTAAATTCAGGTTTGATTTTTTTTACAATATTAATCACCTCTTCAAGAATAACGACAGCAGGAACAACAGGGTTACCCGGAAAGTGACCTTTTAAGGACGGGTGTGTTGCTTGAATAGTAAAAAAATAATTCATGGTTTGTAATTAGTTATGCTGAATCTTTTAAGTGATTACGAGATTGCTTAAACAGGATAAGCAGGTTTTTTTGAGGTAATTTGCCTGTTTCATTATAGGGTAAATTTTTGACTTTAATGAGTGGCCGAGGTACGAAAGCCTTATCAACCTGCTGGCTAAAGAAAGACTTAATTTCTTTAACGCTTAAGTTCGGGGCAATAACAAACGCAGCAAGACGTGCTTTTTCATCAGGGTTTTCATCAGGCATAAAAAATACTGCATCATCTACGCCATTTAGTGCACAGATCTTAATTTTTAAGTCATTTAATGATCCTCGTTTACCCGCTATTTTTACCAGGTCGGATTGACGACCAAGCAAACGAAAATGCTGAGAGTCGAGCTGTTTAATTTGATCAGGCAATAAAATTTCTTCACCTGATACGGGAGTAAGTAAACAAACACCGGTAAGCTTTTCAGAAAAATTATAGTCAGCTAATAATGTCCAGTCTGAACTCTGTGTAGTGGTACGAGTAGCTATAACACCTGCTTCGCTGCAACCATAAATTTCGCGTATCACAGTTTTCAATTCGTGTTCAGCATCCAGAGCAAGTTGTCCTGATAAAGGTGCCGTGGCACAAAGTGTAAAATCAATAGCTGGCCATTTTATTTTTGTTTGGGTGCAAGCACGCAGGTGAATCGGTGTGGTAACAAGAATGACAGGATTATTTACAGCAGCAAGTGTTTGCCGAATATCTTCAGGGTAAAAGGGTTTACTGCTGTGAACACAAACACCGATCACTAATGGAAAAATAATTGTCGTTTCAAAACCGTACATATGTTGCGGAGGAACCGTTGCAATTAAGGTATGCTGTGTCGTGTGGTTTAAATTGAGTCGCGTAGCAACACGTTGAGCACTATCAACCAGCGCCCCCCACTGTTTGGGGTTTGCCTTTGGTTTTCCGCTACTTCCTGAAGTAAAGATAATAGCGACCAATTGGTTGGAATTTATTTCTAAAGGGATAACGGTTTTATTTTTCGTCTTTTTAGCGATAAGTGTTTTGAGTAAATCATCATCCAGACGATGAGTATTGCTGTAGTCTTCTTCAAGAGCCTGAATTTCTTTTTCAGCACGACTTGCTGGCATCAAACATATTTGTTTTTGCAGCATACAGGCGACAAAACCAAGCGCAAACAGGTAACGATCTTCACATAGGTTAATCGCGTATTCATGCTGGCCTGAATTTTCGGCAATGTGAGCGACATCGTGCATAAATTTTTTATGCGAGATTACTTCATCATTAAACCAAAAGATGGGTTTATCAGGCTGTGAGTTAAAAAGAACTGGTAATGTATTCATTCGTATTTTATTCAAATTCTAATTGTGTAGTTAATCTATTTACTTAAGTTATGAGGTCGTATTTTTATTATTTTGCGTATAAATTGAAAAAAGCTGTCTTCTATTTCGCCAGCAAAATGTCGTTTACGGTAAATAAACTCAATAACAAAAAAACTGCCAATTAATAAGTAGCTAATTACGTGTGTAAATAATGACCAGGTATCAATTGTACTAAATATCGCGAGCAGGATACTGGTGAGCGCCATAAGTAAAAAAAAGACCGACCACGCTACTGTCAGGGATCTATTATAGCGTAAATGTTGTTCTTTAAGATTGTCACCTAAGATATGGGCATAGCGGGTGATTAAAGGCGTTTGACCACTTAGCAGCGATTGGGAAAAGAGTATAAATAAGCCGGATAAAATGAGTATCGGTGGAAAATAGAGCAAGTACTGGACATAGCTTTGCTGCATGAAATAAGCAATTAATCCGACAAAAAGTAACAATGTCAGTCCTGAGTACCAGTGTTTATTCCAGCATTTTTCGATAGCTAAAAGAAAAAATATCAATATTAAGTAAGCAATGATGATCTGTGGTTGTTTAAGCCAGAGGACTATATAGGCAACGATGGGATAGGCGAGCATCAGTGTTATCAGGATTTTACTTAACATTGATGGTTATTTTTACTAGTTTTGGCGTTGAGCCTCGATATGATTCGTCAAATTGCGTAATGACGAAAAAATCCGGGCATTATTTGAGTCGTCAGATTTTAACTGGAAGCCATATTTTTGCGTAATGGCCATAGCAAGCTCCAAAGCATCGATTGAATCCAGGCCAAGTCCTTGATTAAAAAGTGCTGCTTCTGGGCTGATATCTGAGGTTGTAATATCTTCCAGATTGAGTGATTCGAGAATAAGTTCGGCAACTTCTTTCTCTGAGTTTGTAAGTTCGGACATATTAAATCTCATACAGCTTGAGCTGCTTATTAACAACATATTAGCCGGCCATTATAACATAGGGGGTATATTAAGGGCTAAGGCTGAAGTGAAAATGCCATAGTTTAGTAAAAATAACACATATTTTTAGTAATGGTTAGGGCTTTTGGTGTGAAATATGATAAAAATAGCACTTATTTGTTGCTATTTTGCTCAATATAATTCGTTAAGGAGCGTAATGACGAAAATATCTCTTTATTGTTAGCATCATTGTTGCGAAGCTCAATACCATAATATTTACTTAAATTTACTGATAGTTCTAAAGCATCAATCGAGTCCAATCCTAAACCTTCATTAAAAAGTGCTTCTTCAGGGTTTATATCTTCGGCAGTAATATCTTCCAGGCTCAGGCAGTCAATAATTAATTGAGCGACTTCTTTTTCAAGACTTTCTTGTGGCATTAATGGACTCCGCCATATTAAATTAAATGTTTTATGAGTATCTCGCAATTTGCACACGCTAAAAGCGAGCGAGAATAATGAATATTATCACAGAATTTGGCATGAGTAATAATTCATGCATGAGACATATTTGCAAAGGTAATTTAATCAATAAGTTGTATAATCAATTACATAAAAATTAAGTTAAACAAAAAAAGTAAGCTTACTAATAATGATTTCAATTCGTAATTTACATTTTTCCTATCCAGATAATGAAGTTATTTTTAATAATTTTAATTTAGAGATTGAAGCCGGCAGTTTATTTGGTTTAATTGGACCAAATGGTGCGGGTAAATCAACATTGATTTCATTAATTACCGGTTTAAATTCAGTACAGAAAGGTAATATTAAAATTGATGGCAAGGAGTTATCTTCTGCACGATATGAGTTATTGGGTAATTTATCCTGCGTACCACAAGAATATGCGTTTTACCCAAAATTAACAGTACTACAAAACCTGAATTTCTTTTGTCGTTTGTATAAAAACATTAAATATCCAGAAAAAAATATTAATAAATCGATGGTGCTTACTGGTTTAACCGATTATCAGCATCGAGCCGCTGGAAAACTCTCTGGTGGTTTAAAGCGCCGATTAAATCTCGCTATAGGTTTACTTAATAAGCCTGCACTTCTTATTCTGGATGAGCCAACAGTTGGGATTGATCCACAGTCACGGCATTTTATTCTTGCAGCAATTAAGCAGCTCAATAAAGATGGAACAACAATTCTTTATACCAGCCATTACATGGAAGAAATAGAAGGATTGTGTGACACCATAGCCGTAATTGATCATGGAAAAATTGTGCTGTCGGGTAAATTAAGTAAATTATTATCCGGTACAATGAATTTTAATATTCAAACACAGCGTTCGGTTACTCATAATGATATTGAAACGTGTGATTTTTATAGCAGATTAAATATTCATACTAATAATATAGATGGTGAGCTGGATAATGCTGAACAATTAACAGAATTACTGGCTTTGTTACATAAGTCAGGACATAAAATAGAGCAGGTCGAATTTGGAAAGCAAAGCCTGGAGTCTATGTATTTTTCTTTAACTGATCGGGCTGTACGTGAATGATTAATATATTACTTAATATATTGAAAAAAGAATTTACTCTTGTGCTTAAAGATATTCATGCTTTGTTAGTATTATTTATTATGCCAATGGCTTTTATTTTAGTGATGTCATTGGCTTTACCTGATACAGAAACAAATGGCGATAAAGATCGACCAAAAATAGGGTTGGTTTTTCAACATTTGCAAGACAGTCAGTTACCCGCAAGTCAGGAGTTAACACGATTACCGGGATTCAATACGCAAGAAGTAATTAACATTAAAAATATGCGTGAGAAAATTATTAATGATCAATTGATTGCAATGATCGTGGTGCCGGAAAATTTTATTCAGCTGCTACAGAAAAATGAACCTGTAGAAAATAACCTGGAAGTTTATTATTCGCCAAGTACACCGTCACAATTAAGATTTTTACTCATGGCATCGATACGACAAGTCATTGCTTTATGGCAACTAGAGAAAAAATTAAAGTCAAAAGTTTCTGATTCATTTATGCAGCAAGGTTTAAAAGATAAATTTCTGGGTATAAGCCTGATTAGTGAGCATGAGCTTTCAACGGGTGTAGAAAAGGTTGAGGCAAAACAACCGAGTTCGGTACAGCAAAGTGTTCCAGCATGGTTAATTTTTTCAATGTTTTTTGTTGTTATTCCCTTATCAACAACATTTATTGTTGAAAAACAACATGGAACCTTACAAAGGTTAAAAACGTTACCCATTGCGGATGGTTATTTTTTATTCGGAAAAATTATACCGTATATTATAATTAATCTTATTCAAACAGTGTTGATGTTTTTAGTTGGGATATATTTAGTGCCTGCTGCCGGTGGTCAGGCATTACAGCTTTCTGACAATGCATGGTTATTAATACCTATGTCGATGTCGATAAGCATACTGGCAATCAGTGTGGCGATGTTAATTGCAGTACGCGTAAATACTACAGATCAAGCTACGACTATTGGTGGCGTAAGCAACTTATTACTGGCCGCAGTAGGTGGTGTTATGGTTCCCACTTATGTTATGCCGGAAGCAATGAAAAATATTTCAGGTTATTCACCAATGAATTGGGGGCTGGAGGGATTTTTAACCGTTTTGTTAAGGGAGGGCAGCTTTGTAGATATTTTACCGGAGATGATCAAATTATTATGTTTATCCGCTGTCTGTTTGTTCTTTGCGGTTGTAAGTTATAAACATCTATTACGTGATTAATTATTTTTTAAAATGACTTAATCGCTGATAAAAATCCAGTTCCATATCTGCAATTTTATAAAGCTGTTTCGCAGCATCACTATATTCCTGTCCTTTACGTTGTTTACTAAGACGCGCGCATAACACCGCAAAATCACGCCATTCATCACCAATTTGTGTAAGTTCAGAAGAACACTCATCTAACGTTGAGGAGCCAAGAAGGGCAGCGGACTCTTGTAGAAATGCGGCATAAATAAAACGAAAACCAGCACCGCCAGTGCCAATTTCTTCCTGCATACGAACAATGTGTCCCATGAATAATTGAGCGTAATGCTGATCTGCTTTGCTGAGTTTAGCAATATTTTTTGCCAGCACACGTATACCGCGTACACCAGAAAAAGGGACAGGGTTCCAGCGTCCATTCATTTTCGCCATAAAGCGAATTGATTTCGGAATAACAAGATCATAATCAATGCTTTCAGGGACAGAGCTGGGGTAATACATTAAACCTTTAGGGGCCAGAGCACCCTTACTAAAGCGTGCTTGCCGAAGGTCGTCGTCTTTTGCTGTTACAAGATGAGAAAAAACGGGATCGCTGATTTTATATTCATTATTTTCTTTGGCATAGGCCAGCAGGTTATGTGCATTAAAGTGAAAGCGCATGGCTTGCGGAAAATAAGGTAAGAAAAATACAGATGTCTGCAAACCTACTGCTTTGCCCTGAGCAAGCATCGTGTCTAATGCCTGCATGCCTTTATCAACATTACGAAAAGTTTCATATTTAAATTTTAAACCGGAGATTCTCCAGGATAAAAATTTCACCAGTAGTTTTGGAGGTATGCGATAAGCAATTAAAGGTAAACCATTAATTTTAATTTGCTTTAAATATGCAAACGTTAACCCGCTGGCAAGACCAAAAACCATTGGCTCTGACATTTCAAGGCCATAAGATCGGAGAAGATTAGAAACTGTGCCTGTTTCACAATGTGCGGAGGGTGTGTGGATAAATTCTTTAGTCATTCGGTACCGTTATTAATCGGGTTGCATCAATGCCAAGTACAGCAGCATATGTCTCAATCTGTTGTTGAGATAATTTAACAAAATTTGCGGGTTTAAAATGACGTTTTACCTGCCATTGAAATTTTCCAACTGCTGCTGCAAGCATATGTAGATCCATACGTTGCGCATACATATGATACTCAAGAGGTGAACTGGATCCTTGCTGAACATTGATTAATGCTTGCTGAGTAAGACGATCAATTTCTTCCAGTGCCTGGGTTAAAACAATAGTTTCCGGATCCCAGCCTGAGGTGCGGGAGAGTTCATATCTGCCTTCATCATTAACAGTATAAACACCTTTTGTTTCACCGTTATACATTTCATGAGGCTGATGTGGTGTGTCTTCTTTTTTCATACTGCAGTAAGCAACATAAATGAACTTGAGAAACGTCCACTTTCAGGAATGAAGCAGAGTATCTTATTACCACTTTTTACTTTCCCTGATTTTAATAGTTCATCAAGCATAATATAGATTGATGCAGAGCCAGTATTACCGCGTGTAGTTAAGTTGGTAAACCATTTTTCCTGTGGGATATGGAGACCATTTTCCGTTAACGCTTTATCAACGCGATTATAAAAATACATTGAAGAAATATGAGGAAGGAAATAATCTATCTCATCAAGATTCAGGTTTGTATCTTCCAGGATTTCTTTTAGTGCTTTAATTAGTACAATATCAACAATATTTTCATTTAATAAACGTACGTCCTGTGAAATAGTTAACACTGAGCGTTCCATCAGCTCTTCTTTATTAAAATCAGTCCAGCTTCGTAGTTCACCATGTTCATTTTTTTCTGTTCCTGCATACATACAGATTTCCATTTCATTGGCAAAGGAAAGCATTTTTATCCAGTCAATATGTAATACAGGTTGTGATGAGCGTGCTGTAGGTGTGTTTTCCAGCAAGAATGCACCGGCACCGTCAGATAACATCCAGCGCAAAAAATCTTTTTCAAATGAAAGTTCTGGTTGTTGTTCCAGTTCTTCCGGTGTGTGTGTTTCAGGTTGAGAAAATTTTTCAGCTCGAAGCATAACGGATGATGTTTCGGAGCCTGTTGATACCGCTACAGTATGTTCTCCACATTTAACCGCCATCCATGCATACTTTAATGCCGCTATTCCTGACATACAGATACCCGATGCCGCGTTAACTTCACAATGTGTATTTTTTAATTCACCGTGAACCATTACGGCATGATTAGGTGCAATTTGATCTGCTAATGTGGTTCCACAGGCAAGACAACCAATCGAGTTAAGATCGTCTTTCTTAGTAAAGAGTAGTTTTACTGCGTTCGCTGTTAACCGGGCATTAGTAAATACTGGTTGGCCGGTTTTAGGATCAAGCACATAATAACGCTCTTTAATACCATTTTGCCTCAGGACAATACGTTTTGCGCGTGATGGTTTGCCATGAACCATTCCAAGTACATTTTCTATTTCATCATTTGTGACAGCTTCATTTGGAAGAACGGCTGATGTTTGGGTGATATATACGTCAATGCTCACGAGAATTCATTATCCCTGTCGGTAATCCTGTCTATAGCGGAGCCGGAGGGAAGCTCGTACTGTTCTTTTATTAGCAGAAATTTTTTCTTAAAAAAAGGTCGCATTAATTTTTGTAAAATCATGGTTATTGGCACAACCGTTAAAATTAATGCAATTAAAAAAATAATATAAAATACTAAAATCAATTTACGTAAGGGATTGGTTGGCTTACCTATTAAACGTAATAGTTTACCCCAAACGAGAAAACTTCGATATCCCGCTTTTTCGGACTGAACCAGGCTGACATCAACATTAGCTGCACCCAGTCCGCTGAGCAAAGGCTCATTATTTATTTCTTTGTTTTCTGCAAGGGCGCTACAAATTGCATAGCCAAATCGATCGGCGGCCTTTATATCTTTGTCAGCAATACCGGCTGCGGGCAATCCCCAAAAGCCTTCTTTATTTCCAGTGAGTACCCAGCGAGGTGTTGTGATAAAACTGGCCAGTGTTGAGCCCTGATCAGTGAGCACAATATTATCAAGCAGGCGCGCTTTTGTTTCTATTAAGAGTTTTTCTACCGCTTGTTGGGCTATTACCCACATATTGCGGCAGCCGATAAGTGTGATCACCGGAGTGTCTTGAAGCAAGTGTTTACCTTCAGTGCTTTTAAGGAAAGCAGTAACTGGTAATGAAGGTGATAAAAACCAAACCTGGTAGGCAAGAATGATTAAATCAAATTTTATATTATTATCAATATTAAAGGGTTTTAGTGGGGGGGCATCCAGGTAGATGCACTCAGGAAAAATATTAAAAAAGGATATTAATGGCCAGGGAAAAGGATACGAAGTTTCCGGACTCAGGATTAAAGTATGGATCTCAACAGCATCAGATTCCGTAAGTGGAGCCGTGACCGAACTAACGACATTTGCAAGTTGACCACTTTGTGAATATTGAACAATTAGAACTTTTTTAACTGACATTATTGGTTCATTTATTAGTTGGTGTAGCTCAAGAGTACTTAGCCAATATATTCATGTTTTGTTGGCGCACC
>CAZZIS010000065.1:0-8993 GCA_964654445.1 uncultured Thioalkalispiraceae bacterium
GTAATTGCCTGGCGAATCCACCATGTTGCATACGTTGAAAATTTGTAACCACGACGGTATTCAAATTTATCCACGGCTTTCATTAAACCAATGTTACCTTCCTGAATAAGATCAAGGAACTGCAGGCCGCGGTTGGTGTATTTTTTTGCAATAGAAATAACCAGACGTAAGTTGGCTTCCACCATGTCCTTTTTAGCTCGACGTGCCTTGGCTTCTCCAATCGACATTTTGCGATTGATGGCTTTAATCTCACTAATTTTTAAACCACTCTCATCGCCAATTTTAACCAGCTTGGTTTGAGCTTTAAGCACTTCATCGTGATGGTCTTTTAATACTTCGGAGTAACTTTCACCTGCTGCGATATGTTGATCCAACCATTTAAGATCGGTTTCACTATCGGGGAAAGTAGTGATGAAATGTTTACGTGGCATGTGTGCCTGTTCAACACAGACATCTAATATAATTTTTTCTTGTGCACGAATGCGAGTAATCAGGCTGCGCATATTGAGCTGAATGACCATGGTCATTTTTGGAGTAAGTTTTAACTCAGAGATTTGAGTGAGCAGCAGTTCTAATGTGCTGACGGTTTTTGCGTCATCGTTGCCACGTTTTTGCAGTAAGGAAATATGTTTATTGTGCAATTTTTCGATTAAAGTAAAGCGCTCATGTGCTTCCTCTAAATCAATGCCGGTATCAACTTCTTCCTCATCATCGTCGGTATTACCTGCCGTTTTATTTGCATTTGCGGCGGCAATTTCAGCTGGAGTCGGGATGTTGTCAGGTGCAGTAGGATCGATGAAACCGGAAATGATATCGGTTAGTTTCATTTCACCTTTTTCGATTTTGGCGTAGGAATCAACGAGTATTGAAATGGTTTCAGGATATGACGCAAGAGCGGCCATCATGTGGCGCAGACCGGCTTCAATACGTTTGGCGATAGCAATTTCGCCTTCACGTGTGAGCAATTCAACAGTACCCATTTCTCGCATATACATGCGCACAGGATCGGTAGTACGACCAAACTCACTGTCAACGGCAGCCAGGGCTTGCGCGGCTTCTTCTGCGGCATCTTCATCAACCGAGTTGCCTGCTTCCGTAATGGTATCTTCATCCGGCGCTTTTTCATGCACGGTGATACCCATGTCGTTGATCATGCCAACGATGTCTTCAATTTGTTCTGGATCAACGATGTCATTAGGTAAATGATCGTTTACTTCGGCATAAGTCAGGAATCCCTGCTCTTTTCCTTTAGCAATCAATACCTTAAGTTGAGATTGTTGCTTTTCTTGATTTAGTACTTGCGCCATAAAAGCCTTCTTAGCTGTATTAACAATATCAGAGCGTAAAACCAACGAATTATACACTAGTTTTTAACATTTTCTTCTTATATATATAGCAAATATTTGCTATTAGTCTGGTTTTGATGCACTTTTTGCAACATATATTTGTTGCAGGAGCCTTTTGTACTCCGCCATTTCTGCTTCATCCAGTGTGCTGTGATCTAATTTAGCCTGTAAATCATCATAACGGTGATCAATGGACTGTTTTATCAGGCTATCCATTATGGCAATAAACTCAATTTCTAATGCGGCACTATCATCCAGTTCAGGTTGCTCACTCGCCAGTTTGGCGAGGTGCCTGGCTGAAGGTGTTTCACGCCAGCGTTCAATGAGTGCACTGGTACTTAAATCGGGGTTAATCTTTAATATTTCAAGTACTTCCAGCAATAAATCCATGCCTGGGAGGTCAATATTTTTCAGAATATCAGTATTTTTGCCTGTATCTATCCAGTTTTTTGCAACAGTTGGCTGATGCAGCAAATACGTAATGGCTTTACGTACGGGCGATATTAATGCCTTTGTCTGGCGTGAAGTTTTTAAGCGACGTGATGCTGTAGCCTGGGTTGATTTTGGCAGTGAGAGTTCGACTCGGCCCAACTTTTCCAACTGCTCAAACATTAACTTGCGATAAATACCTTCGGGCATTTGCGATAACATGGGTCGTGCCGTTTCAACCAGTTTGGCTCGACCACCAATGCCGCTTATATCGGCTTCATCGGTTAATTGCTTGAATAAATATTCGGAAAAAGACTGGCTTTGTTTAATTTCCATTTCAAATGCTTCTTTGCCAATTTTACGAATATAACTGTCAGGATCTTCACCATCAGGTAAGAACATAAATCGGGTTTCGCGCCCATCGCGCATTTCTGGAAGACAGGTTTGCAATGCGCGCCAGGCGGCATCTTTTCCCGCTCTGTCACCATCAAAACAAAACACAACCTCTGAAGTAAGTTGAAATAAGCGCTGCAAATGATCCGGTGTTGTGGCTGTTCCCAGGGTCGCAACAGCATATCGCACATCAAATTGAGCGAGTGCCACCACATCCATATAACCTTCAACCACCATAAGATGGGGAATATCACGTAAAGCCTGACGGGCTTCATACAAACCATAGAGTTCACGGCCTTTATGGAAAAGAGGTGTTTCCGGGGAGTTCAGGTACTTGGCCGCTTCCGGCTTCTTGCCTCCCGCGGCACTCGCACTTCCCTGTGCATCGCGTCCTTTATTTTTATCTGATGGTAAAATTCGGCCACCAAAGGCGATACAACGACCTCGTCGATCGCGGATAGGGAACATAATACGATCACGAAAACGGTCATAACATTTGCCATTGTCTTTTTGGATCAACATACCTGCAGTAACAAGGGCTTTTTCACGTTCAGTGGTGTTGCCGAGTGCTTTTAGCAGGTTATCCCAGCCATCCGGGGCAAAACCAATACCAAAATCTTTGGCGATTTCACCACTTAGTCCGCGTTCTTTTAAATAATTAACGGCATTTTGAGCATCCGGGTGTTGGCGTAACTGTTGCTGGTAATACTGATCGGTTTGCTGCATTAAATCATAAAGGTCAGTTTGCGCTTTTTTTAACGCAGGATCAGGACGTTGGCCACCTTCATACGGGACATCAATTCCCTGGCTACGGGCGAGTTCTTCAATCGCATCAGGAAAACTTAAATGTTCGTACTCCATTAAAAAACCAATCGCAGAGCCATTCGCCTTACAACCAAAGCAGTGATAAAACTGCTTATTCTGACTTACAGTAAAAGAAGGTGTTTTCTCTGAGTGGAACGGGCAGCAAGCGGAGTATTCCTTGCCTTTTTTCTTTAAAGGCACACGTGAATCAATCACTTCGACTATATCGACACGATTTAAGAGATCATCAATGAATTGTTGTGGAATGCGTCCAGCCATAACTAAGTTTACCGGTGATTTGATTTTCAGAGAATGGCTGCAGAGGATTTACTCCTGCTGTTTGTCACAATAAGTAAATGGATGAGAGTTAATATCAATACATTATTGATCAAAAGATCAATTGTTGGTTAAATAAACTTAATTTTAGGCTATAATTGACTAAATCATCAATATAAGAGGTGAATGTGAAAGCAAAACCTGAACAACAAGCGGCTTTTAATCAATTATTAAGTGAAGTACTCACTCGTGGTGCTGAGCTTGGCATGGATGGAAAAACCATGGCCAAACGTTTACCCATTTCAGCTGAAACCTTGTCGCGTATGAAAGGGCGAAAAAATGGGGACTTTGCCACGTTAGACGCATTAGGGCGTTTAGTCGGGTTGCGTTTGGCTTTTGTACCGGATGATGATGCATTAGAAACAATCCGCAAAGGCGAGTTTTTTTAGATGGCAATTAGCACAGATAAACATGCGGTCATCTGGACGCGCACAAAAGATGGACCATTAAAAATGGCCGATATGGTGGTTACACCAAAACAAACACGCTTTAGTTATACCCGTGAGTTTGTTGAATACGATGCAGAGTATGGCGCAAAATATCTTGCCGGTGGCGTTTCGTTATTGGCACCACCACAACAATATAAAACCGAACAGGTGACGTATTTAGCCAAAGATAGTATTCCGCTTTATCCACGTTTAATGAGTATGTTACCCGCGCGTAATGAAAATAATATTCAGCGCCGGCTTTATACCCGAATACTTGAAAAAAGCGAGTTGCCTCCTAAACCGGGTTTGGATACCGACTGGGAAATTTTATTATTGTCGGCACATAATGGCATTGGTCATTTGGATGTTTTTCGTGATGATCGGGTTGCAGAAAATTATTACAACAATCCCGAGCAAAGAAATTTGCTTACCTCTCGTTCGGCGTACTGGAAACAGATCCAGGCAGAGATTCAAAATACGGTTTATGACATTGACAGTGATGAACTGTTAGATGCTTTTGGTCCCACGCCTTCGGTGGGTGGCATGATTCCAAAAATACTGGTGTCTATTCCTGATACAAAAAACTGGCAAGGTGAGTTTGCCAGCCCCGGAACAAAAGAAGTGGATGGGGTGAAATATGTTGATGTTATTTTAAAAATTGAACCGATGGGGTATGAAGGTGTGCTGGCACTTGAAGCACTATGTCTTGAGCTTCATCAGGAACTGGATTTTGAAGTACCGCAATTCTGGTTATCTAAAATTGATGGCATGCGCGTGCTCGCCATTAAACGGTTTGATCGTTCGGAAGAAGGTTGTCCTATTCCGATGGAATCTTTTTATTCCGTATTTGCCATTGGCGATAAATACTTTCAAAGCAACGCAGATACCGATTTGGAAGAAATGGCACATCGTATTGCACGTATTGGTAAAGTGGCAAATTTGGATGTGCGCGCAACACAACATGATTTATATAAACGTTTAATTGTTGCCTTATTTACTGGTAATGGTGATCTACATTTAGAAAACTTATCTTTCCTCGGGGGAGCAGAGCAGGTGAAGTTATCGCCTGTTTATGATCCTGCGCCTATGCGGGCATGGTCACGACATAATACCCGTTTTGCAATCCCCCTTGTTTTTGATGATGAAGTGGGTGGCTTAAGAGAAAATATTATTCAATTAGGTGAAGCATATCAATATACAAAAAAACAGGCTGAAGCTTTGATTGAAGAAGTAGCTGAAAATACAAAAAACTATACTGAGCGAGTTCAAGCACTTGAAGGCGTGCCTGAACAAAATAAACTGCTATTGATCGAAACAGTTAAAAAAGAACGTGGTCTTTTAAAAGGTAGCCATTAGTCTCTGACACTCTTTATTCAATAAAAATGGTTTTAAACTATGCCAGAAGGTCCGGAAATTCGACGTGCGAGAGATGAACTTGCAAAAGTGCTTGAGCAAGGCAAGGTAACTAAACTGTTTTTTGCTTTTGATACCCTGAAACCTTATCAGAGCAAACTAAAAAACAAACAAATTACTAAGGTCAGCGCAAAAGGAAAGGCGATGCTCATCCACTTCTCTAATGGTTATACGATCTATAGCCACAACCAACTCTATGGTAAATGGGTTATCTCGCAAGATGGACAGACACCTGATGTGAAACGGCAGTTGCGTCTCTCTATTCATATGCCAGAGGGAGCAGCCTTTCTGTATAGTGCTTCAGACATCACTGTTCTAAAAGAGCATGAACTTGCGAACCATCCTTATTTGTGTAAATTAGGTCTGGAGTTGTTATCAGAAAATACGACTCAGAAAATGGTGGCCCAAAGACTTATGTCTTTTCGTAAATCAAGACGTAGCCTTATGACTCTTTTACAGGATCAGACTGTTCTGGCTGGTATTGGTAATTATCTATGTTGTGAAATATTACATATTTCAGGCCTGCACCCGGAAACCCGCATCTGTGATCTCAATGAACATCAACTACAGCAGCTTGCACAAAATAGTCTACAGCTAACTCAGCAATCGTATGAAACAGCAGGCATTACCAATACATTATCACGAGCAAATAAACTGGCGAAGCAGGGTATAGAGTTTGAAGACTATCGCTTCAATGTCTATCGCAGGGAAGGGCTTACCTGTTATCAGTGCGGTGATATTATTGTGAAGGACAAGTTTTCCGGGAGAATGGGGTATTGTTGTTTGGGTTGTCAGTCGCCATCTTTTTAGCAGTCGCTATTATGGTTTTTATTAACTGAATTTCACGCTAATTTGATTATTCGTCCAGACATATATTTCAGTAGATGCACTGTCACACTGAGTACAACTACTGCCACAGCTTGCGCTGGATATTTGTTGAGTGATTTTACCTTTATGAATCCAGATTTTTAACATCTCTCGCACTGCATCGGCTTCAGTATCAAAATGCAAAGCAATATCTTCAAGGCTGGCCTGCCCCCGTTGCTGGATATATTTTTTTATCTCAGACAGAATCATTTTTTGACAGTAACAAATTTTATTCCATTTTGTGTATCAGTACGTTGTTGCCAATAGCGTAAAGCATAAATCACTATGATAAATATGAGTAAAAAACTACTAATCCATGCTAACGAAGAATTTGGATGTCGATCCCAGGTTGCTATTTGATAAAAGCTGGACGCGGTAATATAAGCAACAGTTGTTGTCCAGGTCGCAACAAAGAGCGCCCATGGTCGTCCTGCTTCACGTTTAATTGCACCAATGGTGGCAACGCAGGGAAAATAGAGTAAGACAAATAAAAGATAAGCAAAGGCGCCTATTTGTCCATCGAAACGACTGTTCATGGCGCCAAAGATTCCCTGTTTTACACCTTGTTGTTCAGCCGCGGCTTTTGTATCGGTAACATCACCAATATCAAGTCCTAGTGGATCAAGCAGATTTTTACTTAATGATGAAAGGTTATCCGGTATGGTATTAAATGCCTCTTTAAGTTTTGCCTGGAAATTAAATTCAGTTTCTTCTGTTTTACCGGCCAGGTCGCTATAGAGGTTGTCGAGTGTTCCAACAACAACTTCTTTAGCTAACACCCCGGAGATAACACCGACAACGGCAGGCCAGTTGTCTTCTTTAATCCCCATTGGAGCAAAGACCGGAATCATAAACTGACTGCTTGCGCTGAGAACAGAATGTTCGCTGTCTTTATTGCCAAAGCTGCCATCAGTGCCGATTGAATTTAATAAATTTAAAACCAGCACCATGGCAATAATAATTTGCCCGGCTTCTTTAACAAAAACTTTGACCCGATCCCATGCGCGTAATGAAATACCTTTTAAGGTAGGTAAATGATAAGGCGGCAATTCCATCATAAAGCCGGTGCTGTCTCCTGGTAACAGGGTGCGTTTCATAATCAGTCCGGTACCAATCGCAACCGCAATACCAATCAGGTAAAGTGCAAAAACAATATTTTGTCCTGAGTGTGGAAAAAATGCGGCAGCAAACAATGCGTAAACCGGTAAGCGTGCACCACAAGACATAAACGGATTCATTAAAATGGTGAGTTTACGTTCCCGTTCGTTTTCCAGCGTACGTGTCGCCATTATGGCGGGCACGTTGCAACCAAAACCAACAATCAAAGGAACAAAGGCTTTACCCGGTAGACCAATTGCGCGCATGGAACGATCCATAACAAATGCGGCACGGGCCATGTAACCTGAATCTTCAAGGAATGATAAAAATAAATACAATGCTGCAATAATTGGTATGAAGGTTGAAACGATTTGAATTCCCCCTCCAACACCATCAGCCAGGATAACGCGCACCCAGTCAGGCAGGTTAATTGCACTGAGTAATTCACCTAAACCGGAAACAAAAAGTGTATTGGCAACCCCATCAAAAAAATCAACAAAGGCGCCACCGATATTGATGGTAAACATAAACATGAGGTACATGATTAAAATGAATATCGGGATACCGCCCCATTTATTCAATACAATGGAGTCGATACGATCACTGACCGTGCGAGTGATTTTGCCATGTACGCGCATTACCGATTGAACCATGGCATGCGCATGACCAAAACGGGTATCAGCAATCAAAATATCGGCATCTTCATTGGCACGTTGATGAATTTGCTCGCGCCAGTAATTTATTTTTGTCGTGGTTTCATCTTCCAGATCCGGGCCAGCTTGATCACTCTCTAATAGTTTTATGGTTAACCAACGGCGGTTTTCTGCGGGTAGCTCAATCAGCAGTTCCTCCATATCGGCAACAGCCTGTTCTACCACTTCGTCCAGTGCCAGCGCATAACCACCTGTCTCTTGTCTATCGGCGACAGCTAACATGCGTGCTTTTAGTTCAGTGCGGCCTTCCCCCGTTGTAGCCACAATAGGAATAACCGGGCAACCTAATTTTTCAGATAAGGCTTTTGTATCAATATTGATACCGCGTTTACGTGCAATATCCATCATGTTTAAAACAAGCACTAGCGGAACTGCCATTTCCAGTAATTGCACGGTTAAATAGAGATTTCGCTCCAGGTTGGAGGCATCGACGACATTGACGATTAAGTCTGCGTCACGCGAAAGTAAGTAATCACGGGTAACCTGTTCATCAAGCGAGTTTGCATCAAGAGAATAAATGCCAGGTAGGTCAATAATAGAGACTTTGCGGCCATCGAGTTCAAATTGCCCTTCTTTACGGTCAACCGTCACGCCAGGCCAGTTACCGGTTTTTTGCCGGATACCGGTTAAGGCATTAAAAAGAGCCGTTTTGCCGCAATTAGGATTGCCAGCTAAAGCCATCTTTAGTGATGAGCCGGTTACTTCTGGTATTGGATTATCGCAACATCCCGTCATTCTTCTATTTTCGAAGTTTGCACTTTATCGGCAATGCTCGCCCCCAGTGCAACTCGATTCCCCTGTTTTCCTACTACTACGCTACGCCCACGATGGTGCAAGATTTCAACCTCCGATCCCAGGGGTAATCCTAGAGAAATCAGGCGTCGAGTTAATATGCGATTATTGCCGTCAATTGATACCAAACGCACTTTTTTACCAACAGCAATATCACTCAGAGCGTACAAAGTCATAATATGAATACTTTTAAATGATAATGATTCTCAATTATATATTTAAAAGGAGCTGGAGTAAATACCGGAATATTTTAAGGGTCGGATATTCTTAATGAAGTTTGTAACTGATTTTGTCGATATTAAACAATAGTTTTCCTTTTTCTTTATTCGGTACCATTATTTATGTTATTTACGAGATCAAGGGGTCAGATCACT
>CAZZIS010000065.1:9093-17163 GCA_964654445.1 uncultured Thioalkalispiraceae bacterium
TCTTTATTCGGTACCATTATTTATGTTATTTACGAGATCAAGGGGTCAGATCACTTGAAGCGTATTAAAGAAAAACATTTTTAAATAATGGGAAATAAGCATGATTAATGATATGTCGTCTTACTATATTAACGTACTGTTGTTAGATTAAAAAAATATTGTCGTTCGGGTAGCTTGTGGGAAGGTCGTCATAAAGCCAGTCTTGTTAATGCGGAAGAGTATTTACTTGCTTGTTATCGTTATATTGAACTAAACCCAGTTCGAGCCAATATAGTTAAACATCCTGTGGATTATCGTTGGTCGAGTTATCGAAGCCATGCTACGAATTATAAGGATGAATTAATTCAAGAACATGATTTATATTTATCAATCGATCCTAATGAGCAGCTGCGGCAGTATTTTTATCGAGAGCTTTTTAAAAATCAACTTGATGATAAAAATATACATGATATTAGAATAGCTGCTAATTTTTCCGCCCCTTTAGGTGATAGCCAGTTTAAAGAGCAGGTTGAAGTTATGACTGGTAGAAAAACTACCAAGGTAAGGAGAGGTGGGCCAAGTATAAATATTGCTAAATAAGAATGACTTTCATGTACCTCCGACCCCTTTAAGGGGATATTGATCTAGATCATAGTGTTCGCTGATTAGTTGCATTATATTTGCAAGGTTAAATTACTTGAGAAAACTAAAATGTCACTTTTAATGAAACCACTAAGCCACTTTCTTCGTTTTGTACCTGATAAGGTTCATACTCGTTTAATAAGTCGTATGGGTGGCCATTTTATGAAAGGCCAGGCGATTACTTCGCGGCTGGATCATATGGAAGGTAAACGGTTGCAATTAACGATTAAAGACACAGGAAATTGCTGGAAATTTATTATTCGAGATAATCGTTTATTAGATGATACAAAATCAGATGCAGTGGCGGATGTTCATATTCAGGGTGATTTAAAAACATTTTTATTACTGGCAACAGGAAATGAAGATCCCGATAGTTTGTTTTTTTCACGCCACCTAAGTCTTGAAGGCAATACGGAAGATGGCTTGTATATAAAAAATCTTATTGATGCGATGGATTTTGATACTACGGTTTATTTAAAATCTATTTTAGGACAGACTTTGGCTACTCGTATTGCACCTGTCGTTGAGAGACTGGAGCTTGGCAAACATGTTCATAGCCTCGGTGAACGAATTTTGGTTAATACTCCAGCTTCGAAAATGTAGGTCGGTTCTCATAGTGCCCCTCTTACAGTAAATATATTAGAGGGTATTAGGCCGACGCTGCGTTGCGATTTTAGAAGACTGCTGAGTTATTATCAGAATATTTAAAATATGATTTTTTGATGCGCGGTAATTAATAAGTTTGGTTGCTATAGCGTAGTTTTGCGTCGGCCTAAAGGCCGACCTACATGGCGCTATATGGTTTTCCAGTCAATACCAGGTTGACCATACCAGTAACCATTACACCATCCACCAGGGCTGTGTAATTCAATATCCGATATATTGTCAGCATTATCTATGCTTGCTCTAAAAGCATAAATAATGGAATCCATATTTTCATCTTGTGGTGAAATTCGTAATACATCAACATTCAGTTCTCGTAGTCTTTCAACGACTGATAATAAATTACAAGGAACACCAGACTGGAGCTGAATACCGTTTATCAGGAATAAGTTTTGTTGATCCTGGGTATTTAAAGGCATGCCTTTATCATACTGATCGCATTTAAATTCACACTGATCTTTGGGGATGTTAAAGGCGCGAGCGGTAAAGCAACGAGCAGAAAAAGAAAGCGGAATGTGTCCGTATACAAAAACTTCTGTTTCCATTTCTTGTGGCTTTTCATTTTGTAAGTCAGCAAGGGTTTGTTCTGAAAGCTCCATCGGTAAAACCCAGCGTTTAGCGCCGGCATCGTGTAATACTGCTAAGGTATCTGCGTTATACATATTGATATGGGGGCCGGCAATATATCCGGTTTTGTTAGTGAGCAAATGCAGTGCGGAAGTGTCATTTGCTTCAACTGCATAGTTTTCATTTGCACAGATTTTTTTTAGTTGAGCTAGTTCAGAATCAGCAACTAATAAAGTCATGGTTGAAAGAATAACTTCTTTACCTGCAGCCGTGAGCTGCTCAGCAATTTTAATCCAGTCATTGAAATTTAACTGGCGTCTTTTAGAGCAAACAACTTCACCCAGGTAAACAATATCGACTGGCAAATTCTCCACCTCCTTATAAAAGGAAAAGACTTTTTCTTTTGACCAAAAATATTGCAGTGGACCCAATGACAGTTTCATTACATTTCTCATTATTAATTTAAGCTAAAGTTTATTGCCATGGACGGTGATAGGCACCTAAGGTATGAGAGTTTCCTTCGGATACATGATCAAGACCTTCTATCCATTCCTGATTAGGAACGTAATTTTCCGGATCTAACTGACATGAGTCAATCGCAGCCCGTAATATTTTTGTTACCTGTGCAACATAGGCTGGACTTCGTTGGCGTCCTTCAACTTTAATTGCAGCAACCCCCATTTTAATTATTTCAGGAAGTATAGGTAATGTATTTAAACTGGTAGGCTCTTCAATTGCATAAAAAGTATTATCTTCAACCTGAAAACGTCCTTTACATAAGGTGGGATAGCCTGCATTTTCATTAGCGGTATATTGATCTATTAAAACACCATTTAGTCTTGATTGTCTGCCTGCAGGTGTCTCTACCCATTTGACCGCCTTAGCCGGTGAACAAACGCCACAGGAGTTAGGTGACTCACCTGTTACGTATGATGACAATACACAACGACCTTCAACCATGACACATAAACTTCCAAAACCAAAAACTTCTACCTCGACTGGACTATTATTAATAATGTTGCGCACTTGAGCCAGAGATAGCACTCGAGGTAATACGATTCTTTGTATATTAAAGTTGTCTTTAAAAAATCCAATCGCATGTTTATTTGTTGCCGAAGCCTGCACTGAAAGATGCAAACGCAAATCAGGGTAATTGCTAGTGGCATAACGCATTAAACCCGGATCAGCAAGAATGACTGCATCAACACCGAGCTTTGCAGCATTATCAATGGCCGTAGTCCAGACAGACCAGTCAGCAGGTTGAGGAAAAGTATTTAATGCTAATAAAACTTTTGCATTTCTTTTATGCGCATAGTTAATGCCTGTTTTCGCTTCATCAAAGCTGAAATTTAATCCGGGAAAATTTCGTGCATTTGTTGCATCACGAAAACCTATATAGGCCGCATCTGCACCATTATCAACTGCAGCACGTAATGCCGGCAAGCTGCCTGCAGGACAGACAAGTTCAATTTTATTTTTTACCGCAACCATGTACTGTGTTCTCCATATTTTATTCCCTGACTATGCCCTCGTTGTTTTAGTTCAGCTGTTATTCCATTTAATACATTCCATTTTTGTGAGCACCATTCCGGAGCAAGAAGAATATCTTTTTGTGCGGTAGCGGTAAGTCGATGAAAGATAATTTCTTTTGGCGTTAGTGCAACTAAATCAGCTACAGTATTAATGTATTCCTTTAAACCAAGTGCCTGGTATTCTCCACGGCGCCATTCATTTGCAAGCTGTGTCCCTTTAACAACATGTAATGGATGAAGCTTGAGTCCTTCAACACCTTGTTCCAGCACGCGTAATAAACTGATCTTTGCATGTGAGCTATCTTCACCGGGTAAGCCAACAATTAAATGGGTGCAAACTGATAACTGTCGACTATGAGCGGCTTTAATTGCCTGGCAGTATGTTGCGTAATCATGTCCCCGGTTAACGCGCTGTAATGTTTTGTCATAACTTGATTGTAATCCTAGCTCTAACCAAACCTCATAACCTTGATCCTGATACTCGCTAAGAAGATCTAAAACTTGTGGTGGTACACAGTCCGGCCGTGTACCAATACATAGTCCGATAACATCAGGTTCTGACAATGCACTATCGTATATATTTTTTAAAGTTAGAGGATCGGCATAGGTATTTGTATAAGCCTGAAAATAAGCAAGATATTTCTTTGCTCCGGTACGTTTAATTAAAACTTTTTTACCTGAATCGATTTGTTGATTGAGAGGAGCAGGTTTTCGTCCATTAGGACTAAACGAAACATTATTACAGAAAGTACAACCACCACGACCAATGCTTCCATCACGGTTTGGGCAGGTAAAGTCAGCATCGATCGCAATTTTATGTACTCGTTGCTGGTGCTTGTTCAGCATCGACTGACCAAAAGTATTGACATAATTTGATAATATCATTTATTTACTACGGCTAATGAATTCCAATATGGCTTTTATTTAAGCGCTTAATTTGGAGTTAAATCCTGATCTCAATAATAAGATTTAGAGGGCTTAATTACGAGAGGTACTTTATCGCTGAAGTACGATGTGTGTTCTTGATCTTAATCAAGTTTAGGGCTTATTTTTATTAGTGTTTTTACTGCTGAGTAAGAGGGTGGCTGGAAATATTTATTCAGGCAGCCAGCATTATCTTATGTCTTTTAAGAAATAAACAATATAATGGAGAAGAATAACAAAATAGAAACGTCAGAATTTATTAAAAATAAATGAAAAATATTCCTTTGCTTTCCTGAAAAAACATTATTTTACTATGAAGACTTATTCTATTCAGGGGAATTAAAAATAGAAACCAATCACAAGAAAAGTTTCAGTAAAATCAAATTCGTGGGAAAGCCTGTCACTGGAGCTTGATGTTGTCCATGCACGGTTCATATTAATATGGCCAGCTTTAGTTGCTAAGCGGGTAAACCAGCGATTAAAAATATATTCCATTCCAATTTTAACACTGTAGCCATTGCCTGAGATATGGAATTCATCATTTCTTGTGCGACCAAATAAACGTGCATTAGTTTTTGGGTACATAATGGCAAGTCCGGGCCCCCAGAAGAAAGAAAGAGCATGGGTACCTTTGGAGCTTAACCACAAGGGTTTGAAATGTTCGAATTCTAATGAGACAAAATTTAAACCGTCAGTGTGTTCAAAAGTTAAAAAATTGGGATCAATATCCTGTGTTCCGGAGCCGCTGCGATCAAATCCTTCACCTGTAGCGATTGTTCCTTCAAATCCAACAGTTTGGAGAGTATCCATTCGGTACTTCATATGATCATTACCTAAAGAGATGGCAAAGTTGTCGGTAAGAAAATAACTTAAACGAATATTATTTTGTGGTACAGACCAGGCAAACGGGTTTGCGTAAGGGTCGGCTTCTATAGGGGTCTGTAAATCATGAGCACTAACATCTTTTAAAGTGAAATCGTAACCGTTGCCCGTCAAGTGATAATCACTGTTGCTATAAGTTGCACGGTTATAGCCGTAGTAAATAGACCATTTGCCTTTTTTATTAAGTACGCTAGCCTGGGTAGTAGAGATAAAAGCCGATAATAAAATAGTAGCGAGTATATAAAATTTCATGTGGCATTTCCAAAATTAAGATAACGGTTGTTATTCATCAGGAATAAACAAGTTTTGTTAATTACCTGAACATTTATAACGAAGGATACCACTACAAAAATATAGTAAGAATGGTTTTTAAGAATTTTTTTAAAAGTTCAAACAGAAAAACTGAGGGATTTGATTAGAGTGTTATGTGATAGAGGAGCTTAAGATAGTTTTGCTTTGATTTTACCGCTAACCGCACCCATGTCAGCTTTACCTGCAAGTTTGGGTTTGAGTATTCCCATTACTTTTCCCATGTCTTTCATTGTTTCTGCGCCAGTGGCAGAAATAGCTTCGTCGATGAGGGCATCAACATCAGCGTCTGAAAGTTGTTCAGGCATGAATTCTTTTAAGATAGCAACTTCTTTGATTTCGATTTCAGCAAGTTCATTGCGACCGGCTTTTTCAAATTGCTCGATACTGTCTTTACGTTGTTTCAGCATTTTTTCGAGTACAGTAATGATTTGGTCGTCATTGAGCTCAATGCGTTCATCAACTTCGATTTGTTTAATGGCAGCAGTGAGCAGACGCAAGGTGCCAAGACGTTCTTTGTCTTTGCTGCGCATAGCAGTTTTGACATCGTCATTAATTCGAGTTTTGAGAGCGGAATCGGTCATGAAGGCGAAATAAAACCATCTCAGGAAATGAGATGGCTTAAAAATCTAATTCTTAATATAAACGCTTAAGACGATTGCGATCGCGAGACGTTTTCTTAAGATTGCGCTTAACAGCAGCGGCTTTTTCACGTTTGCGAACGGACGTTGGTTTTTCGTAGAATTCGCGACGGCGAACTTCAGATAAAACACCAGCTTTTTCACAAGAACGCTTGAAGCGGCGTAGAGCGACATCAAAGGGTTCGTTTTCTTTTACGCGTACAGCAGGCATGTAATCCTTACCTCTAAATAAAATGTTATTGCAGTTGAGAAAGCGCGCAAGTTTAATCCCTGTAAGGCGAAAAAGCAAAGATCTATAAGCGAAAGAGAGATAAAATACCGGATATGTTGATTTTAGGAATAGAAACCTCCTGCGACGAGACCGGAATCGCCCTTTATGATAACCAAAGAGGGCTTTTGGCTGACGCTTTATATAGTCAGATCGCGATCCATGCCGAATACGGTGGGGTCGTGCCTGAGTTGGCCTCGCGCGACCATATCCGTAAAACCTTACCGCTGGTAAAGCAAGTCTTTGCAGAAGCAGGGATTAGTGCCAAAGATTTAGATGGTGTTGCTTATACCTCAGGCCCGGGTTTAGCTGGAGCATTGCTGGTGGGTGCAGGAATTGCGCGAAGTTTGGCGTATGGCTGGGATATCCCGGCTGTTGCGGTACATCACATGGAAGGGCATTTATTGGCTCCTATGCTGGAGGAAAATCCGCCCGAATTTCCCTTTGTTGCCCTTCTGGTTTCGGGTGGACACACCATGCTGGTGCAAGTGGATGGTATTGGAAAATATCAATTATTAGGCGACTCGTTAGATGACGCTGCTGGTGAAGCGTTTGATAAAACGGCCAAAATGCTTGGGCTAGCCTATCCGGGTGGTCCTGCCGTGGCAAAATTAGCGGAAAAAGGAGAGCTGGGTAAATATACATTCCCAAGGCCAATGTGTGATCGTCCTGGACTAGATTTTAGCTTTAGCGGACTGAAAACCTTCACTTTAAATACGCTGCACAAAAGCGACAAAAGTGAACAAACCAAAGCCGATATTGCCTGCGCTTTTGAAGTTGCAGTCGTTGAGACTTTGGCGATCAAATGTCGACGTGCATTACAACAGACCAACTCAACACGCTTGGTTATTGCAGGCGGAGTAAGTGCTAACACAAGGCTACGTCAGCGACTCGAAGAGATGGTGAAAAAAGAAAAAGCAAAGGTGTATTACCCTCGACTGGAATTTTGCACCGATAATGGTGCCATGATTGCCTTTGCAGGTTGCCAGCGATTAGTTGCCGGGCAGCATGAAAACCTGGAGTTTCATGCTAAACCGCGTTGGGATTTAGAATCATTGGAGGCTGTTTAAGGTTTATCGGTTCCAATAGCGTCTTCTGTGCCTTTCATCATATTTTGAATATTGGAACGATGTCGCCAGAATAAAATCACGGTCATCACAACAGTGACAGAAATGGCTGTAACATTATTGAACCAGAACCAGACATAAACCGGAGCCAAGGCCGTTGCGACTAGTGCTGAAAGTGAAGATATTTTGACAATTTTAGCCATGAATAACCATGTTCCGGCTGTTGCTAAGCCTATCCACCACGAAAAACCAAACATCACGCCCAACATAGTTGCTACGCCTTTACCGCCTTTAAATTGAAAAAAGACAGGGTAGAGGTGGCCGAGAAATGCAGCTAAACCAACCAATGAAATAGTGACTGCCGTTGCATCTAAATATTTAACGACTAACACTGGAATTAAGCCCTTTATCATGTCTCCTGTTAGCGTAATGGCCGCTGCTTTTTTGCCGCCGAAGCGTAAAACATTGGTTGCGCCGGGATTACCAGAACCTTCACCACGTGGATCCGGAAGCCCCATAATTTTACAAACAATAATGGCGGAGGAAAGTGAGCCTATTAAATAGGAAGCAAAAATAAAAATGTAGTCGAGTATTTC
>CAZZIS010000066.1:0-16579 GCA_964654445.1 uncultured Thioalkalispiraceae bacterium
GATTTACGTGGTATTCCTTTTCGTGATGGCGATCGTGTTGAATGGGCTATCCCTTCAATGTTACCGAATGAAGAAAGACACGGGCCTGAAGGTATATTATTTCTCGATGAAATCACATCAGCCCCTCCAAGTGTTTCTGCAGCAGCTTATCAATTAATTTTAGATCGTAAACTCGGTGACTATGAAGTACCAAAAGGTTGGGCGATATTTGCTGCGGGTAATCGACAAGGTGATCGTGGTGTTACCTATACAATGCCTGCACCGTTAGCTAATCGTTTTTCTCATTTTGATTTTGAAGTTAATGTCGATGACTGGGTATCATGGGCTTTTAAAAACGATATCGATGATCGCGTTATTGCCTTTGTCCGTTTTCGCCCGGAATTGTTATTTGAATTTGATCCTGCACATAATCCTGTTGCCTTTCCATCTCCACGTTCCTGGGAGTTTGCTCACCGCGCTGTGAAAAAATTTGAGCACCAGCAAGAAATACGGTTAGGTGCATTGCAAGCGTGTGTTGGACCAGCAGCAGGCATAGAATTAAATGCATTCATTACTAATCTTGATCAGTTACCTGATATTGATGCGATTTTAAAAGGGGAACAAATTACTGCGCCGAGTGAAATAGATTTACAATATGCTGTGGCATCTTCATTAGTTGGACATGCGATACGTGTTCAGGAAAAAGAAGATGCTCAAATTGTCCATGGCCATATATTAAATTATGCCTCTGTTTTTCCTCAGCGCGAAATGGGTGTGATGCTTGTTTCAGATATGCACCGTGCTATCGGAAACGATATTTTTGCAGTACCTGAATTTGCACAGTGGTCGAATGCTATAGCTGACGTAATGTTGTACTAAGAGGTAGTTTTTAACTTATTATGTCTGCTGAAAGTCCTGTTGAGTTAAATAAAGTTGAATTAAAATTAACCGCGGCTCGTACTCGATTAATTATCGATAAACCCTTTTTAGGCGCACTGGTTTTACGTTTACCAATGGAAGAAGCTAATCCTGAATGGTGTAAAACAACCGCAACGGATGCGCGTAAATTTTATTATAACAGCGAATATATTGATTGCTTATCTATAGAAGAAACACAATTCATGCTTTCTCATGAAGCCTTACATTGTGCGTTATCTCATTTTTCTCGTCGACAACATCGAGTAACTCATAAATGGGATCTTTCTTGTGACTATGCGATTAATCCGTTACTTATAAAAGATGGATTAACGCCCCCTCCTGGCACGTTACAACTTCGTGAATATGATGGAATGACGGCAGAAGAAATTTATCCGTTAATTGATGACCTGGATGATCAGGACACATTAGATCAACATATTTATGATGATTTATCCTCTGATAGTGAAAATAATGTAGCACCACCGCCGAAAGACGATTCGGATACAGATAATACCAGAAAAGAACAATTAGCCAGCCAGGGTAAGGGATCACAAAAGTCACCCGAACAAAAAGACAATGGCAGTGGTAACTTACCTGAAGGTGAAAATAATTCAGAGGGTGGAGACAAGTCTAAGCCGGCTGATCCATCTGATATTAATAAAGGTAAGGGTGCAGAAAAACCTCAACCTTTGACTCATCAGGAAAAAGAAAACTTAAGCATTCAATGGCAACAACGATTAGCCGGAGCGGCTCAACAAGCCATGCAAGCAGGTAAGTTGGATGGTGAGATGGCACGTATGGTGGATTTTCTATTACAACCACAATTACCCTGGCGTAACCTCATATCACGTTATTTAAATTCAATGGCACGTGATGACTATAGTTATACGCGTCCTTCGACACGACGAGGGGATCCTGCTATTTATCCCAGTTTACGCAGTGCTCAATTAGATATTACAATTGCAATTGATACCAGTGGTTCAATTAGCATGGCTGAAATTAAGGAATTTGTTTCTGAAATTGATTCACTTAAAGCTCAAATGCGCGCTCGGGTAACACTTATTGCATGTGACTTTGAATTAGCAAGAGACTGTCCCTGGGTATTCGAACCCTGGGATGAGTTTAATTTACCAAAAAGTATAAAAGGTGGCGGCGGAACACGTTTCACACCTGTTTTTGAGTGGGCGAATCAACAAGATATAACACCTGATATCCTTGTTTACTTTACCGATGGTGAAGGTGAGTTTCCCGAAGTCGAACCCGGTTTTGATGTGCTTTGGTTAGTAAAGGGAAAAGCGAGGGTGCCGTGGGGGCAGCGCGTTCAACTTAATTAATATAAAAATAATAACTATGAATATTTCTACATGATAAATTTATCCAATGAAGACAATTTAAGAATGAACGTGTTGCTGCATCAGAAATTGCATGCAATACGTATTGATGAGTCGAAAATGATTGTTTATGGTTTGTCTGACAAGGGGGAAGCTAAAGTACCTTTGAAAGCAAACTGCAAAGATGAAGTTTACATCAAACAGGTAAAAGAACTTATCTCTACACATGTTTTAGGCTCGCCGGGTGGTTACCCTATTTTTTTACGTCGCTGGACTCGAACAGGGCAGTCTCGAACACCTGAAAGTCTTGAGCGTTTATTGTTGTTAGGTGAGCCTGAAGCAATCATTGCTGTTGTAAATGCAGACAAGATTTCAAATGAAGTTGCTCGTCGCGCATGGTGGGCAATGCCAACAGCAGGTAATGCACGGTGTCTATTGTGTCATAAAGATGTTGTCGATGGTGATATGGGAAAGGTTCTCGCTGAATTCCTGGTTGAGTTTTTACCCTTTGAAGAAGAACCTCGTGCGATGATTGAATCTGCCCGGTTAGTTTTACAAAAAAATCTTATTACAAAAGAAGTACGTGAAAGTTTATGGAAAAAAGGTCAGCGAAAAAATGCCTTGTTAGTCGGTTTTTTACAGACGTTGCCAAACGAGCTTCCTCTTGAGTCAAAAGAACATAAAGTATTTTCTGCTACAAATGATAAACTGGCTTCTCTCAATAATAATATGTTTTCAAAGATTGTAATACGCATATTAAGTAAAGAGGGACAAGCATACCTGGATACAGTAGAAGCAGTAATGAAAAAACCGTCTAATCAAGATGTAGTTATTTCATTGTTCAAAACTATTAAAGATTACTTTAAGTCTGTTTGTCCAAATCAAATTGAATATCAGGATGTTGATATGTTGTTAGTAGATGCGTCTAAATATATAGATGTAACTGCAACTCAGCATGAAGATCTTAAAGTGTTTTTAAAAAGCTTTCCGGAGTTATCGAGAATGGTAAAATCAATTGTCATCCTGTCATTAATCGGCGAGTCATTGATAAACCCAGTATTTTCTCGCACCGATGCAATAGGTTCTTTAATGAGAAAAAAAATAAGTCATATCACTAGTCCGATGCTTAATGAAATATCTATGTTGAGAAAATAATTTATTGCATGTATGCGTGATGTTCTTCGGTTTGCAAACGAATTATTTCAGCATCACCCATAGGAACAATTTTAATGAAGCCGTGTATTTGTTCGGATTTAAATTCATGAGCTTCTGCAACAAGCTTACATATTTTGATTTTTAATATTTCGCTTACAACCAGGCTTTGAGTTCTGTGTATGAGTTCTTTATAAAATTATACAAATAGCCATTTATGTTGTTTTTCAGGATTTTGTTCAGTGAGTTCTTTATTAATATTTAGATAACAAGTGGTTAATTCAGCTGGATTTAATGTTAATTGAAATATTTTTAGTTCATCTCGACGAAAGGCATGAATATTTAGTTTGTCGCCAACGGCATAACTATCAATGGTTTTATTAATGGTTTGCTTTGTTACTTGTAAATCATTTATGGCAATAACAATGTCTCCAGCAGAAAGCCCTGCTTTTTCAGCGCTTTCATCACTGAATACCTGTGTGATTTTTGCACCAAGGCTATTTTCTGTAAAGCGAGCACCAATTGATGTCAGGTTGTTTTTACTATCATCACTTGATTTACCACCTTTATCATCGACTGATGTTGTGGCACGCAAATTAAAATCAACACCAAATTCAGATAATAATTCTTCTAACGGAAGTTCTTTTGTGTCGTATAAGTATTGTTGAAAGAATGTAGTTAAATCTATGCCTGAAATTTCGCTACATATGGTCTCAATTTTTCCTTCTGCTAATCCGAGTGATTTTTTCCCATAATTAAGCCATAGGTGGCGCATAACATCATCCAGCGATTTCTCACTGTTGGTTTTTTTTCGGATAGTTAAATCAAGGCATAAAGCGAGTAGGGCACCTTTTGCATAATAACTTACAATAGTATTGGCTGCGCTTTCATCCTGCTTATAAAATTTTGTCCATGCTTCAAAGCTGGATTCGGCGATGCTTTGATTAAATCGCCCTTTACCACGTAATACGCGGGTTATGGTTTGACCCAGAAGCTCCAGGTAACTATTGATTGAAATAACTTTACTACGTACAAGCGCTAGCTCGTCATAATAGGAAGTTATACCTTCAAAGGCCCAAAGTTGTCTTGTATATATTTCAGTCGATAAATCATAAGGTAAAAAAACGTCAGGTTTGATTCGTTTAATGTTCCAGGTGTGAAAATATTCATGGCTGCATAAACCTAAAAAATTACGATATTTTTCATTGGGCTCTTTTGCTTCAGTTGTTAAGGGTAAATCTTCGCGGCTGCACATAAGGCTGGTAGAGCTACGGTGTTCTAAACCGCCATAGCCATCACCCGTTACCATTGTTAGAAATATATATATTTCCAGCCTGGGTAATTCACCAAACATAGTGCAGTGTGTTTGACATATTTGGGTTAAATCCTGTTTAAGTCGTTTCTCATCTGCTCGGTGAATACCCGTTAAGGTCATTTTATGAGTGGTGTTTTCAACAGTAAAAGCAAACTCTGAATGAGTCCCTATTTCTACGGGATGATCAATCAGGTCGTCATAACTATCTGCCTGATAAGTACCAAAGCCAGAAGAGTTAACATCTTTACTTTTCAGCGAAGTTGCGGTTTTCCATTTAGAATATTTGGCATCAGTGGGTTGTACAATTTTAATGCTGCATGCTTCATATTCAAAATTATGGGGCATTAGAAATAAACTGGTGCCATTAAAAAAAGCATGGCTCATATCAAAGTGGGCAGAGCGAACCGATAAGTCCCAGGCATAAACCTGGTATTCAATTAAAAGTGGTGAATTTACCTTATCTGCTTTCCAGGTACTTTTATCAATCTTTTCAAGGTTGACAGCTTTATTGTTTGAGAGGGCTTTAATGTTAATGATGTTCTTGGCAAAGTCGCGAATCATATAACTGCCAGGTATCCAGGCAGGTAAAGATAAAACCTGGCCAGTGTTATCTGGATTGTTTATCTCTAAGGTGATTTTAAATATATGAGCGTGGGGGTTAAAAAGATTGACCGTATATTGAATGTTCATCTGATGGTTTCAGCTTCACTTTTATTATTTATTTCTGTTTCGGTATTGATTTGTGTTTCAGATTTTTTAACTTTTAAATAAAGATAAATATGGTTTCTATTGATTTTATTTGTTGAGTAAACCTGACTGTTTTCTTCCTCGTCGGTAATGCGTTTGCTTGATGCAACCTCAAGCCACTCTCCTGTTTTACCAATAATGGTTGTATCCAGCTTTGTATGTTCAATTGCACCAGCAATATCATTACTGAGCGAAGAAACATTTAACCCAACCTGAATAACTGACCAGCCACTAAATTCATGCACTTTAAAGAGATAACTTTTAGTTATTTTTTTATATTTGAAAGATTGTGTTTCAGTACCATCAGCATAATGTTTTCTTTCAGCAATAGGGATTGATAAACCTGTATTTAAGGTTACCCACTGCCGCTCTGTTATCAGCATAGATTGCGAGGTGTTGTTTCTGTTTTTGCTGGATTGGTATGTGTTATCAGCAGGCTTAAAATTAATTTTTCGACTTGAAGCTATGAATTCAATAGTAAGTGCAGCAGGAGGGGTGTCAATTTTTTTTATGATATGTAATATGTTTTTTGTTTTAGCCGCTGTTCCATTAATAAGGAGTATATTATTTTTTTCACTGATAGAAACGGATTTATCAACTAATGACAGAAGTACGGACATCACATCTCTTCCAGTAATGTACTGTAAGTTTACAGTTGTGCTCTGTTTCTCTTCAGTGTTATTTGTTTCAGCATAAACCTGAATGCAGGAAAGGGAGAAACTAAATACCAGTAAAATAGTGTAAATTAATTTTATCATATGTGTAATCTTCGTAAGTTTGCATCAGGTTCACTGCGTTCCCATACTTCATTAAAGAAGTTAGATAGTTCTGTTGCCAGACGTGGTCGATTAAAATTGGCAAAACCTTCGTAACGATCTGAATGTGGCAGGTAAAGAACTGCTTTCCCATCATAGAGTGAGAATGCTTCATTATGTGATTTATATTCTTCTGCTATTTTTCTGACTTCAATGCTACTTGTTAGCTGTTGGATTAACTCGATTATTCTATGTCCATTTAAAGTAATAGGTTCTGAGCTTTTAATAAGAATACGTATTTTTGTAAATTTACTTGATATAGAAAGTTGTTTTATAGCTTCAATAAAATCAACTGTATCAAAAACGCCGGGATCAAGATGTTTTGAAATAATATCAATGTTTCTGGACGCTAGTTGTGTTAAAGCAATATTTATAATTTTTACTTCATCGCGGGAGCTTAATGAAATATCATTTTCCCTGCTTTTGAATTTGTAACTTTTGTTATCTGATTGCATTAAATCTGACCATCTTAATTTAACTACGATATTTCATATTATAATGAGGTATTCCTGCATCCATATAAACATCACTTGTTACCGAAAACCCATATTTTTTATAGAACTCAACTGCGTGTTCCTGTGCTGATAATTTAATCGTATTGCTCGCTTTTTTACGTGCTATTTCAAGTATGTATTTAAGCATGTTTTTACCTATATTACGATTGCGGTAAGCCTTTAAAACGGCCATTCTTCCGATGTGTCTGTCATTTAGTAAACGCGCAGTGCCTACGGGCTTATTATTATAATAGGCAATAATATGGGTAGATTTATTGTCAAATTCATCCCATTCCAGTTCAAGTGGAACATTTTGTTCTTTGATGAAAACAGCGGTACGAATTTCTTCAATTTCAGAAAAATGGTCAGTAAAATTAACTGTTTTAATAATTATTTTACTCATTTTCCAACTCAAGATATCCATTATTATAAAGTTTGCATATAAACTCTAATGAATTATCTTCAACCAGGTAGGGTTTTAAGTCAGTGTAACTATATAAGTGATGGTTACAAAATAGCATTACAATACTATTTATCTCAGTCTTGATCTTTTGTTTTATGCCATTAATGTATAGAACAAGAGCGCCATCCTGGTTTATAAGATAATTAGCTCTTACCGTAGCAGGTCTTCGAAGAAGGCCTGAATTTTTAAATGAAATAAGAAATTCTGCAGTGCTTAGAGAATTTATCTCTTCCCGGTTTTCATCATCATTAAGGTATTCAGTAATAAATCGTCCAAACCAGTCTGCAACCTTTGATTTGTTACTAAACTGAGAGAGTAATAATTCCTGAACCCGGGTTATTGCTTCAGAGGATATCTCGCCACAACTTTGATCGGCTGATAAATCAGGATCCTGGTAACGTAAGTTGTCATTAATATCTGCAATATGATCATCAATGTAGGCAGATAACAATTCGGCATGAGAGGGGGCTCTGAAGCCGATAGAAAATGTCATACAATCTTCCATTCCAATACCATAGTGCGCAACATTTGCTGGTAAATAGAGCATGTCACCGGCTTCGAGTACCCATTCCGATTCAGCTTTAAAATTTTTAATGATTTTTAATGGAATATCAGCTTCAAAATTATCTTTATTTACAGGTTCTTCACTAATCATCCATTTTCTTCGGCCTCTTGCCTGTAATAAGAAAACATCATATTGATCAATATGAGGGCCTACACTGCCCTTTGGTGCGGCATAACTTGCCATAACATCGTCTACACGCCAGCTGGGTATGAAGCTAAATTCATGTAGCAGATCATCGAATACCGGAAAGACTTTATTTAAGCCCTGGATTAAAAGTGTCCAGTGACTTTCTGGTAAGGTTGTGAATCGCGACTCAGGGAAAGGTCCGTTTTCTAATTTCCATTTTGGTGCAGATTTTTTTTCAGAAATAATTCGGGACTCGATAAAGTCTTCGCAGGCCAGGCCTGCAAGTTCTTCGGCACTAATGGGTGATAGATAATCTGGAAAAGCAGCGCGAATCAGTAATGGCTTTTTTTGCCAGTAATTTTTCAGGAAGTCATCAATGTTTAAGTTATGTATCAATGGGTATGTTTATATTGTTATTATATTTAATTGAGATAAATAAGAGTTTACTTAAAAAATTTCAACATCACCTTCATCAATTATTATATCTTTTATTTTATTTTGTTTCAGCAGGGATTCAAATCCACTGGTTATATTACGACCGTGTTCTTTTGAATAATATAAAGCTTTATCGGCGCGTTCAATAACAGATGAAAGAGGTATTTTGTTATTAAATTCACAATAGCCAATACTCGTGGTTACTTTGTTATCCATTGGGAAATTAAATTCTTCGATAATCTTGCGGAACCTGTTTAGAATGGTATCAGTTAGCTCCAGATTGACATCTTGCAACAAAATGGCAAATTCTTCGCCACCATAACGAAATAACATATCTCCATCACGAAACGTTTTTTTCATCAGGTTAGAAAATAATAATAAAACTTCGTCGCCATAAACATGGCCAAATTTATCATTTACTTTTTTAAAGAAATCAATATCAAGAAGTGCAAAGCAATACTTGCAGGGCTCATCATCAGAACGGTTTTCAAATCCAAAATGTTGATGAAGTTTTGTTAGTTTGCTATCAAAAGACTGCCGATTATATAACCCGGTAAGTGAATCTGTGTCTTTATTTCTTAATAAATAAACCTGGTGATTATAAGCGCTGAGTAGAGTGTAAACATAATGTTCATCAATTACATTTTTATTAATGGTGATTAACAAGCCACGACTTGAACGTTCACTTTCAACGGTGAAGACCTGAACATAATCGTCGGTAGGTAAGTATTTAAATCCATCAAATTGTATTGAATCTGAACCCGATGATAATTGCATGAGTTGAGCTTTCTCTATGCAATTTTCATTTTTACTGCGACAGGCTATTAATGAGGGAGAAAATGGTCTGTTATTGGATTCATAGAGACTATAACCTTGTTCATAAAGATAAATTTCACCATCAGGATAAGATTTATCAATTACGTCAAGTAAAGCATTTCGAAGATGCTCGATATCATCTTGCCGAACTAAATACAGCAAATCTTTAACGGGGCAATCTTTGCTATTTTTGTGTTCAACATCCATATTCATTATATAAAATCAGATTGCATTTGCTTGTTCGATTGCGTTACCAATGTAGCTCATTGGAGTAAGAGAGATAAGCTGATCTTTTGCTTCTTGTGGAATATCCAGTTTCTCTATGAATACTTTAACATCATCTTCTGTTAACTTATGTCCCCGACTTAACTCTTTAAGTTTTTCGTATGGCTTTTCGATGCCATAACGGCGCATTACCGTTTGAATAGGCTCTGCTAAAACCTCCCAGTTGTTATCAAGCGTCGTATTTAATGCCTCGGCATTAACCTGCAGTTTACTAATACCTCGAAGGGTTGATTGATATGCAATCATACAATGAGCTAAACCAACACCTAGATTACGCAATACGGTTGAATCGGTTAAATCACGTTGCATTCTGGAAATAGGTAGCTTGGCAGACAAGTGTGAAAATATGGCGTTAGCAATGCCGATGTTGCCTTCTGAATTTTCAAAATCGATAGGGTTTACTTTATGCGGCATAGTAGATGATCCCACTTCACCTGCAATGGTTTTTTGTTTAAAGAATCCCATGGATATGTAAGTCCAGATATCACGATCAAAATCCATTACGATATTATTAAAACGTGAGAAGGCATCAAATAACTCTGCCATGTAATCATGCGGTTCAATTTGAATAGTGTAAGGGTTTTGTTCTAAACCTAAACTTTCAATAAAGTTCTTGCTGATCTCTGACCAGTTTAAATCGGGGTAGGCAGACAAGTGTGCATTATAATTACCCACAGCCCCATTTAGTTTACCCAGTAAAGGCACAGATTTAATTTGCTTGATTTGACGTTGTAAACGGTAAACCACGTTTGCGACTTCTTTACCAACGGTAGTAGGTGAAGCAGGCTGGCCATGTGTATGTGCCAGCATAGGTTGTGCAGCTAATTCTTTTGCAAGCGTGGTTAAAGCGGAAGTAAGCTCATCTATAAGTTTAAGCATTACTGTGTCGCGTGCCTCACGTAACATAAGGGCATGCGACAAATTATTAATGTCTTCAGAAGTACAGGCAAAATGAATAAATTCATTCACTGCTTCGAGTTCTTTATTGCCGGTTATTTTTTCTTTTAGTAAATATTCAACGGCTTTAACATCGTGATTTGTGGTACTTTCAATTTCCTTAACACGCAATGCATCTTTTTCTGAAAAATCATCAACAATACTATTGAGGAGTTTTTGAGCTTCAGGTGAAAAATCAGGAACTTCAGTAATCGCTTTCTCATTAGCTAAGTGTTGTAACCAGCGTACTTCAACTAATACACGGTGACGAATTAAACCATACTCACTGAAAATAGGACGCAACTGTGCTGTTTTACTACCGTAGCGGCCATCTACCGGTGAAATTGCGGTTAACTGACTAAGATCCATTATTTTTCCTCAAAAATACAAAGTTACGCTAAAAATTGGGCTTTATTCTACCTGTAATTAATCTTAAATGATATTGGGGGCCAGGTGTAAAATTTGGATTTATCAATAAAATCATAGGGATATAACTGATGTTTTCTATTTATTGATGTTGTTTAGGTTTTTAGATACTCTGATTACAGCAGTAAAAACTACAATGATGGAGAGAATGTATGATTGTGAGTAACCTCGAAGTTGTACCGGGTAAACGTACCACGAAACATTTTGGTCTGGTGCAGGGGAGTTCCGTTCGAGCAAAGCATGTTGGACGCGATTTTATGGCCGGTTTAAAGAATATATTTGGGGGCGAACTAAAAGGCTACACCGAGTTATTACAGGAATCACGCGAACAGGCGTATGAACGCATGCTTGAACAGGCTAAAGCGACAGGAGCAAATGCAGTGCTTAATGTGCGCTTCTCGACTTCCAGTATCGCAGCAGGCGCCGCTGAATTATTTGCTTATGGAACGGCTGTTACTCTTGAATAAGCAGGCAATAAGATAAGGAAAGAAATAATATGTATGATTTAATTGTCTTTATTGTTTTGCTTGCTCTGGGTTATGGTTTTGGACGTTATGCAGAATCCACACATTACAAGTCAATCATTAAACGTGAAAAACAGCTCAATAATATTCCTGCAGTTGCATCAAAAATACCGCCTTTTCGAAGACAGGATTTAAACAGTCAACTGGTTACGGGTAGCGTGGTTATTTCAATTGATTACTTTAAACGCTTTGTTGCAGGTTTACATAATCTATTTGGAGGTCGTGTGACATCGTATGAAAGTTTACTTGATCGTGCGCGTCGTGAAGCTATTTTGAGAATGAAAGAGCAAGCCAAAAATCTAAATGCTGAGTTAGTGTTTAACATTAAACTCGAAACTTCCAGTATTCATAAAGGTCGAGGTAATTCAATTGGTTCAGTTGAAGTATTAGCCTACGGTACAGCACTTTTTCCAAATTAGTTATATGGAATATTCTAATCCTGAATTACCAGAAGGTATTAATACAACGAAAGAAAATCCGTTTAAAGAGTTCCTGATTTTAACGGGAGGTTTGCTTGCGGTTGTTTTTATTATTATTTCACTACTTATTGTTGTGGTGGATAATTTTGCCGATAAAATACCTTTTGAAATGGAAAAGGATTTACCTGTTTCAGGTTTTATAAAAAATTTGCACACAGAAAAATTACCTCCATACCTGGAAAAAATATCTAAAAAAGTTATAAGAAGTTTTGATTTACCTGAAGAAATGCAGATCACTGTTCATTATGTAAATGAAGATACGGTAAATGCCTTTGCAACATTAGGTGGACACATTGTTTTATATCGAGGTTTGTTAGAAAAGTTAAGGTATGAAGATGAGCTAGCCATGGTTATAGCTCATGAGATTGCCCACATAAAATATCGACATCCCATTTTAAGCGTGAGTCATGGCATTGTGGTTGGTGTAGTTTTAACGGCTATTAGCAGTTCTTCAGGTAATTCAATCGTGAATGATTTAATCGGGCAAACTGGAATGGCATCTTTAATGCGGTTCTCGCGTGATTATGAATACCAGGCAGATAAGGATGCAATAAGCAGCTTAATAAAGATTTATGGACATGCAGATGGAGCATTAGGTTTATTTGATGTATTCAATTCAGAGTTTGGCAAAGACAGTTCTTTTGAATTTTTAGCAACTCACCCATTAACGGATAACCGTATTTCTCAAACAACGAAAATGATTACTCAACATAGTCTTTCATCAAATAATACGATGGTAGCTTTCCCAAAGAAATTTAAATTGTGGCTAAAAAGACAAAAAGAAAATACTCAAACAAATGAATGACTATAACCAAAAGCAGGCATAAAAAAACCGGCTAATAAGCCTGATGCCGATCAGTTAAGCGAATAAACTTTTAAAGATAGTTCCCTCCCCTTCAAGGGGAGGGCTAGGGAGGGGTGATTTATAACTACCCCTCCCCCTAACCCCCTCCCTGAGAGAGGGGGAATAAAATCAAAACATTAAGTGAACGGCATTAGCTAATAAGCCTGTTTTTCATTCTCCAAAAGAGGTTGTTTATGAAGCTAGCTGGCGTAATACATAATGCAAGATACCGCCATTACGCATATAGATAATTTCCTGTGGTGTATCAATACGCACTTTAGCCGTAAACGTAATATCGCCCACTTTAGAATCAAGGCCTCCCGAAGCTGTTACATTGACTTCTTTTGCTTCACCGTTGTTTAAGCCTGTTATAGAAAAGACTTCATGACCGGTTAAGCCCAGGCTTGATGCAGTATCACCATCATTAAATTGCAGTGGAACAATGCCCATGCAAACGAGGTTGGTACGATGAATTCGTTCGTAGCTTTCAGCAATAACCGCTTTCACACCTAACAGGCGAGGGCCTTTTGCTGCCCAGTCTCGTGATGAACCTGAACCATATTCTTTACCTGCAAGAATAATACTGGCAACACCTTCTTTTTGATATTGCATTGCTGCATCGTAGATAGATGTTTGTGTACCTTCTGGAAGTTTAAGTGTAAGACCACCTTCAGTACCTGGCGCAAGCAAGTTACGTAAACGAATATTTGCGAAGGTGCCACGCATCATCACTTCATGATTACCACGGCGTGAACCGTATGAGTTGAAGTCCGAAACTGCAACATCGTTATCCATTAAGTATTGACCAGCTGGACTGTCTTGTTTGATTGCACCAGCAGGTGAAATATGATCGGTTGTCACTGAGTCACCTAATACTGCAAGAACACGTGCAGCAGAAATATCTTCAACCGTACCTGCTTCTTTATTCATATCAGTAAAGTAAGGCGGATTTTGAATGTAGGTGGAATTATTGTTCCAGTCAAAGAGTTGTCCTTCAGGAGATTCAAGGTTTGCCCAGCGTTCATTGCCGGCAAAAACATCTTTATAAGACTTTGTAAATTGCTCGCGCGTTACGTTTGCATTTACCACATCCTGAATTTCATGTTGTGAAGGCCAGATGTCTTTTAAGTAAACATCATTACCGTCTTTGTCTTTACCTAATGAATCATTTTGTAAATCAATATCCATCGTACCAGCAATTGCATAAGCAACCACTAAAGGTGGTGAAGCTAAATAGTTCATGCGAACTTCAGCATGAATACGACCTTCAAAGTTACGATTACCTGAAACAACCGATGTGACGGTTAAGTCTTCATCACTAATGGCTTTACTAACGTCAACAGGAAGTGGACCAGAGTTACCAATACAAGTAGTACAACCATAACCGACAACATTAAAACCTAACGCATCAAGATCATCCATTAAGCCTGCATGTTCTAAATAATCAGAGACAACACGTGAGCCTGGGCCGAGTGATGTTTTAACCCAGGGTTTAACATTTAAGCCTAACGCACGTGCTTTACGTGCCACCAAACCTGCACCTAACATAACAGAGGGGTTAGATGTGTTAGTACATGAAGTGATAGCAGCAATAACAACTGCGCCATCTTTAATTTCTACATCCTGACCATCAATTTGTGTAGCCGCAACACCAGAGCTTGTTGATTTACGTTCTTCTTTTAAGGCTTTTACTGCAGTTTTATACATAGATTGAGAATCACTCAACGCGATACGATCTTGAGGACGTTTAGGGCCTGAGATATTCGGTGTAACGGTTGAAACATCTAACTTAACAGTTGAGCTGTATTTTGTGTTCACATTATCTGATTCGCGGAAGAAGCCTTGTGCTTTTGCGTAAGCTTCAACGATAGCAATTGAATCTTCATCACGACCAGATAAACGTAAGTAGTTAATGGTTTCTTTATCAATAGGAAAAATACCGCAAGTTGCGCCATACTCAGGTGCCATGTTGGCAAGGGTTGCGCGATCAGCAAGTGGTAAATTGTCTAACCCTTCACCATAGAATTCAACAAATTTACCGACTACGCCATGTGCACGTAACATTTCAACAACAAGTAATACTAAATCGGTTGCAGTTGTGCCTTCAGGTAGTTTTCCCTTTAATTCAAAACCAACAACTTGTGGAATCAACATTGAAATAGGCTGGCCTAACATTGCTGCTTCCGCTTCAATACCACCTACACCCCAACCTAATACACCGAGGCCGTTAATCATTGTTGTATGAGAATCTGTACCGACTAATGTGTCCGGGTAAACTTGCATCACGCCATCATTTTTCTGAGTGAAAACAGTGCGGGCAAGGTATTCAAGATTTACCTGGTGCACGATACCCGTTTCAGGAGGAACAACTTTGAAATTTGAAAAGGCTTTTTGACCCCATTTTAAAAATGCATAACGTTCCTGGTTACGTTGATATTCAAGTGATTCATTTTCTTCAAAAGCCGATTGATTACCAAACTTGTCTACCTGAACGGAGTGATCAATGACTAATTCAGCAGGTTGAAGAGGATTGATTTTATCAGGGTCACCACCGAGATTTTTCATCGCATCACGCATTGCAGCTAAATCAACTACCGCCGGGACACCGGTAAAATCCTGCATTAATACACGAGCGGGTCGAAAAGCAATTTCCTGACTTGGGGTTGCTTGTGGATCCCAGTTTGCCAAAGCTTCAATATCTGCTTTGCTGACGGTTAAGTCATCTTCAAAACGTAATAAGTTTTCCAGCAATATTTTCATGGAAAAAGGGAGGTTTTCACTGCCTTTAATCGCATCAAGACGATAAAATTCATAATCCTTGCCATTAACCTTAAGGATATCGCGGGCATTAAAACTATTACATTTATTACTCATGTTATTTCCTATTTTAATTCTTCAATCTATTTGATCTTCACTGAATCTATTAACGAAGCAGGTCATTGCGAGCAAGTACTAAAAACACAAGTTTTTAGTACTAACGCGGCAATCTTATTGATATAGCTGATTATTCTTGAGATTGCTTCGCTTACTTTGTTTAGTCACCCCAAGAGTACTTCTTCATATTGTTTTCAACAATATTCAGGGCGCGCAATGACAGTCTTTGTCTTACTTAATTGCGAGTATCTCAGTATTTGGAGCGTATTATAGCGTGGATGGACATGGAATGTGAGCTCAATTTTTATGGGAGTATTCAATTATTTTCAATAAAGTACTTTGCAATTTTCAGGTAATGGCGACGATGAAATAAAATATGCCAGCGCCGTCCTCCGAGTTGTTGCCATAAAACAGCACTACGAATTCCAGCAAGGAGCACAGTCCTGATTTTGTTCGAAATCGCCGTGGCTGTCAGGTAATGTTCTTCACCATTAACCATAATACGTGGTCCAAGTTCACTAATTGTCCGGCTATATAAATCAGCAAGATTGGCGATAACATTTTCATGTGTTGATGAAAAATGTTCAGACTGACGTGTTGCTAATTCAACTCCGGTTGAAAGTGTTTCAAGCATTTCCGGGTTTTTCATTAGTCGTCTTTCGAGAAACAACATGCTGACAACATAACGTGATATATCAACATCCCGATTGTTAGTATCTTTACCTAATTGATTTAGTAAAGTCTCAAATCCAAGTGAAAGGTTATTTATGTTACCAAATACCTGGATAACATCATCAGGATCTGTTTCAAAAATACTTTCTACACTTACACGTAAATCATCTACAGACAGGGTTCCTTCATTAGCTAAAGTATTAACCAAAGCAGATGCGCGAAAAACACCCGCAAGTGCAAGAGTACGTGATTCTAAATTTTCCATTGTTTATATTCTTTACTGGATACAGTTAATTTTAGTTATATTATTTGAAATATATTTTTCATGCTGTCATTGCACTTAATGAACCGCTACGCGTTTCGTCAGTATTACCCTAACCTGC
>CAZZIS010000067.1:0-16316 GCA_964654445.1 uncultured Thioalkalispiraceae bacterium
ACCGAAGCAATCTCACGATATAGAAGTATAAACACGAGATTGCCGCGTCAACACTGAAAAACACTTGTTTTTAAATGTTTCCTCGCAATGACCGGTAACTCTAAAATTCGTGGGGATCCCTCAGGGTCAGGGCATGACGAATCCCCACAAATTTCTTCATAAACCACCTTCATCTTCATTATTAGTGAATGCTCTAAATGTCGAATTAACTTCCCTACTTGTTAATAAATCGGAAACCGAAAAAAAATTTGCCAACCTAAATAAATATTAGATAAAACATCTCTATGTTTAACTGTGTTAGCCTGAAATTGATAATGATATTTATTATCTTTAGCGCATTGTCCAACAAACCATAACCCGATACTTGCAATATAAAAAATGAGTAACAAAATATTTAAACGCTCAATATTTCGTGTTCTCGTATCATTCAAACTAAATCCCTCTCGTTGATTTTTAGTATCACGAAAACTATTTTCTATTTGTGTTCGTTTTCCATACAATTTAATAATGGTACTTGCAGGACTGTTCATTGATGATGCAATCAACCAGGGTTCTCTCCCTCGTTTAGCACATTTTAAACTGGTTGACTGGCGACATATTTTACCGAGCAATGTTTTCTTTTTACGACCTTTCACTTCTTTTTTATAAAGACAAAAATAACAAACTAAAGGGGTCGCTCTCGCCAACAAAACTTGCCCGAGTTGCTTTGCTTTTCGTGTCGCTTTTACATGTAATAACGTGACACTTTGCCAACATGTGGTCTTTATTACTTGATAAAACGTGTTGTGACGTACACGACCTATCCAATGCCAGTCATGTTCTTCGACCATATTAAACCAACTGTTTCGAAAACCGGCATCCGTTATCATTATAGGTTGGCTGTGTAGCGGTAAAATTTCCTTAAGCGTTTTTAAAAATTCTTTATGCACTTTTGCATTCGCTTTTTTAGAATCTTGATGGCATTCTTCGTATATCGTTATCGCTCGTCCTTTGCTAGCAAGAGAAGCGCGAAGTAAATAATAATAACTGCCTTCGGCAAGTGGCGACCAATAAACAATAATGTAAGGTGTTGATCTTTTTCAAATTAACCGTCTGGATAATTGTTTATAAATTTCAATTCATTCTTGTTGTAAATGTTTGTTTCCTAAAAGCCGGTCAACCTTTTTAATATTATGTCTTATTTTGATTGAAGAAGATAATCGCCTACCTAGTCCTGTTAACGTGACATATTGTGTTTCATGGCCGTTTCGACAATATCGAATAAACTGTCTAATCTTTTTTTATGAATTAGACCAGTTTTTTGAAGTTGTTTATGTAATACTTTTACGACATGCATGGTAATCTCCTTTGTGTCTTTTTATGGTTTGGTTGCTTTAAATAAGATCACAATTCACCATGCATGTACAATTTAATTTACTATCTTTTTGTTTTACTTCACTTTTTTGTGAAAATTTATGGGGATTCGTCAGGGCTTGACCCTGACGAATCATACTGCGTAGTTATCCAGGATAGTTATTTATAAAGTAGTATAAAACAAGGCTGAATAAATGAAAGCCAAGACAGATTTTTTTAAAACTAGTCAACTACAAAATTTGTTAAGTCAATTGCATGACGATGGTTATACCTGTATTGGACCACAGGTAAGAGATGATGCAATAATTTTTGCTGAAATCAGCTCTGTAGAGCAACTACCACAGGGGGTTAACGATAACCAGACACCCGGCAGCTATTCACTGAACAGTAGCCACTCTAAAAAATATTTTGATTGGGCCAATGGCCCGCAGGCAATCAAGCCGTATTTATTCACACCGAGTGAAGAGCTCTGGCAAAGTGTGCAGTCAACTCAAGGGCAACTCTCATTCAAAACAACTGAATTAAGCCTCAAACCGTTAGCCATTATTGGTGTAAGAGCATGTGATATTGCGGCAATGAAAATTCAGGATCAGCATTTTTTGCAACAGGAATTTGTCGATCCCTGTTACAAAGCACGTCGCAAAAATATTTTAACCATCGCAGTAAATTGCGCCCATCCTGCTGAGACTTGTTTTTGTCATTCTACCGGTGATGGCCCGTTTATTAATATCAAAACCTGTGATGATGGAGTGGATATTATCCTCACCGAATTAGAGGATGGATTTTTAATTAATGCACAGACAGACAAAGGTAAAAAAGTTATCAAAAATCTTTCATTACTGGAATGTTCTGATGCACATATTACAGAATCCAGAAAGATTGCAACCAGAGCATCCAGACAAAACAAGCAACTAGCAAAATTTGACATCAAGACACGCTTGTTTGAAGAAGCAAACAACGATGCCTGGCATACTATCGCGGCAGAATGTCTGAGCTGTGGCAATTGCACTTCGGTTTGCCCTACCTGTTTTTGCCACAGCGAAAAAGACATGCCAAAATTAGAGGGGGATGTATCTACCCATATTCGTGAATGGGATTCATGCTTTACCCAGGGCCATAGTTATATACACGGTATCACTATCCGAAGTGAAACCAGTCAACGATATCGGCAATGGTTAACACATAAATTTTCAATTTGGCACGAGCAGTATGGCCGTTCTGGTTGTGTTGGTTGCGGGCGTTGTATCACCTGGTGCCCTGTAGGTATTGATGTTACTGAATCAATAACAAAAATTGTAGAAAGGCGCCATGATTGATTCCGTTCTTAATCCCTATGAACCACAAGAAGCTATCATTATTGATCGCCTTCAGGAATCACCCGGTTTATTTACATTGCGTTTAAAATTTACTGATCAGAAAGTTCAGGATGCCTACGAGTTCGAACCCGGCCAGTTTAATATGCTTTATTTGTACGGCGTCGGAGAAATTCCGATTTCAATCGTATCTGATCCAAAAGACAGTCATATTATTGATCATACAATTCGTCCTGTTGGGCGTGTATCTAAAGGTATAGCAAATCTTAAAACTGGCGATCGAATCGGTTTACGCGGCCCTTATGGTCGAGGCTGGCCAATGCAGGAAGCAAAACATAAAGATGTGGTAGTAGTGACCGGTGGTGTGGGTTGTGCACCGGTGGTTTCTGTTATTAACTATATCGAACAACGACGAGAAGAATACGGTCACTTGAATATTTTGCAAGGTGTTAAACACAGCGATGATTTTATCTGGAAAGATCGCTATGACAAATGGCGTGAACTGCCAGACACCGAAGTACTGTTAACGGCCAGTTCAGGTGAAGCCCTATGGCCATGGCACATCGGCTCGGTTACAGACTTGTTTAATCAACTCAAATTTAACCCTGAAAATGTATCTGTCATGATGTGTGGCCCGGAGGGGATGATGCGTGTGGTTTGTAATCATATGCTGGATAACCGTGTACAACCATCACGTCTTTTTTTGTCAATGGAAAGAAATATGCAATGTGCCATAGGCCACTGTGGTCATTGCCAATATGGTAGTAAATTTATCTGCAAAGAAGGACCTGTATTTAGTTATGATAAAATTCGTGACTTGTTTAATATTAAAGGTTTTTAATAAGCTCTAAAATAACAGGCATAACATGAAAAAACCAACAGTTGCCGTTCATAAATTCAGTTCCTGCGATGGCTGCCAGCTTGCCTTGCTCAATCTGGGTGAACAACTATTGGTGTTAGCCCAACTCGTAGATATTATCCACTTTGCCGAAGCCGGCCCCATAGATACAGACACAATAGTCGATATTGCAATTGTCGAAGGCAGCATTTCTACGTCACAAGATAGTGATCGACTAAAAACAATTCGAGACAATAGTAGCTATTTAATTAGTATTGGTGCCTGCGCAACATCAGGTGGATTACAGGCATTACGTAACATGGCTGACACTAATGAGTGGATTGCTGACATCTATGCCAACCCTTCAGTTATTGACAGCCTTGATAACAGCACCCCGATTAACGATCACGTCAAAGTCGATCTTGAATTATGGGGCTGCCCGATAAATCAACAACAGATTATTATGGCAATACGTTCATTGTTGTTTGGTGTTATACCTGTTGATGAACACGATAAAGTTTGTATGGAATGTAAACGTCAACAAAATGTATGTGTCATGGTGACAAAAAATGAACCCTGTATGGGGCCGGTTACCCGCACTGGTTGTGGTGCAATTTGTCCAGGTGTTGGTCGAGACTGTTATGCTTGTTATGGTCCGTCAGAAAATGCAAACACCCAGGCATTGGCAAATCGATTTCATGGACTAGGGTTAGTTAATTACGAAATTGCCCAGCGGTTTTTATTTATCAATAGTGGTGCAGATGTTTTTCAGCAACAGGGAAAACACTTGAAGGAAGAGGACTAAATGGCAGTGGATACCATTAAAATAAATGTACCTGTTATGGCACGGGTTGAAGGTGAAGGTGCGCTTGAATTAAACATTGAAAACAAACAGATCACCGATCTTAAACTACGTATTTTTGAACCACCACGCTATTTCGAAAAATTTCTTGAGGGCCGTTATTATTATGATGTGCCTGATACGGTTGCGCGGATTTGTGGTATTTGTCCGGTAGCCTATCAGATGAGTGCTACACATGCGATAGAATCCATTTTTGCTGTTACTGTAACGCCATGGATACGGGCAATGCGTCGCCTGTTTTATTGTGGAGAATGGTTACAAAGTCACAGTTTACATATTCACTTACTGGCACTCCCCGACTTTCTTGGTTTTAACAGTGTGATCGAAATGTCGTCCCGCTATGGAGAAGAAGTACGACGAGGATTAAAACTGCAAACACTGGGTAATGACCTGATTGCCTTGTTTGGTGCACGTTCGGTACATCCGGTTGGGGTGAAAATAGGTGGCTTTAGTAAAACACCTAATCAACAAAAAGTTGATGCCCTTCTGCAACGTGTAATCCAAGCAAAACAGGATGCGATTGATTTAATACAATGGTTAGATACGCTGGACTTACCAGAAGACAATCAAGACTTTGTTTCTGTTGCCTTACACCACGATGATGAATATCCTTTTAATGAAGGACGATTAATTAGCGATAACGGACTAGATATTGCCATTGCTGATTTTGAAAAATATTTTACTGAAACACAGGTTAATCATAGTACTGCACTACATTGCCTGTTAAAGGGTAAACCGTATCTGGTTGGTCCGCTGGCACGGATTAATTTAAACAAAGATCAATTAGCGCAAGAAGTCAAAGCAGTTATGAAAGGGTTAAAGGCGCAGTTTCCTTCAGAAAATATGTTCCACAGTATTATTGCTCGTGCAATTGAAATTTATAACGTCATCCTCGATGCCGAAAAACTGTTAAATGATTATAAAACAACTGATCAGCCTTGCATGAAATTTGAACCAAAGGCTGGTACTGGCTATGGTTGTAGTGAGGCACCACGTGGCATTTTATGGCACCAGTATGACATGGATGAACAAGGCCGCGTAACAAAAGCTGTAATCATACCACCGACAAGTCAGAATCAGTCTCGTATCGAACAAGACCTGAAAAATTCACTCATCAACTTTGGGTTAGACAATACAAAAGAACAATTACAATCACATGCTGAAAAAGTTATTCGTAATTATGACCCGTGTATATCCTGTGCAACCCACTTTTTAAATTTAAAATTAATTCGCAATGACATAACAAATGAAAGTCAACGTATTAATTCCACAACGACTTTTAGCAATGTTGATTTATACAAAACAGTCATTATTGGCATTGGTTCACCACAGCAAGGAGATGAACTTGGTTGGCTGATGATAGATAGTCTATTACAAAACCTAAAGATTAAATCACTCAAAATAAAAGGGCTTGATTTATTTAAACTTGATCGTCCAGGCATTACTTTACTGGATAGCATAAAACCTTATGAAAATATCCTTATAATTGATGCAGTTAAATCAAATAACACAAAACCATCATTTATTTATATCGATGATCCCGGTAAATATCGTCAGACACAAGTAGCATCAAATCAATTATCATCTCATTCTATTGGAGTCATAGAATCAATATTATTAATGGACTCTTTGCAGTTATCAGCAAAGAAAATGGCAATATTCGGTATTTCAGAAATTAACAATCAATTCATTGAAAAAATAATAAATATTTTTGATATGTAAAAATTAACACTCCGTCTCATAAACAATTACTTTAGTAAACAATATATCCCGTTAGAACAAATAAAATCATTTGCTATAAGTTATGTAGCATCATAGAGAATTCAACTATTTATAAATAGATTATCAATGGACACCCTAATTCTCCTGTGTTGCAATAGAATACTTAACATATTCTGGGTAAAGGTGTGTCGCTTAGCTCATGCATTATCCTTTCACCACCCAATTCAGTTTGTAATACAACTTGCTGATGCTGCTCAGTCATTTCTCCAACAATAGAAGCCTGTTCTCCATTAGGAAGTTTTTTCCAAATTGATAATACCTGCTCTGCGATATTTTCATCAACAACAGCAACAACACGCCCCTCGTTTGCAAGATAAAATGGTTCATAGCCCAGTATATTGCATATTGTTAAAACCTCATCACGAACAGGTGCCTCAGCTTCATTCATATTAATACCAAAACCAGTAGCCTGATTAAATTCATGTAAGACACTGGCAATACCACCACGTGTGGGGTCACGCATAAAGCGAACTCCATCAAGATCATAGAGAGCCTGACAAAAAGAAATAACGCTTGCGCTATCAGATTTTAAATTTCCCGATAAACCAAACTGATCACGTGCAAGCATTATAGCGGCACCATGATCACCAATCGAACCACTGATTAATATTTTATCACCCGGCTTAATTAATTTTGTACTGTATGTAATATTTGAAGATTTATAACCGATGCCTGTTGTGGTGAAATAAACTTCGCTACCTTGCCCACGCGGTACAACCTTTGTATCACCACAAACAATCTTAACACCACACTCTTTCGCAGCTTCGGCCATACTTTTTACAACTTCATTCAAAGTATCAAAAGACAGTCCTTCTTCAATGATGACACCAAGTGTTAAAAATTTTGGAGTTGCACCGCTCACAGCCAGATCATTAACCGTACCATGAATGCAAAGTGATCCAATATTGCCACCGGGAAATTTAATAGGTTGAACAGTAAATCCATCAACCGTTGTCATTATTTGCTGGTTTTGTTGTGGTAATAATGCAGCATCACGATCAGTATTTAATAATTCATTAGTTAAGTGTTTTGCAAAAATATCTTCGATCAATCGACGCATATGTTTACCGCCGTTGCCATGTGATAATGTGATGGTATTACTCATTTGTAGTGATACTCAATAATTTGTCCGGCGCATAAGCCGCCGTCATTAACAGGTATTGATAAAGGTAAGACAACACTTAATTTAACCTTTTCAAGTCTGTGTCTGATTAAACGAACAAGTAGCTGGTTCTGAAAGACACCACCGCTTAGACCAATCGTCAAATTATTAACTTGCTCACTGTACTTTACAGAAAGTCGACTAATACATTCTGCCATGGCTTCATGAAAACACCTTGCACGATAGGCTTTACTTAAAGTTTTGTCCCTCAACATTAAAATAACGGGAAGCCAATCAATGCGAAAAATAGTAGCATCATCTTCTTCAAGAGGTAATTGTATAGCATCAGCACTTGTTGTTTCTGCTAATGCTTCAAGTAACATTGGCCCATGTCCTTCAAAACTTTCATTATCAACTAACCCTAACAATGATGCGGCGGCTGAAAATAAACGACCTGCAGTACTCGACTCCGGACAATTGATATTTCTTTGCCAAATTTCTTTTATCTCATCCAGAGGCACGTTATTTTTTTCAAAATCAATATCCGATTGCCAACATAATGCAGCAGCAACCCGCCATGGTTCTTTTGATGTTTTATCACCACCGGGTAATCTAAAGCTTTTAAAACTCGCCACTCGCTGCCATTTCCCCGGTGTTCCCAGAAATGTTTCACCACCCCAAAGGGTGCCATCAGCACCGAGTCCTATTCCATCCCAACTAAATATTAACCAGTTATTACTCTCTGAATTTTCAAGCATAAGACTACTGGCGTGAACATAATGATGATAAGTTCTAACAACAGGAAGCTCTGTTTGATTCGCCCATTGAGTACTTGCATAGTCAGGATGCGAATCGCAAATAATTACTTCAGCTTTAACCTGGTATAACTGTTGTAGATCAGTAATGGCCTGCTGAAAGGTCTGATAACTGCGTAAACTTCCAAGGTCACCATTATGTGCAGAAATCACTAAACGATTATCCCAGGCTAAAGCAATTGTATTTTTCATATGCCCACCAACAGCAAGCACAGGTTGTTTCAATTTAAACGGCAAAGTAAATTCAGTGGGTGCGAGACCACGGCCTGTGCGTAAAACTTGCGCTTCAATTTTATTATGTAACATAACCGGATCATCAGCAGGACGAATGATGTGACGGTCATTATGCAAAAAAGCATCGCAGAGTGTTGCCAAGCGTTTAGTTGCTTCTGAATTCTCTGAAATAATAGGTTCACCTGAAATATTTGCCGAAGTGGCGACGAGTGGCTTCTGAAAATAAAAACAGATTAAATGTTGCAATGGCGTATTTGGTAACATTACACCCAGACGATGAATACCGGGTGCCAGATTGCTTGCAATATTTTTATTACTTTTATGTTTTAATAAAACAATGGGGCGACTATTCTGTTGTAATAATATTCTCTCCTCTTCACTGGCATCAACATAACGCTCAAGCTGCGACGTTTCCATCAATACCGCAAAGGGTTTGTCTGGTCGTTGTTTTCTACTGCGCAATAATGCGATAGATTCTACTGAGGTTGCATCACACATCAAATGATAACCACCGATACCTTTAACGGCGACAATCTTTCCTTTGTTTAACGCTTCAATACAGGCTTCAAGCGCATGAGTATTATTTATAATATTATTTCTGTCATCGACAAAATTCAAAACAGGCCCGCAGGTTTCACAAGCAATGGGTTCAGCATGGAAACGACGATCATATGGATCAAAATATTCATGTTCACAATCACGGCAAAACTTAAAACTCTGCATACTGGTGTTTTTTCTATCATAAGGTAAAGATGAAATAATGGAATAACGCGGCCCACACTGCGTGCAGTTAATAAAGGGGTAATGATAACGCCGGTTATTCTTATCAAATAACTCTTCAAGACATTGCTCACAGACAGGAAGATCTGGCAGCACATGAATATTGTTTTCGTTTAGTTCATGACTTTGTTTTATCGAAAATTCTTTATAATGAGAAAGTGTTGTGGCAGTAATTTTCTGGATCTCGGGCTGAGCATTAACAGGCGAATCATTGATAAGTCGTTTACAGAATAATTCAAGTATTTCTTTATTTGCTTCTGCCGCAATTGTTACCTGGCCGGTATTATTAGAAACATAACCTTTGATGTGTAATTCTTCGGCTAAGCGAAATACAAATGGCCTAAAGCCAACGCCCTGTACGAAACCAATAATAACTATTTGAATGCTAACAGTTTCAGATTGAGGTTTGGTTTTTTGTTGAATTGAGCTAGTCACGTTTAGACAAATTCAGCTTCCGCTTTACTGGCAACAGCTGAAGATCCTTTTGCAGAGGATTGTTGCATACCGGTATTCCACCATATATGACAGGCTCCTTCATCAGAAACCATGCATGGGCCAATTGGATTTTCCGGGTTGCACGCTTTTCCATATAGCCGACACTGATCAGGATAAATTTTCCCAAGAACAACTTTAGCGCAATCACATCCAGCTGGCATTTCTCCGATACGTTTACGTGTATCATCACTATAGTTTTTATAATTCAAGCGGGCATCATATGCCGCATAGTCAGACGTTAAACTAAAACCGGAATTTGGGATAATGCCAATACCACGCCAATTACTGTCTGTCACATTCATGGTTGTGTTCAGAAAACGCTGAGCAGTCGGGTTCCCTCCTGCGTGAACAACATCCTTATAACAGTTATCAAGAAAAATATGATCCTCAAGTTTCTGCCGTAATACAGAATAAAGCGCGGCCAGCATACTCTCTGATTCAAAGCCGGCAATCGCAACCGGAAGATGATGCTTTTCTACGACAAACTGCCATTCCTCAGGCCCCATAACGGCTGAGACATGACCGGGCGCGACAAGTGCATCAAAGCCCGGTTCACCCGATTCAAGCAACATCGAAACTGCTGGCCAGGTAAGTCTGCCAGACAATAAAATGGATAAATTATCGGGTAAACCTTCAGCAATCATTGCAGCAACCGGTGAGGTTGTTGTTTCAAAACCCGCGGCAAAAAATACCACTTTTTTATCACCGTTGTTACGCGCAATACTGGCTACTTCAATAGGTGAAGCGATGGGTCGAATATCTGCACCACTGGCACGCGCCTCTTCGAGTGTTCGGATATCTTTTTTTGAAACATTAACAGGGACACGTAGCATATCCCCAAAAGCAACCAGGATAATATCTTCATTCAAGGCTAATTGTATTGCGAGGAAAATATCTTCTTCGGGACAGACACAAACAGGGCATCCAGGACCGGGAATTAATTCAACATTTCCGGGAAGTAAACTGCGTATACCTGCACTACTAATGGTACGTTCATGTCCACCACAGACATTCATGATTTTTATTTTTTCAGGAATAACCAGATCATTAATTTTTTTCAACCAATGTTTAGCATTATTTAATGACACAACAAAACCTAAGGTTGATTATGATTTTGTATCAAGGAATTATGAGATGGCTCTATATGAAGCTGAACACCCTCTTTCTGGATAGCTGGTTTTAAAGACTCCCCATTTTTAACTCTGGTTAGTTGTAACTTAACTTGTTGTTTTAACCAGGTTATCCAATGTGAAAGTCCATCTCCACGACGTGATGACAGTTCTATAACGGGTGCTTCACTCGCAAGTTGCCGTAAGTTCTGCTCTGCCTTGTTGGTATCGAAATCATCCAACACGTCTAATAAATCAGTTTTTGTTAATAGCATTAAATCAGCGGCACGAAACATCACGGGATATTTTGCAGGTTTATCATCCCCTTCTGTTACTGACAACAAAGTAACATTAAGATGTTGTCCAAGATCAAAACTTGCAGGGCAAACCAGGTTACCGACATTTTCTATAAAAACAATATCAAGATCTTTTAACGAGAGATTGTGCACCGCATCGTGCACCATGTGAGCGTCAAGATGGCAGGCACTACCGGTAGTAATTTGAATAGCGGGTACACCTTGTTGTCGGATTCGATCTGCATCATTTTCAGTTTCGAGATCACCCTCAATAACCGCAATGCGAAACAGTTCTTTAAGTTGTTGAATGGTTATCTCTAATAAAGCAGTTTTACCTGAGCCCGGCGATGACATGAGATTGACGGCCAAAACATTATTTTTATCGAAATGCTCCCGGTTATGTGTTGCAACATGATCATTTTCATTCATCAAATTTTTTAAAACTGAAATTGAGGTAACACCGTTATTAGCCAGAGACAATTTCCCACCGGGTTTAATAAGGTGTTGATTACCACTCGTAATATTGCATCCGCATGTATCACACATGATTGACCTCCGTTAATTGATTTTTATCAGCCTGATTTTTTCTATTAAGCTCAACACTGGCAAGTAGCATCTCATCACCGCTTACTAATTGAGTATGGTAGTCTCCACACTGAGCGCAAATTAATTTGTTTAATGCAACAGTTGAGTGAAAGCCACATTGTTTACACTCAACAATGACAGGAAGTTCCTCAATAATAAGTGCAGCATGTTCAGCGACTGTTTGCACTGCAGCAAATGGAAATGCTTGTTTTAACAAGGGGGCTTCAACACCAGACAATGGACCCACTTGTAATGTAATACTTTCTATTGATGAAGCCTGATTCTTAAAAGCAATCTCATTTACCTGACTAATTATCTCCTGGCAAACTGCAAGCTCATGCATCTTTAATCACCGCGTTATCTTCTGTCGCAGTAAGAATTTCATCAAATAATTCCCATGATGAAAGAGCATCTTTTTCTGTCACTTTTTGTATGGCATAACCGACATGCACCATAACAAAATCATCAATAGTAAGCTCTTCGTCCTGAAGCATAAATAAACTAACATCACGCTGAACACCTTTTGCCTCACAGCGAGCAACATAGTCATTAATTTCAATAATTTGCATCGGTATTGCCAGGCACATTAGACATTATCCAAATTTAGTTCTTGATATTTATGTGATCCAGTATTTATTTGATCTAGCTCAGTAAACACTCGAATATTCATTGAGTCAACCATAAACTCTGCTATATTTATTGTATAAAATATAAAATAAGTGGTGTACTCGTTGACTACTTCTTAAAAGTTAGCTTATATCTCTGTTCTTCTTTTGAACAGTATGACAATTATTGATTATCTAATAAGGATGATGAATGAAAACTGTGGTGCTTGGCTTAGGTAACACATTACTCGGTGATGATGGCGTAGGTATCTACACGCTTAAGGAATTACAACGCAACTGGCAAGATCATGATTCTATTGATTTTATCGATGGTGGCACTTTAAGTTTTACTCTCACAGAAACCTTTTATGATGCTGACAATCTTATTGTTATCGATGCTGCACAACTTAATACCCCTCCTGGTGTCGTTAAAGTTTTTACTAATGATGAAATGGATACATTTGTGCGTACAAGTAATTGTAGTAGCGTACATGAAGTCAGTCTCTCGGAACTACTTGATATGGCTCGCTTGCTTGAGACGTTACCAGCACGTCGTGCATTGATTGGTGTGCAACCTGACACTGTCGATTGGGCAGATCATCCAACCGAAATAGTGAAAAAAGCAATTCCTAAAATGTGTCAGGAAGCGCATAGCTTATTGGAGGCATGGCACTAAATGAATGGCTTAACTAACATACCTGTTATGGTTAATTATACTGAAGCCAATGATACTGAATATGAAGTGACCGACAATGTTCGTGCCTTGCTCACTGAAATCTCATCTATGCTTGCAGCATTAATCAATGACGATACGATCGATTCGATAGATATACACAGCCTACCATTATTACCTGGAGAGCATGAAGCAATTCAAACAATCCTTGGCCAGGGAGAAGTTAACGCCAATTTCAATTTCCTTGGTTCAACGACTATTTATGAAACAGCATTAGCAGGGGTCTGGTGGGTAACCCACAATAATGAAAATAATGATTGTATCGCAGAGACAATTGAAATCACGACAATACCTGCGATATTAGAAAGTCAACATGATGACATTAAAGTTGCTTACGAAGCATTACAAGAACAATTGAAGGATTGGAACACAGAGAAAGAATAAATAACACGTTCAACACAGTGGAAGGAGCGATAGAATGAATGAAGATCAAACACTGGCTAAATTGCTGCAAGAGCAAGGTGTCAGTCGCCGAGGATTTCTTAAATTCTGTGCCGGTCTGGCAACAATGATGGCTTTGCCTGCAAGTATGGCGCCGACGATTGCTGAAGCATTAGAAAAGGCAAAACGTCCTTCTGTCATCTGGCTTTCTTTTCAGGAATGTACTGGTTGTACCGAATCCTTAACCCGCTCTCATAGTCCAACTCTCGAAAGCCTGATATTTGACGTCATCTCACTCGACTATCATCATACTTTGCAAGCCGCCTCTGGCAGTGCAGCCGAAGAAGCACGCTTACAGGCAATGAAAGATCATGATGGTGAATATTTACTGGTTGTTGATGGTTCGATTCCTGTCAAAGATGGGGGGGTCTATTCAACAATAGCCGGTATCAGCAATCTTGATATGTTAACTGAAACAGCCAAAGGTGCTGCAGCAATCATAGCGGTTGGAACCTGTTCTTCCTTTGGTGGCCTGCCCTACTCTAATCCAAATCCAACGGGTGCCGTTGCCGTTAGCGATATCATTCACGATAAACCCATTATTAACATCTCAGGTTGCCCGCCTATCCCGGTAGTTATTACCGGTGTGCTGGCTCATTTTCTAACTTTCGGAAAAATCCCCGAGTTAGACAGCCTTGGCCGACCCATCTCCTTTTATGGTGATTCTATTCATGATCGTTGTTATCGCCGACCATTTTATGATCAAGGTAAATTTGCTAAAACCTTTGATGATGAAGGCGCCCGCAAAGGTTGGTGTCTGTATGAACTCGGCTGTAAAGGTCCGATAACACACAATGCCTGCGCGACTGAAAAATGGAATCAGGGCACAAGTTTCCCCATTCAGTCAGGTCATGGTTGCCTTGGTTGTTCAGAGCCAGACTTCTGGGATGCAGGTAGTTTTTACAAAGCTATTTCAACCTCGCCAACTGATCTTTCCAGCATTGTCGCTCCTGCTCTTGCTGCCGGAGCCGCTGCTGGCATTGCTGTTGGGCTCGCAAATAAAATGAAAAAAGCGCGTGCTGCACAGCAACATCAAAAGGTCGGTAATGATGATTTGCAAAGTTAACGCTGCCGCTGCGAAAAGGAAAAAGTCATGACAACAATGGAGTTATTAAATTGGGTTCGTGGCCCAGGGTTGGCCTTCGCAATTATTTTCATGCTGGTTGGTGTGACGGTTCGTTTACTGGAAATGCTCATGCTAGGCAGGAAAAAAGATCTTAGCGAGGCGCGCGAAATTCACAGTGCAAAATTCGGCTGGCGCACCGTTTTCGCACGCACATTTTCTCATAGTGGCAGCGGCCAGTCCTTACCAATTGTTTTTATCTGTGGTTATATATTTCATATTGGTTTACTACTGGTGGTCTTTTTCTTTACGCCCCATATTTTACTGATCAAAGACCTGACCGGATTACAATGGAGCGGTTTGTCATTGAGTTTGATTGATAACATTACTATGATCACGATGATAGCAATGATTTTTGTTTTATGGCATCGCTGGTGGGATAAAGTACGCCGATATATCTCACACTACTCAGATTATTTTTCCTGGCTGGTAACATTTTTACCATTACTCACCGGGTACCTTTTAATTCATCGTTTACTATTACCGTATAACGAGATGCTAGTTGTCCATATAATCAGCATTGAGCTGCTATTAGTCAGCCTGCCTTTAACCAAACTAATGCACATTTTCAGCTTTGTATTTTCACGTTGGTACACGGGTGAAGCGGCAGGTCGCAAAGGGGTGAAAATATGAATGCTACTAGCCCATCATTGCAACGTGGCATAACTGTCTTTAAGGAAAACATCGATGCACCCATCGCTTCCTTCTTCAATAGCTGTGTTCGTTGTGGCATGTGCGCCGAAGCCTGCCTGTTTTACGAGACAACCAAAGACCCGAAATATACCCCTATTCATAAACTCGAACCGATGCGCCGCATCTGGAAACAAGAATACACATTCTGGGGGCGATTTGCCAAAGCACTCGGCATTAGCAAACCCGTCACCGATGCCGATCTCGAACAATGGCAGGAATTACTTTATGACAGCTGCACATTATGTGGACGTTGCTCATTAATTTGTCCCATCGGGAACGATCTGGTTTACATGATCCGAAAAGCACGCGAAGGCATGGTTGCATCTGGTCATGCGCCAAAAGGTCTAAAACAGATAACATCACGAGCGATAACCATAGGTAGTCCGATGGGTATAACTCTGAGCGCGTTTAAGAAACAGGTACAACATGCTGAAGATGAAACCGGCATTAAAATGCCTTTTGATCAGCAAGGCGCTGAGTATATGTTACTAATGTCTTCCTCAGAAGTAATGGAGTTTTATGAGTACATTGGCGCAATGGCAAAAATTTTTAAGCAAACCAATATCAGCTGGACCTTTTCCAGTGAGGTTTTTGAAGCAACCAATAGTGGTATTCAAATTGGCTCATCTGACATTGCAGCAGAATTAGTACAGCGCATTGTTGATGTGGCTGAAAAGTTACAGGTAAAAAATGTCGTCAGTCCAGAGTGTGGACATGCTTATACAGCAATCAGATGGGATGGCCCTAATCTCATTGGGCGGCCTTATAAATTTAAAGTTATTCATGTCCTCGAATTACTTGATCAATTGCGTCGTGAAGGTCGAATTGAACTTGAAGGAATAGATGATGAAAAACTCACTTTCCATGATCCTTGTCAGATTGTACGTCACGGTGGCATTGTGCAAGAACCACGTGACTTACTAAAAAGTGTAAACAGTCATTTTGTTGAAATGCCCTGCCATGGTAAATGGAACTGGTGTTGCGGTGGCGGTGGCGGCGTCAGTGCAAATCCAGACGCCGATGAACTTAGACTCAAAGCTTTCTCAATTAAAAAAAATCAAATTGAACAAGCCGGCGCGAAAAAGTTGGTTACTTGCTGCTCTAACTGTCGCAACATGCTCGAAGATGGAATTGAAAAATATGATATGGACATTGAA
>CAZZIS010000068.1:0-16173 GCA_964654445.1 uncultured Thioalkalispiraceae bacterium
TGATGAAGCATCCTTACAGGAAAAAGGTGGCTGGCCCTGGCCTCGTGATATTTTAGCTGAAGCAACCCGTAAGCTTGCCGCAGCTCGTCCAGCAGTGATTGGTTATGTTTTACCGCTTGATCGAAAACAAAGTGTTCATGGTCTGGAGTACATTCATAAACTTAAGAATCTGGTTCGAAATAAATCGGGTAATAACTTTTCACAAGTTAAACGCTTATTACATAAAGCAGAGATCAAAATGGATACAGATCAGGTTTTTGCGTCTAGTTTGTATAAAGCGGGTCGGGTAGTACTCGCTATACCTTTTTTGGATAGTACAAAATCCAAAAAGCCACCACTAGGTCTGGCAGAACATATAAAAAGATATCGTTTACTGAACGTCAAGGGACTTGCAGCTAAAAAAACCAGCTGGAAAAAATGGTTTATCCCTGAACCGGTTTTAAATACTGAAAAAATATACCCACCGATAAAAAAACTGGCACGACAGGCTGGTGGAGCAGGAACGCTCTATCTTGGCGTAGATAAATCACACATTCGCACAGAACCTTTGGTAATAAAATATGGAAACGATTATTTGCCATCGTTTGTTCTTATGATGGCGGCGAGAAATCGTGCATTAACGATGCGTAGTATTAAAGTTGATTTGAAAAAGCATCAAATTAAACTGGGTAGAGAACAAATTAAAGTCGATAAAAAATTACGGATTTATCCAAAATTTTATCGTGGTAATAAAGAGCAAAGTGCTTTTCCTGAATACTCCTTGTTGGATGTATTAAACGGGAGTATTAACAGAAATGCGTTACGTAATAAAACAATTCTTATTGGCATTACTGCTCCACAGCATGCATTACCACAGGTAACACCTATCGGTGAAGTGATGGCACCAGTACGGGTCGTGGCACATAAGGTATCAAGTTTATTGAATGATGAACTTTATGAAGTACCTGATTGGATTTTGCCAACACAACTATTTTTCCTGTTAGTCATTGGTTTGTATCTTATGTTTTTGTTACCGCGTTTTCGTATGGGAACGGGACTGGCAATTAGTAGTTTATTGTTAATCGCAATTCTGAATATTCACTTTATCTCGATGGTTGCTGAATCAATCTGGTTGCCTATGATGACTCCGTTATTAGCCCTGGTGATTGGGCATCTTGTTTTAGCATCGAAGAAATTTGTTGATTCACATCTTAGTGTAATCAAGCTTGAATTATCACAGGCTAACCAGTTACTCGGTCAGTCATTCCATTCGCAAGGAAAGCTTGATCAGGCAATGGAAGAATATCGTAAATGTATTGTGAATACTTCATTACTTGAGCAAATGTATAATCTTGGTCTTGATTACGAACGTAAGCGCCAATTTAATAAAGCCATTCCTGTTTTTGAGGCTGTTCAGGAACATGCACCCAACTTCAGGGATGTTTCAGAGCGTCTGGCTCGTAATGCTGAAGTTTCAAATGCTATTGTTCTGGGGGGAAGTGGCTCACCAAGTGCTAATGGAACCCTGGTTGTAAGTAATGCTGGCATGGAAAAACCCATGTTAGGTCGCTATCAGATAGATAAAGAGATTGGCCGGGGAGCGATGGGCATGGTTTATCTCGGACATGATCCTAAAATTGGTCGTACTGTAGCAATTAAAACATTAATGCTGTCACAGGAATTTGAAGGAGATAAACTTGTTGAAGTAAAAGAACGTTTCTTCCGTGAAGCTGAAACAGCCGGTCGTTTAAATCATCCTAATATTGTCACTATTTATGATGTTGGTGAAGATCAGGATATGTCTTATATCGCGATGGATTACCTGAAAGGTATTGATCTTCTGGGATATTCTAAACAAGATAGTTTATTGCCTGCAACGGAAGTGATGAATGTCATTATTAAAGTGGCCGATGCACTGGATTATGCACATAAACAAAAAGTGGTACATCGTGATATTAAACCGGCTAATATTATTTATGATAAAGAAACAGGAGTACTTAAAGTAACTGACTTTGGTGTTGCCTGTTTAACGGATACCAGCAAGACAAAAACGGGTACAATTTTAGGTAGTCCATCTTATATGTCGCCTGAACAATTAGCTGGTAAACGAGTTGATGGACGCTCAGATTTATTTTCTTTAGGGGTGACAATGTATCAGCTATTATCAGGAGAACTTCCTTTTGTTGGTGAGTCTCTTGCGAGCTTGATGTATAAAATTGCTAATGAAAAACATCCTGATATTCGTATGTTTAATCCAGAGTTACCAGCGTGTGTAGCAAAAATTATTAACAAAGCATTACATAAAGATATTGATCGACGATTCCAGTCAGGTGATCAAATGGTAGGCGCATTACGTCGCTGTAAAGCACAATTTGATGAGAAGTAAAGCGAATTTATGATTGTGAATAAAACACCAAAACTTGATATTTATGGACTAACTGACGAAGGTTTGGTCAGGGATCATAATGAAGATTACATTTCCTGCTTTCCTGAATCAGGTTTGGTTATCCTGGCTGATGGAATGGGTGGACATAATGCAGGCGAAGTTGCCAGTGAATTAGCGGTGTCCAGTATTAGTGATGCTCTGCAAGAAGTTTTATCACCTGATATTAAAGATGCCTGTGATATGGACTTTAAGGAAGTTGTTCATGAAGCTGTTATTTTTGCAAATGATGAAATTAACCTTCATGCTAAAACACATCCTGAATGTTCAGGAATGGGAACGACTATAGTTTTGGCTTTATTTCATAACAATTCGATTATTCTTGCCAGCGTGGGAGATTCACGTATTTACCGTTTTCGTCAAGGTGAATTAAAACAGGTAACAACAGATCATTCTCTGGTTCAGGAAATGATAGATAATGGTTATATGAGTGAAGAAGAAGCATTAAATTCAACTAATCGTAATTTAATTACACGTGCCTTAGGTATTGCAGAAGATGTTAAGGTTGATGTTACACAAGATGCTATTGAAAAAGATGATATTTATCTTCTGTGTTCAGATGGTTTAAGTGACATGATTAGCGACGAACAAATATTTTCTGCTTTAGTTAAATCTCGTCAGGATGTAAAAAGGGCAAGTGAAGAGCTGGTTAGCCTGGCAAAAGAACACGGTGGGTATGATAATGTGTCAGTAATACTGGTAGCGTGTAAGTAACACACTATATTTTAATGTTACATATTTAATTTAAGAGAAAGGTTTATGGCTAGATTAATTATTACTCATCAGGGCACTGTCATTAAAGAATATGATTTGTCGAAAGAAAAAGTTACTGTAGGAAGAAAACCTTCGAATGATATTATCTTGGATGATCCCACCGTAAGTGGCGTGCATGCTGCTTTTTTACATATGCAACATACTTATATTGAAGATATGAAAAGTACCAACGGTATTAAACTGAACGGGAAAACGGTAAATAAACGTCAACTTAACCATGGTGACATTGTGCAAATAGGTCAACATGAATTTAAATTTATTGATGATGCTGTACAGGATTTTGAAAAAACCGTTGTCATAGCACCTCCTGTTCAGGAAAGTACAGAGAAGAAAAAGCCAGTAGTCGCAAGCGTTGTGATTTGCAAAGGATCTAAAGAAGGTGAATCGATTGCATTAAACAAACCTTATACAAAGTTAGGTTCAGCAAGCCAGGTTGCAGTTATTGCGCGACGTGGTCAGAGTTATTACCTCATGCCTATGACAGGTGGAGCACAAGGCGATTCACCAAAATTGAATGGATCCCAAATTGGTGCTGAGAGTATGTTGTTAAGTGATGGTGACATTATTGAAGTTGCTGTAACACAACTAAAATTCACAATTGAACAATAAGCGATTATTATAATGCCTAAATTATTACTTAAACATGAAGGTGTAACTCTTAATACCTATGAACTGGAAAAGGAAAAGACAACTATAGGTCGTAAGTCAGATAATGATATTCAACTGAATGATGCCTCTGCCAGTAGCCAGCATGTGCAAATTATTCTTAAAGCAAATGAATATCTTGAGGAACAGTTTGATGCCAGGCTTGAAGATCTCGGTAGCACTAATGGGACGCAGGTAAATGGATGTGTGGTTAAATCAATTGAACTCCGAAATGGTGATGATATTCAGATTGGCAGTCATCATTTTATTTTTGAAAATGATGAAACTGCTGGTATGGAATCAACGGCTATTTTTTTGCCAGATGAAGATTAGATAAAAGATTAACCACGGGGGACACAGGGAGCTCGTGGGTTAATTTATTGTTTATTTCGATTACATTTTTACTTCATGTTGTATATTCCCGGTGCTCCCTCGATAACTGCTCCTGCGTTATTCTATTTACGGGCGTCCTGCCCTAATGTGTTCCCAGTGGTTTATTCTTAAAAAGCATAGTAGCCTTTGATGCTAAACTTACCTTTCACTTTTGAACTAAATACGTATTAAGAGATTCTGTATGGCTGGGCATAGTAAATTCGCTAATATTAAACATCGAAAAGCAGCACAAGATGCGAAGCGCGGTAAAATTTTCACAAAATTAATTCGCGAAATTGTGGTTGCCGCAAAAATGGGTGGTCCTGATCCAGATAGTAATCCCAGATTACGCGATGCGGTGAGTAAATCCTTAAGCGCAAACATGAAACGCGATACCGTAGAAAAAGCCATTAAGCGTGGTTCTGGTGCGGGTGAAGGTGAAAATTATAACGAAGTGCGTTATGAAGGTTATGGTGTTGCTGGTGTTGCCGTAATGGTTGATTGTCTTACTGATAATATTAATCGTACAGTTTCAGAAGTGCGTAACGCCTTCTCAAAATCCGGTGGTAATTTGGGTACAGATGGTTCTGTTTCCTATTTATTTACTAAATTGGGTACATTAACCTATCCAGCGGGAAGTGATGAAGATACGATTATGGAAGCTGCATTAGAAGCCGGTGCTGAAGATGTAGAAACCAGTGATGATGGTTCGATTAACGTCTCTACCACACCTGAATCGTTCACTTCTGTAAAAGAAGCCATGTTTACGGCTGGTTTAGAAACGGAGCTGGCTGAAATTACCATGCATCCTGCGACCTCAGTTGAGTTGAGTTTAGAACAAGCTGAAAAAGTGATGCGCCTGGTAGATATGCTCGAAGATCTCGATGATGTACAAAATGTATACACAAATGCAGATTTTTCAGATGAGGTCATGCAACAACTGGTTTAAGTTACTGAATATTCAGGAAAAAAGGGGAGTTTTTACTCCCCTTTTTCTTTGCTCTCGTACCTTGTATCCTTCAACACTATGAAACGTATTTTAGGCATTGATCCAGGTTCTCGTTTTACCGGATATGGCATTATTGAGATTAAAGCCGGACGGTCTATCTGGGTAAACAGTGGTTGTATTCGGGTGAAAGGGGATAATCTGGCTGAAAAACTTTGCATTATTTCAGAAAGTTTGAATACTTTATTGGATGAGTTTCAACCCGATGAAATGGCGATTGAAAAAGTGTTTGTCAGTCGCAACGTTGATTCTGCATTAAAATTGGGTCAAGCCAGGGGTGCCGCAATTACGACTGTTGCTTTAAGAAAAATCCCCGTTAGTGAATATACGCCAACCCAAATTAAAAAAGCGGTTGTAGGTAAAGGTAATGCAGCAAAAACACAAGTACAACATATGGTGGTTAATTTACTGGGTTTGTCTCGTGCACCACAGGAAGATGCAGCTGATGCATTAGCGATTGCATTGTGTCATGCACATACGGGGCAGACATTAGAAAACAGAATTGAAGCGCTTGTAAAAACACCAGGATCACGTGCAGTTAGAGCACGGTAATTAAAATTATAAAAAGATAAATATGATTGGACGATTAAAAGGTACTTTATTGACTAAACAACCACCGACATTATTGTTGGATGTAAATGGTGTGGGGTATGAAGTTGATGCGCCTATGTCAACATTTTATCAGTTACCTGATATTAATCAGGAAGTGGTATTACATACGCACCTGGTAGTGCGTGAAGATGTGCAACAACTTTGTGGTTTTGCTTCCGAAGCTGAACGCAGTATGTTTCGCAGTTTGATTAAAATTAATGGCGTTGGTCCAAAGTTGGCATTGAGTATTTTATCTGCAATTAGTGCCGATGATTTTGCTCGTTGTATTCAGAATAACGATACAGCAACACTGGTACGTTTACCTGGCGTGGGTAAAAAAACGGCAGAACGTTTAGTTATTGAAATGCGTGACAAGTTGAAAGACTGGCAGGCAGACTTACCTGCTGATGGCAAAACGTCCGTGGGCATGATTGAAATTGATCATAAGGCCGATCCCGTTGAAGAAGCGGTAAGTGCTTTAATAGCATTAGGTTATAAAGCACCACAAGCAAGTCGTATGGTGGCGCAGATTGATAGCCATGATTTAAGCAGTGAAGAAATTATTCGTGATGCATTAAAAGCATCCATACAAAAGTAAAAAAAGCATGATAGAAAATGATCGTTTAATTGCAGCAGGATCACTTGATGGTGAAGAATCGATTGATCGCGCTATGCGCCCGGAGAAACTGGCAGATTATGTTGGCCAGCCTAAAGTTCGTGAACAAATGGATATTTTTATTCAGGCTGCGCGTGGGCGCAAAGAAGCATTGGATCATGTTCTTATCTTTGGACCTCCTGGTTTAGGTAAGACAACGTTATCACATATTATTGCCAATGAACTTGATGTCAATATGCGCCATACCTCTGGCCCTGTACTGGAAAAGCCGGGCGACCTCGCGGCACTTTTAACTAATCTTGAACCACACGACGTTTTGTTCGTTGATGAAATCCATCGCTTAAGTCCAGTGGTAGAAGAAATTCTATATCCTGCTATGGAAGATTATCAACTGGATATTATGATTGGTGAGGGCCCGGCAGCACGTTCGATTAAACTTGATTTACCACCGTTTACCCTTGTTGGAGCAACCACAAGAGCGGGCTTATTAACATCACCATTACGAGATCGTTTTGGTATTGTGCAACGGCTTGAGTTCTATTCAACGGATGACCTTATCTCAATAGTGAAACGCTCAGCCGCTATTCTTGGTGTTACTTTAGATGATTCTGGTGCAAATGAAATTGCACGACGTTCACGTGGCACACCACGTATTACTAACCGTTTACTGCGTCGGCTACGTGACTACGCAGAAATAAAAGCGGACGGTGTGATAAATGAAGACACTGCAACGAAAGCACTGGATTTACTGGATGTTGATAAATTTGGTTTTGATATGATGGACAGGCGTTTATTACTGGCGGTGATAGAAAAATTTCAGGGCGGCCCGGTTGGTGTCGAAAATCTGGCTGCTGTACTGAGTGAAGAACGCGGCACAATTGAAGATGTTATTGAACCTTATTTAATTCAGCAGGGATTTATAATGCGAACGCCTCGCGGTCGGGTTGCAACACAGAATGCATATTTGCATTTTGGTTTGAAACCACCTGAATCTATTTCGCAATACATGCTAAATAGTGAAGAATAAGCAAGAAAGTTATAACCTGATCACACAAATTTAGTTATTAGCGAATATTTATGCAAAACGAGAACGTGTTCCTTTGGCCAATTCGGATTTACTATGAAGATACTGATGCTGGTGGTGTTGTATATCATACAAATTACATAAAATTTATGGAACGTGCACGTACAGAATGGTTAAGGGATTTAGGTTTTGAGCAAGATGAACTACGAGCTAAAAATGGTGTCATATTTGCTGTTCGTTCAGTTCAAATAGATTATTTTTTACCGGCAAAATTTAATGATGAATTAATGATTTCCAGTCGAGTAATTAAAAAAGGTAAAGCCAGCATTACTATTGAACAGCAAGTGACAAGAAATTCTCAGAACTTAAATAAAACAAATGAACTCCTGTGTAAAGGTGCTATAAAAGTCGCCACATTAGATGATAAAAGTTTTAGACCTAAAGCAATGCCGGAAAGTTTATATAAACAGATGTAATTAAAAAATGATTGTCATACTCGCACAGGCGCAAGCACATGGATGTGTGCAGGTAGAATAATGCAGGAGCAATTATCGGGGTATCCAGCAGTGGTTCGGAGTATGTACTACATTTTTTGGATTCCCGCATGCGCGGGAGTGACGAGCTAAACGAAACTATAACAGCTAAATAGAAGTAATAAGGGATAAAATAAGTGCAACCTGAACTCTCCATAATAAGTTTGATTTTCGATGCAAGTTTTTTAGTACAGTTAGTTATGCTGCTTTTACTGGGGCTATCTGTTCTTTCATGGGTTATTATCCGGGCAAAATGGATTATGGTACGTGATGCTAAAGTTGCCGCGGATTATTTTGAACGTCGGTTTTGGTCTGGCGCTGATTTAGCTGAACTCTATGCGAAAATTGCCGGTAAAAAAAATCGGGTTGCAGGACTGGAAGCAATATTTGAATCAGGTTTTCGTGAATTTGCACATTTACGTAAAAATCCAGGCATTGATCCTGTTATCACGGTTGAAGGTGCACAACGCACTATGCGTGTTGCATTAAATCGCGAAGTTGATGAACTGGAAAATCATTTATCATTTTTAGCAACCGTTGGTTCAATCAGTCCTTATATTGGATTATTTGGTACCGTCTGGGGAATCATGAATTCATTTTTGGCCTTAGGCACGGTGCAACATGCTTCGATTGGTTCTGTTGCTCCTGGTATTGCAGAAGCTCTGATTGCAACAGCAATGGGTTTGTTTGCAGCAATTCCTGCTGTGATTGCCTATAACCGTTATTCCAATGATATTGAACGACTGATTAATCGTTATGACATTTTCTCGGAAGAGTTTTCAACTCTGTTACAACGACAGGCTCACACTAGTTAAATATTATGGTGCAACCTACATCAACACGTTTTCGTAAACGCCGTATGTCAGAGATCAATGTAGTTCCTTACATCGATGTCATGCTGGTGTTGCTGGTTATTTTTATGGTAACTGCGCCAATGTTAACAGAAGGTGTGCAAGTAGAGTTGCCGCAAACTTTTGCTAAAACTATGACCAAAGATCAGGAAGAACCCGTTGTAGTCTCGGTTGATGCGAAGGGACAATATTATATAAATATTGGTGACAATATCGATAAACCTTTAACCGTAGAAACACTAATTACCCGTGTTGCAGCTGTTATGCGTCATCGCCCTGGTCAGGGTATATATATTAAAGGTGATAAGTCAGTAAATTATGGTGCGGTTGTCACTATCATGGCTCAATTACAAAAAGCAGGTGTTGCCAGAGTGGGTTTGATAACTCAAACACCGGGCTTATAATAAATGACTATTTGGCAAGTTATTAAGCAAAACCCTAATGTACTTATCTGGGCCGTTATTATTCATGTGCTTGCTTTTATTGCAATTGGCGTTAGTTTTAAATCTTCTGACTCGAGGATTTCAGCAGTAAAATCTGTAAAAGTGATTGAAGCAGTTGCCATTGATGAACGTAAAATTGAAGAAGAAATTAAAAAGTTAAAAAGAGCGGAGCAGCGTAAAAAACGTCAACAAAAACGTTTACAGGAAAAAGCTAAGAAAGCTAAAAAAAATCGACGTAAAGAAGAAAAGAAATTACAGGCAATAAAGAAAAAACAAAAAGAACAGAAACGGTTAAATAAAAATAAACGAATTGAAGAAAGTAAACGTCTTGCACAATTTGAACGCAAACGTAAAGAGCAGGAACGAAAACAACAGGAAATTGAAAACAAATTAAATCAGCTTGAAAAAGAGCGTCAGATAAAACAAACCGAACTTGAAAGAGAAGAAAAACTAAGGCAGGAAAAAATTGCTGAGAAGAAACGTGCAGCAGAACAAAAAAAACGGGCTAGATTTGAACAGGGTGAAGTTGCCAGGTATAAAGGTTTGATTAGAGGTCAGATAACACGTAACTGGATATTTCCTGCAAGTTATCAAAAAGGTATGAAATGTAAAATCCTGGTTAGATTGATTCCGAGCGGTGATGTGGTTAGTGTTCGGATCATTCAAAGCAGTGGCAACAAAGCTTTTGATCGGTCGGTTGAAATGGCAGTTAATAAAGCTTCACCATTACCTGTACCAAAATCAAGCACGGGATTGTTTGACCATTTTCGTGAAGTTGAGTTTGTATTTGATCCTAATGCATAGAAAAATAGAGATTTTGAAAAATGATTCGATATAGTAGTTTAATACTGGTTTTATGGTTAAGTCTTAATTCATTAGCGCATGCTATTTTAACCATTGAAATAACACAGGGTTCAGAAGGTGCGCAGCCGATTGCAATCATTCCTTTTGAATGGAAAGGAAAAGGTACACCTCCGGTAAGTTTAAAGAATATTGTTGCGGCTGATCTGCAACGGAGTGGACAATTCACACCCTTACCAAATAAGGATTTGATTTCTCATCCGCATGAAGGAGTACAGGTTAATTATCAAACCTGGCGAGCGTTAAATGTTGGTTATCTTGTGGTTGGTAAAATTCATGATTTACCTGATGGTAGTTTTCAGGTTCAATTTCAATTGCTGGATGTTTTTAAAGGACATCAATTAGCAGGTTACAGTATTCGTAGTTTAAATAGTGGTCTGCGTCGTACTGCTCATCACATTAGCGATATTATTTATAAAACAATTACGGGTGAAGAAGGTGCATTTAATACGCATATTTCTTATATTACGGTTACCCGGGACAAAAACAACAAAAAACGATATCAACTTGCTATTGCAGATGCAGATGGATATAACGAAAAAATCATATATAGCTCGTCACAACCATTGATGTCACCAAGCTGGTCACCTGATGGTACACGTTTGGCCTATGTCTCTTTTCTTAATGGTCGCCCTGAAATATACGTACAGAATATTATTTCTGCTAAAAAAGATAAACTGGTTTCTTTTAAGGGACTAAATAATGCTCCACGCTGGTCACCCGACGGCAAGCACCTTGCTTTAACGTTATCAAAAGACGGTAATCCGGAAATTTATATTATGAATATAAATTCCCGAAAATTAACCCGAATTACACGTAGTTATGCTATTGATACTGAGCCAGAATGGTTACCTGATGGTAAAGGTTTAATTTTTACATCAGATAGAGGAGGTTCTCCACAACTCTATGAGATTAAATTAAATCGATATAAAGCAATAAGTCGAGCACAGCGTTTAACCTTTGAAGGTAATTATAATTCACGCCCTTCCGTCTCGTCTGATGGTCGATACATTGCAATGGTGCATCGTACCCAGGGACAGTTTAGAATAGCTGTATTGGAAAGAGAGACACAACATTTTAGTGTTTTAACCAAAGGGCAGCTGGATGAATCACCCAGTTTTGCACCTAATGGACGGATGATCATTTATGCGACAGAGGAAAAATATCGAGGTATATTATCGGCTGTTTCAGTAGATGGGCGGGCACGACAACGATTGAGTTTTAAGAAGGGTGATGTGAGGGAACCCGTATGGTCCCCATATAAAATTAACAAATGACGAATAGCGAGGAATCAGATAACAGCGTTAAAAAGTTATTCAAAATGCTCACTTACTAATTGTAAGCTCCGCTTTTTCATAACTTTTTGCCTTGTTCTCTGATCCCTCGCTATCCGTCAGGTTTTATTAGAAAAAATATTTCAGGAATATAAGGAGCATAATGTGATTAAGATAATGCGCTATTTTATAATATTGAGTGTCATTGTGACATTGGCTGGTTGCGGGTTAGGTCCATTAAAAAAACGTGGAGATCAGTCTGTCGATACAACAGCAGAACAGGCTCAGGATAATAAATATGCTGAGCCCGCAGATGATCAGACAGTAAAATTTTCTTCTGGTGGAACTCTGGAAGTAAGTTCATTAAATGACCCTAACAGTCCTTTATCACAACGTGTTTTATATTTTGATCTCGATAGTAGTCAGATTAAGGATGAAGACAGAGAAATTATTACTGTACATGCAGAATTTCTCGCAGCTCATTCAGATATAACAATTGTTCTTGAAGGTCATGCGGATGAACGAGGTTCACGTGAGTATAATATTGCTCTGGGTGAAAAACGTGCTAAAGCAGTAAAACAATTAATGACTTTGCAAGGTGTCACTGAAAACCAAATCCAGGTAATTAGTTTTGGCGAAGAACGTCCGGTTGCATTAGGTCATGATGCTTCCGCCTGGAATTTAAATCGTCGTGTAGAAATTCTTTATACTGGTTATTAATATGAAAAAAAGCACATGGGTAATATTTATTTCGCTCTTCACTAGTGTGATGACTATGTCTGTATTTGCTGCTGGTAATACTGGCAACATACAAAATACAGAAGAACGTCTTAACCGGCTTGAGCGTTTAATAAATAGCAAAGGACTGGTTGATGTTATGGTGCGGGTGGAAAGCCTGCAAAGCGAACTGCAGCGTCTTGTTGGTGAAATTGAATTACAAAAACACACCCTCGATGAAATCAAGAAACGTCAACGTGATTTATACCTGGATATTGATCGTCGAATACTTCAGATTGAACGTCGCTCAGGTTCGAGTACAGCATCTGCACCTTTACCTTCGCCAGTTGAAGATACCCGGAATGCAGAAAATAATATAGCTACTCCAGCGACAAGCACCAGTACGGTTACCACACCCAGGGTGACCAGGAAGAAAGAAGGTGAACAGGTTGCCTATCAGAAAGCTTTTGATTTATTGCGAGCATTACGTTATGAAAAAGCCACTCAGGCATTCCGTCTGTTTTTAAATGATTATCCTGGTGGGCGGTATGCCCATATTGCACAATACTGGCTGGCAGAAACCAGTTATCATACGAGAAAATATGATATTGCTGTCCAGGATTATCAGACGTTGATTAATCAATATCCCAAGAGTCCTAAGCGTGCAGATGCTTTGTTAAAAATTGGTTATAGTCAATTTGAATTAAAATCATTTGGAAAAGCAAAAAGTGTACTTAGAAAACTGATTCAATCGTACCCGGGTACGACAGAAGCGGGTCAGGCAGAAAACTTATTACAAAAAATACGTTTGCAAAAAGTCCGGTAAGTTTTAATGTCACAAGTACAGAAACCTGAAGCAGATGATAATTCATCTGCTTCGCGTTTACGCATAACAGAAATTTTTTATTCTCTTCAGGGCGAATCCCGAACATCAGGTTACACCACCGTTTTTATTCGTTTAACGGGTTGTCCTCTGCGTTGTGACTATTGTGATACCACATATGCTTTTAAAGGCGGTGAATGGTTTTCCTTTGATAAAATTCTTACAGAAGTAAAAAAATACAATACAAAGTATGTCACGGTTACCGGCGGGGAACCGTTGGCGCAAAAAAAATGTATTAATTTACTTCAATTATTGTGTGATGAAGGTTATGACGTTTCTCTGGAAACCAGTGGCGCTTTTGATATTTCAGCCGTTGATAAACGAGTAAGTCGTGTAATGGATCTGAAAACACCTGCATCTAAAGAAGAAGCAAAAAATTATTACAAAAATATTAAATTGCTGACTTCACATGATCAGTTAAAATTTGTTCTTTGCGATCGCAATGATTACGAATGGGCTGTTGATAAAATAAAAGAATATGATTTGTTATCGAAATGTGAAGTTATATTTTCCAGCAGTCATCAACAATTAAAACCGCAACAACTTGCGGACTGGATTTTACAAGATCAGTTAGCGGTACGTTTTCAGATGCAGCTACATAAGTATCTCTGGAATGATGAGCCTGGTCGATAAAAGAATAGTCACGAAGCGCACAAAGACACGAAGAAAAAGAAAAGAATAAACCATGGGTGACACGGGGTGCACGGGGAATAATCATTTTTTAATTCTTCAGAAATATGTAGGTTGGCTCAAGCGAAGCGGAGCCAACAAATTTAGATTTTTTGTTGGTTCCGTCGTGTTACTCCTTGAACCAACCTACAGAACCGGGTTTTAAATATTAAATTCTTTCCCTGTGCTCCCCGTGGTTTTATCTTGAAAATCTTCGTGCCCTTTGTGTTCTTTATTGCAATTCTTTTGTAAAATTACCGAATGACTAAAACAGCCGTTGTTCTTGTTTCAGGTGGTCTCGATTCGGCCACTATTCTCGCCATTGCTCGTGATGCAGGTTATGACTGTTATGCGATGAGCTTTAATTATGGTCAGCGTCATAAGGTTGAACTGGAAAGTGCCAGGTTAGTTTCCAATAAACTCGGTGCACTTGAGCATAAAGTTGTTCATCTTGGTTTAAATGACATTGGTGGTTCTGCTTTAACTGATGAGACTATTGCTGTCCCGCAGCATCAGTTAGAAGAAATATCTGACGGAATCCCCGTCACTTATGTACCTGCGCGAAATACCGTATTTTTATCACTCGCTTTAGGTTGGGCAGAGGTTTTAGATGCGGAGGCGATTTTTATTGGGGTGAATGCGGTTGATTATTCTGGCTATCCGGATTGTCGTCCTGAATATATTGAAGCCTTCCAGACAATGGCAAACCTTGCCACCAAAAAAGGGGTGGAAGGACATCTTATTCAGATTAAAACGCCACTGATCAATTTGACTAAAGCTGAAATTATCCTGAAAGGCACTGAATTAGGTGTGGACTATGCAAAAACATTGTCCTGCTATGTCCCCGATGCTGAGGGCAAAGCATGTGGTTTGTGTGATTCTTGCCGTTTACGTCAGCAAGGCTTTGAAGCAGCAAATTTACCTGATCCCACGTCTTATTCTAAAAAATAGTCTGATCACGAAAGTGGTGAATAATGCACCTTCCTGATAGCTCACTAGTTTTGTGGGTTACATAGTGATTGGCTTCGGCTATAATGCGGGCTTAAATTATTAAGTATTAGACTATTAAAATAGACATATAAAACAAACAGTTATTACTAGAGGGACTTCTGTCATGTCATTCGAAAGCTTCTTGTCGGCACAATCATTTTTTTTGTGGTCGACATTTATCATCGCCTTCATTCTGGGTGTAGTGGTTAATAAAACTAATTTTTGCACCATGGGTGCGGTATCCGATTTAGTAAACATGGACGATGCAGGACGTTTTCGTGCCTGGATTTTGGCCGCAACGGTAGCTCTGATTGGCGTAATAATCCTTGAAGCTCTGGGACGAGTTGACCTGTCTTCAACATTGCCTCCATATCGTGGTAGTGAATTCCAATGGGGGCGTTACATTTTAGGTGGCGTTCTTTTTGGTATTGGTATGACGTTCGCCAGTGGCTGTGGTAACAAAACACTTATTCGTATCGGTGGTGGTAATATCAAATCAATTTTTGTATTTGCCGTGATTGCTGTCATCGCTTATTACATGGTTGACCCGTTTAAAGAGTTACCTTCAACCTGGTATCAAACTTACTTTTCATCATGGTTAGGTCAGGCATCTATCTCTTTAAGTACACCACAAGACTTAGGCAGTATTGTTGGTAACTGGTTTGGTGTTTCTGCACTGACGATGCGTATTACCCTGGGTGTTGTTATTGCGGTGCTCGCTCTGCGTTATATCTTTAAGTCTAAAGATTTCCGCGAAAGTGGAGACAATATTTTTGCCGGTGTAGTGATTGGTATTATTATTTTACTGGCATGGTACTTCACTTCAAATGTTGCTGTTGCGACTGATGATGGCCCAGTGAGCATGACCCAGTTCTATGGTGAATGGGACATGATGATGGATAGTGAAGAAGGTAAGCCAAAAAATGGTTCTACTAACTTACAAGCACAATCCTTTACCTTTATTAGCCCAATTGGCCAAATATTTGGTTATCTTGGTTCAAGTTTCTCAAGTGCCTTTTTAACCTTTGGTGTCGTATCGGTTTTAGGTGTTATTTTTGGTTCATTCATCTGGACATTAATTACACGCAGTTTCCGCATCGAGTGGTTTAATTCATTCAAAGACTTCTACATGCATATGATAGGTGCTGTTTTAATGGGGTTTGGGGGGGTTCTGGGCCTTGGTTGTACCGTCGGACAGGGGATTACAGGTGTATCTACATTAGCTTTAGGTTCATTCCTGGTCTTTATTAGTATTGTCTTCGGCAGTGCTTTGACCATGAAAATTCAATACTACCAAATGGTTTATGAAGATGAAGCCGGCTTTGTTAAGTCACTTTTAAGCTCATTAGTGGATATGAAGTTACTCCCTGCGGGCATGCGTAAACTAGACGCAATTTAATTCAATTTTTAGGCCAATATCGGCTCATTGGGACTTGTTATTCCCAGTGAGTTCGGTAAAATTCCGGCCTCCAAACAAGGGCCGTTAGCTCAGTTGGTAGAGC
>CAZZIS010000069.1:0-15554 GCA_964654445.1 uncultured Thioalkalispiraceae bacterium
TTTCTGAAATGTTTGGTTACATTGGTGACTTACGTACGATGACTTCAGGTCGTGGCCAGTTCTCAATGGAATTCTTAAACTACAAACCTTGTCCTAAGAATATAGCAGAACAAGTTATTAAAGAGACTAAAGAGAGAGAAGAAGCCGCTAAGAAATAAAATATAAGCTATTACGCTTATATAGTTGTTTTAAACAGAAAAGGCCGATGAGAAATCATCGGCCTTTTTTAATGTTCCGTATTATTATACTTAATGATGTGTATCAAGGCTATCTGGAATAAAAGCATCGGAATGACGGTTTTCAGAATGCATGTCTAAATAACCTTCCAACCAGTCTTCAACCCGGTGTTTATTAGAAAATGGCCCCATCAAATGCTGCATGCCAATGATTTTATGTTTTGAGCCGGTCAGATATTTATTATCTGATTCGCGCATAACCACATACCAACCATCCTGATCATTAAATATACGTGAAGTATCAAAAGTGGACTGCATGGTTCATCTCCAAGCCAAATTTATGTATATAAAGTAAATATAGTAAACAATCAAATATGAAACAGAGGTGTAACAATAGTTAACAGATCGTTAAATTGCTGTGGAAATAAAAGGGATGTTCAAGGGAGTAAACTAGGATATTCATATATTGCTTGAGGTAAAGCATTATCGATAAAGTAACCCTGGGCCATATCAACACCTAATTTTTTTAGCATAAGATATGTATTTTCATCTTCAACAAATTCAGCAATAGTGTGAATCCCCAATCCTTCAGATATATGTGTAATGGCTTTGACCATAATTTGGTCATTTTTATCTTTAGCTATATTGCGAATAAAAACACCATCAATTTTTATAAAGTCGATAGGAAGGTTGCGTAAATAATGTAATGATGCAAAGCCTACACCAAAGTCGTCGAGTGAAAAGCGACAACCAATGATACGAAGTTCTTCCATGAAGAGGCGTGCCTGATTTATATTTTCAACTGCAGCTGTTTCGGTTACTTCAAAAACAATTAATTTCGGATTTGCTTTATATTCTTTAATCCATGATGTGATTTTATTCAGGAATGAGTGTTTACCAAAGTTACGTCCAGATAAATTAATGCTTAAGCTTGTTTCCTGAGACTCCCGGGAAGCAAGCAATTGAATTGCTTTTTCTATAACCCAAAGATCAATTTCGAGTATGAGACCAAAACGTTCAGCTGTTTCAAGAAATTCACCTGGTAAAATTATTTTACCTGTAGCAGGATCCTGCATCCTTAGAAGTACTTCATGATGTTTAACTATACCAGATTGAATATCAACAATAGGTTGAAAATACAAAAGGAACAGATCATTTTTTAGTGCATTACGAATGCGTTCTTCCCATTTAACTTTATGACGCATATGAAGAATTTGCTGTTTTTCATCATCGTATATATTGAAGTTATTTCGTCCTTTTGCTTTAACCTCATACATGGCAGCATCTGCTTTAGCTAATAGTTCATCTGAAATGTCACTGTGTCTGGGATAGATGGCAACACCTATACTTGCGCTTGTTTGCATTTTTAAACCGGCATCTACAATAATTTCTTCGCGCAGGCGATTCATTATTCTATGACAAACATGAGTTATCTCATCTTCAGTTGCCCGTGTAGTAATAATTCCAAATTCATCACCACCAAGTCGGCCAAGAATATCTGTAGATCGAAGTAAGCTTTGTAAACAATTAGCGATTTTAATTAAATATTGATCTCCTCCATGGTGACCTAATGTGTCATTAATATATTTGAATTGATCAAGGTCAATAAAAAGAACGGCGCCTTCGTAATCATAACGCTTGGCTAATGCAATATGGTGATCTAATTCATTTTGAAAACGCCTGCGATTTAATAAGCCTGTTAAAGTGTCATGTTCAGCAAGGTAAATCATACGTTGCTCAGTTTTTTTCTCTTCAGTGATATCAAGTAATAATCCGCGAATCATATGCGAATCATTATTTTCTTCGGTTATATTATTTATACTTCGTACCCATATATATTCACCTTCTTTGTTCATCATCCTGTAGTCATGCGAATAGGTTGTCTCCGGTGACAGGATGTTCTCATTTATTTTTTCTTTTACTTCTTCGATATCATCAGGATGAATATGTTTGTACCAAAAATCTTTTTCCAACCATTTTCCTGATTCATAACCGAGCAGATTATGAGCTTCATTACTAACATAAATAAACCTTCCTTCAACAGTTGCTTCCAGAACAACAGCGTTTACATTGTTCATCAGGGTTTTTAAGTGTGAAGTTTCAATTTGCAGTTCGAGGTTCTTCTCTTTAAGATTTATTTGTGTAAGTGCAAGAGTTTCAGCCATATTATTGAATTGTAGTGAAAGCCTGGAAAGTTCATCATTACCCGATATATCTATTCTATGATGTAAATTTCCCCTGGAGTATTCAAGTGCACCTGTTTCCAGTTTTTTGATTCGATGATTTAAGTAATAAGCGATAAATAGAGTAGCAATAATAGATAAAATGAGTGCAATAATAGCAATAGCCGTATTTTGATAACGTGTCCGTTTTATTTGTTGACTGACTTCATTGAGTGAGTAAGTAACATGTAGTTCACCAAGATATTGATTAGCAAGATAAATCTTTTTATTGATATGAGCAGTGTTATCGTATTGACTATTTAGTTTTGATTGATGATATTTTTCGTCGAGAAATTTACCGGATTTTACCTCGGCTACAAACTTATTGTTATAATCATAGACAGTCGCATATGTAAGGACACTATTTTCTTCTACTAATGATAATGTATCATTAATTAAGGCACGATCATGTGCGGCTAGCCCGGGTAAAATAGCATTAGCCAATAATTCAGAGTTATTTTTTACCGAGTTTTGAAATAGTTCTGAGTAGCTATCATTTATGAGCCTGGTGCTGTTCCAGACAAGTAAAAATAGCATTACTGCCTCCACGGCAACAATGCTCAAAATGAGTTTTGTTGTTAGTCTGATGTGCATTAATTTTATTATAAGTGATTGATCTTACTTAAGATAGCGGCGCAGTGGGTTGAATTCTTTAGCATTTGTTTTGCGATAACCTGGATAGGAAATTTGGCTGAGAACTTGTTTGCCCTCACTTGTTTTTAACATATTGATGAGTGAGGTTTGTAGTTTATCTTTTAAAGACAGTGGCATGCGTGTAGATACCAAAATTGACATGTTCGGAATAGCTTTGCTTTCACCAATTGATCTTAACGGTATTTTTTGATTAATTGCTTTATTGAATACGTTGACAGAAATTATGGCTGCATCAGACTGGTGTCCCAGGACTGATTCGTAAGCGGCATTATGTGTTTTATATGTTTTATATGAAGGAGTGATAGATACAGATTTATTCAGTTTTGATTTACCAATTTTAGTAATAATCGCTTTGGGTGAAGGTGTTGCAACGGTTAGTCCGGAAAGGCTGGCAAGATTTAAATATTTGCTCTCATTGAGGACGACAATTTGAGCAGAAAGAGGTTGTATAATTGTTGTTATAACACTGTATTTTTTACTATCAATTGCGGGAATAACAAAGTGAGGGGCTGTTTCAAGAAAATCATATAAGCCTTTTTTTGTTCGACGAAGAAATTCTGGAAAATCACGTGCCGTTTCTAAATGTATCTTACGATTCAATTTTTTTGATAAATAATCTCGTAAAGGTGCATATCGTTTAAATTTTGTAACCGCACTTTCTGATGGAAGCAGACCAAAAATAAGTGTTGATTTTTCATCATATTGTAATGCATAAACATGAGTATGAGTAAATAAGAAAACAATAAGAAACAGAATTCCGTTATTACTAAATATGTTATGTTTTATTATTTTATTAAACATATGGCTGCCTTTAGGGGTGAAAGAGCTACTATTCAGTTTAGTAAAAATGTAATAAGTTTCAATAGTTTACTATATGTATAAGTATTATAATCAGGCTAAATCGACTATTTGAAATAAATATTTAAGTGTTTTTACTGTATATGTGGTTTAATCCTGCCCGGGTTTGGCTGGAATGTGAAGCTGTAATATTAAAAAGAGCGGTTGGATATATAATTAACCCATTTTAGGATGAAAAATGAATTTTATTGATGTTTTTAATGGTGATGCAGACGGAATATGTGCATTACACCAGTTACGTTTGGCTAAACCGTTACAGAGCAGATTAGTGACGGGCGTTAAGCGAGATATAAATTTATTAAAAAAAGTACAGCCGAGTCGTGATGACAATATAACGGTTCTGGATATTTCACTTGATAAAAACAGAGACGGACTTCAGCAATGCCTCGATGCTGGTGCAAAAGTTCTGTATTTTGATCATCATTACGCTGGTGATATTCCCAAAGATGAAAATCTAGAATCATTTATCGATACTGATGCTAATATATGTACCAGTTTATTGGTAAATAAATATTTAAGTAGTCAATACCTGGCCTGGGCTGTGACAGCAGCCTATGGTGATAACCTTTTTGTTGCTGCAGAAGAAGCCGCTAAGCCATTAAAACTCTCAACAGAAAAACTGGAACAACTAAAACTTCTTGGTACATGCATTAATTACAATGGCTATGGTACTTCGTTAGATGATCTTATTTTTACTCCGGAAAGTCTGTACCAAAAAATTAAACCTTATTCTGATCCCTTTGATTTTATAACTGAAGAGCAAGCTTATCAGACTCTGGTAAATGGTTACCGTGAAGATATTGCAAATGCAGAGGCGGTACAAGCTGAGTATGAAAGTGATAGCCATGCTCTTTTTATTCTTGAAAATGAAAAATGGGCAAAACGCGTAAGTGGTGTATTTGCGAACCAGCTAACACAGGAAAACCCGAACAGGGCGCATGCCATGTTAACTAAAAATAGTGATGATGGATTTGTGGTCAGTGTTCGTGCACCATTAAATAATAAAACAGGTGCAGATGAGTTGTGTCGACAATTTGAAACAGGTGGTGGGCGTAAAGCTGCGGCAGGTATTAATAATTTACCACACGCAGATTATAAAATTTTCATGACTGCTTTTATGGCGGCCTTTAATAATTAAGAAGAGGGTTTTATACACTCAAAAAACTTGGTTTTCATTGGATCTTGTAACTCATCTTCTTCTTGATTTATGGTTTTAAGCACACGAGGTACTTTGTAATATTTTGCACAATGCTTCTCGGCTGTTTGGTAAGCTTTGGAAAGCTCTTCTTTGACGATATTGGAAATCGTAATTCCACGAGGGCTTTTATTCAAAAGTTTTATGCCAGTATCTGTCGATGAGCAGGAAATTAAAGTAAGGAGAATAATAGAAAACATTAATTTTATCATAGTCAGTTAGAGTATTTATATTGCGTTCAAAATTCAACAAAATATTTCAGATTTTACAATTGATAACATTATATTCCATCGTATTTCTGAACTAACAGTACAAATTGCACTCTCTATGGCAGCAGATAATTCTGCTGTGATTATTTTGTGACAATTGAATGTTAGGTTGACAGGATGTCCGGAAAAAAAATACTAATAATTGAAGATCATACCGACTTAGCTAACATTTTAAGCTTAAATCTTTCTGACCTTGATTACATCGTTAAGCATGCAGATGATGGCTTGAAAGGCCTGAATTACCTGGAAAATGAATCATTTGATCTTGTGATACTGGACTTGATGTTGCCCGGTATAGATGGCCTTGAGATATGCCGTCGTATACGCAATCAAAATAATTACACCCCTGTATTAATGCTCACTTCAAAATCATCAGAAATCGATCGTGTTTTAGGATTGGAAATAGGTGCGGATGATTATGTAACTAAACCCTTCAGTGTCAGGGAAGTTATGGCACGAATAAAGGCGTTGTTCCGCCGGGTTGAAGCCTTTTCAATAACTTCTGATACAAGTGAATGTAATAAAAATAATGTTGTATTTGGAGATCTGGAAGTTGATATTGACTGCCATAAAGTCTCGATAGAAGGACGTTTAATTGATCTTACTGCCAGGGAATTTGAATTATTACATCACTTTGTAAAACGTCCGGGCCGTGTTTATTCTCGCGCCCAGCTGCTTGATATGGTTTGGGGTTATGGACATGAAGGTTATGAACATACTGTTAATTCACATATTAATCGTTTAAGAGCAAAAATTGAGAACGATCCCGCTAACCCGGAATATATCCTGACAATCTGGGGTGTGGGATATAAATTCAACGACTCCTTGAGTATATAGTTTTATGTTTAGTCGTATTTCGAACCGTTTATTTCTTACTCAATTATTTTTGTTGCTGGTGCTCTCAGGTCTGTTTATTGGCATGGTTGTTTATACTGCGCCTATGTTTCTGCAAGAGCTTAACCAGCGTCTAAATATTGATCTGGCAGATAACATTGTTAAAGAAAAAAAATTAATTCTGAATAAAAAAGTTAATCATAAAGCTATGAAAGCAGTATTAAATGGCATGATGTTAGTTAATCCCGGTATAGAAATATATATCACCGATCCTGCGGGAAAGATAATGGCCTATTCTGCACCAGAAGGGGTCGTTAAACGAAAAAATATTTCAATGCTAGCGGTTAGGAAATTTCTTGATTCGAATACTCATTTTCCTGTTTTAGGTGATGATCCGCGCTCCAGCAAGACAAATAAAGTATTTTCCGTGGCACCGATACAAAATGGAAATCGACTGGAAGGATACCTGTATATTGTACTCGGTGGTGAAACATATGATTCAATATTTAATTTATTAGAATCGAGTTACTTACTACGCAGTTGGCTTATCGCTATTTTTATTAGTGTTTTAATTGCATCTGTTATTGGTTATTTGTTGTTTAGATATATTACTCGACGAGTCTATATTTTATCGGACGCAATGGAACAATTTAAAAAAACAGACTTTAGCAAGCCTGTATTATTACCTGAGCGCTTTGATGGAAGAAAAGGGGATGAAATTGACCAGTTAGGATCAACTTTCTCACAAATGTCTGATCGTATCATTCAGCAGGTGAAATTGTTACAACACAATGATACTTCCAGACGTGAATTAATTGCGAATGTATCTCATGATTTACGAACACCTCTTGCATCATTACAAGGTTATCTTGAGACGCTGTTATTAAAAAATGAGACATTATCCAAAGATGAAAAACTGGAATATGTGCAAACAGCATATGAAAATAGTAAACGCTTACAAAAATTGATCTCGGAATTATTTGAGCTTGCAAGTTTGGAAAATAATGATGCAACACTTCATTTTGAAGCTTTTTCCATGAGTGAACTGGCTCAGGATGTTAGTCAAAAATTCAAGTTGTCTGCTAAAAACAAAGGAATAAAACTTGAAACTAAAATACCGCAGATGCCAGTTTTTGTTTCTGCTGACATTGGCTTAATACAACGTGTTTTGGAAAACCTGATTGATAATGCAATTAAATACACTCCTGAAGGTGGTGTGGTAGAAATTGAATTGGCTATTGGTAATTCTAAAGTGGCTACTATTATTCGCGATAGCGGACAGGGAATTTCCAGGCATGATGCACAACATGTATTTGAACGTTTTTATCGTATAGAAAAACATCGTAATAAAGATGGGACAGGCCTGGGTTTAGCGATAGTGAAAAGAATTATACAATTACACAATAGTTCTATATCCGTTTATCCTGCACCGGATAAAGGCACAATATTTTCATTTGATTTACCTGGCGCGACAATTTAGAAGTCTTTAACTATTCGTGCATACGTCTCACTTTATCTACTGTGATAAAATTGTTATAACTTCGTGACACTACAGCTATAGATTTCCTCCATGCTGGTATTTCAAAACTAAAACGTCATGGAGAAAGAAAATGAAAAAAATTACTGGAATGTTTGTGTTACTCGCAATGGGAACAATGGGTTCCTTCACGGTTATGGCAAGTGACTGGAATAATTATCGGGTCACTATTACTAATGCAACATCACATCATGTTATTACCCCACCTTTAATTGTTATTCATAATCGTCATTTTAATTTGTTTGAAGTGGCAGCAGCAGCAAGTGAAGGTCTGGCAACGCAAGCTGAAACAGGTGATAACTCAGTGCTCTATAATGAAGTGAATGGTGCACGTGGTGTTTATGATGTTATTTCAGGTAGTGGCGTTATTGTGTATGGAAACAAAGCAACATTTGATATTCGTGCACCAAAAAAAGCAAAAATCAGTATGACTGGTATGTTAGCAACATCAAATGATGCATTCACTGCAATTTCAGGAAAAGCATTGCCCAAAAAGAGTGTCAGTTATATGGCGAGCACTTATGATGCCGGTTCTGAAGTAAATAATGAAAGTTGTGCATATATTCCAGGACCGCCATGTTCAGCTGAGTCAGGTAATTTACGTGCTACAGATGGTGCGGAAGGTTTTATTACTATTCATAGTGGAATTAAAGGTGGCAGTGACTTAAATCCAGCACATCTGGACTGGCGTGGTGCAACAGCAATAGTGACTATTAATCGTATCGATAACTAATAAAGCTATGGTATAAAGAGGCCATCAGATTAATTGTTATTTAATAATTCGTCTGATGGTTTTTGCTATTTATAATAAAAGGTGAAGCATGCTTAAATATAGCTTTATTTTATATGTAGTCTTATTTAATTTACTGTTTTTTACTTCACTTCGCGCCGAAGTTTCTGAAACATTACATCTTGAAAGTGGAACTAAACGAAATACACTAATTGAATTATATACTTCAGAAGGTTGTAGTAGTTGTCCACCTGCAGAAGAATTTCTTAATGATTTAAAAAATGACAGTAAATTATGGAAGAAATGGGTGCCCGTTGCTTTTCATGTTAATTACTGGGATTACATTGGCTGGAAAGATCGTTATGCAACAAAGAAATTTGGTCAACGTCAGTCTCGTTACGCAAGTCTAAAACGTAACTCGACAGTTTACACCCCTGCTTTTATGGTAAATGGTTCGAGTTGGCGTCAGGGAGTATTCTCAAACGCACTACCTGAAGAGAAGACATCAGCAGGAAATTTAATAATATCTGTTAAAGGTAAATCCTTTCATGCGAATTATCAGTTAATAAAGAATAATAAATTTCCTTTGAAACTTAATGTTGCAGTTTTGGGAATGGAGTTGATGAGCCATATTTCACGCGGAGAAAATGAAGGCCGAACAGCTCAACATGAATTTGTTGTTGTTGGTTTTAATTCGGCTATTAGTAATAATCTGCAATGGGAGATGAATTTACCTGAATTACATTATTCGCAAGTAAAAAAATATGCATTAGCAATCTGGGTAAGCGAAGTTAATAATCCAACCCCGTTACAGGTTGTTGGTGGCTTGATGCCGGGCTATAAAAAATAATTAATTATCATTAATTTCAGAGGGGGATGTTGCCCACAAAATACTCCAGCTGGAAGCTTCATTCTTTTGCAGACAAACAACCGTTCCTGTTTCAAAACTGATAGAAGTTAAATAAGCATCTTGTCCGGTTAATAAAGTAATCAAATTTGGAACAAAAGGAAGATGACTGGTAATTAAAGTATCACCATCCCAGCTGCTGATTTCTGCAAAAATTAATTCGGGATCATCATTCGGGGTTATGTTTTCATGTAACTCTGGTGTAACGTCCGCTGAAATAATACGAGTCATAATTTCAGCCGTTTCCTGAGCACGTTTTTTCTTGCTGTGAAAAATCTGCTTAAAAGTTACGCCTGTTTTCTGCAGGTGTGTGGCAATGCGTTCAATTTTTAGCTTACCACTGTCTGTTAGTCCGCGCTCAGGATCTAGCTGCGGGGATAAGGCTTGACCATGGCGCATTAAATAAAGTTTCATATTTGATTATTTTCTTATTAGTAAAAACTATTCATAGGTACACAAGTAGGCAGTAGCTATTTCAACTTTTAGTTGAAACTTTTCATTTGCTTCAACTATAAAGCTATCACCTGGTTAAAGGTTTTCCAATCAGAGGCATTCGGTAACATAACAGTTAATGCGCCTGAAACAACGGTCATTGTTTTTTTTTGTGAGGTAGCAAATTCGTATTCTCCAATTTCCATAACACCAACAGTAGCGGGCAGTGTTGCTGTTTTAAAGCCGATAGATTTTACATTACCATCAAAATACTCATTTGTTTCTAACATTTGTAATCCTGTTTTAATATTGTCACTGTGAGTGATTGCTTAGTTCGTCATGAGCTCATCGAGCTCATCTTCCATATGCATTTCAGTGAGCTCGGTAAAACCACCAATCCATTTACCATCGATGGTAATTTGCGGAACCATGCGGGCGTGGTTTGTGACTTCAAGCATTTCTTTTAATAAGTCACGGTCAAGATCAATTCTGGCTTCATCATAACCAATATTCCATTTTGTTAATAATTTTTTGGTTTGCTCACAAACAGGGCAAATACCAGTGCTGTAAATTTTAACTCGATTCATAATATTTTTAGCTTGCTAAGTAAGATGTGTTTTTCACGCGATGCTAATTATACATTTAATGTAGGTAATTTGAACGAGTTGCAAGAAGCTTTTTTTTAAAATTGCGATTGCCTGGGCTAGCACAGTCTAGAATGAAAAATCTCCATGCCATTGCCCATTTTTATAATCGATTTTGAATAAAGAAGGGCGCATTGATTGTGCACCTTTTGAGTTGAGTTCTTTTTTTACAGGATGTTTATCAGCAAATTCAACTGGATCACAGGCATTTGATTGAACGGTATGGTAAGCAATTTCAAGGTTTGGGTTAGCCGATATGGTATCGAGATCAGTTTTCTCATGAAACACCACACGCTTTTGTACTACGCAGGTGAAATAGAGCTGTAATTCTGCAATAAGTGATGTGTCTCGTTTCTCCAAAGCTCTTTCAGCTCTTTTTGAGTACATAATATCCATTTTTTTGCCACGAATATCAATGCTATCCTTGTGGTGATAGGGATTTAACCATCGGTCAAGTATTTGCAGTGGGCTTTTAATTGAGAAATAACCCGCTTGTAATTGTAAGTTCATTCTGAAAGACCTCTAAGCAAATTTACGATAACATTAAACTATTATCACTATAGCGAACAATAACTGTCAGTGACTTTAAGTACATAAATATTTATGCAAACGATTCTCTATTATGTTCATGATCCAATGTGTAGCTGGTGCTGGGGATTTTCCAGAACACTTGATTTGTTACTTGCCTCTTTACCTGACGGGATTGAAGTTCGTCGTCTATTAGGTGGTTTGGCAGCAGATACAGATTCTCCAATGCCGGAGAGTATGCAACAACAAATAAAAAGTAACTGGACACGTATAGAAGACACGATACCTGGTGTAAAGTTCAACTTTGACTTCTGGATTGAGAATACTCCACGCCGTTCAACCTATCCTGCATGCCGCGCTGTTATTGCGGCTCGCCAGCAAGGGGAAGAAAATGACATTAAAATGACTAAAGCAATACAGCGTGCTTATTATCAGCAAGCACGTAATCCCTCTGATGAATCCATGTTGATTGAACTGGCAGAAGAGTCAGGACTATCTGTTACTGATTTTAAAAAAGAGTTAACGTCGGTTAAAACCCGGGAAAAATTAATGGGAGAAATAAATCTGGCCAGGGAACTCTATGCAGAAAGTTTCCCTAACCTGGTTTTAAAAGTTAATAACGAGACTTTCTCAATTCCTATTGATTATAATAATAGTAAAACAATGTTAGAAAAAATTAATAATATTCTGCAGAAAAATTAATCTAAATAACGTTTTTGCCATTCGAGAAATTTGTTAAGAACATATTCTGAGTATTCTTTTTTATCCTTAAAGTCTTCAGGATTGATTGCATCATAAACATAATAGTTTGCTTTATTATTCTGACTGGTCATGAAATGCCAGAATTTATCAATTAAGATCTGTGGGTCACGCCATTCAAACCTGTCCTGTGCTTCATAATGTAAAAAAACAGGTAAAATGGGAATGCCAGTGCGAATTGAAATATCAAAAGCACCATACTGAAAAGTTTCATATATACGTCTTCCCTTACATCCGCCTTCAGGGAAAATCACAATGCTTTCACCTTGGTCCAGTTTTTCGATTATCTGGTCAACAACTGCATTACGTGATTCTTTACTGTCACGTTTAACAAACATTGTTCCAGCGGCTTCACTTATTTTTCCCAGTAAAAACCATTTTTTGACGCCCATTTTTGCCAGGGGATGAACATCAAATAATGCTGGCACACCAATATCTTCAAAAGCAGAAGGGTGGTTCGCAACCAGAATATATTGTTTTGGAATCGGCTTTCGATTTTTCTCGTGCAGTCTTAAATCTACCCCCAGCGCACGAGTAAAAAAGCGACACCAGATATAAAACAATTTTGTATAGAATGATTTTGTTAGTGCGCGTGGTAACCATGCTAAGGCATAGAGAAAAAGCGTGAATAGTGTGAGTTCAATCCAACACCACAATAACCATAAACTTCGTCCGAGAAAATGTAACATGATTATGGTTTGTCCTTATTCGACTTAAGTCCTTGTGAATCAAATATAACTATACTACTAATGTATAGCGGACAAATGATGACAGACTTAAGTTTCTTATTATAACTTCAGTGGGTTTCCTGGATTAACATGATCCTGAAAAGGTTTTTTACGATCCATACTGGTGAGTTGATACACTTTACCAATCCAGTTATTCAGGATTGCTTCAGCAGTATCGTGCCAGGTGTTATCCAGCTTTTCACTAATTAAGCTTTCAGGAAATTCAGGGGTTTCTTTATTATCCTGTTTGGCTTTAATAACCAGTGCCTTGTATTCATTCAATGAAGCTTGTACCTGCAATGTGAAATAATTTTCTGGAAAGGGCGGGTAGTCATCACATTCGTTATTAACAAAACGTATTACTTCACGTTTATATTCTTTTAATAAACTAATGATGTCGTATTCAGGGTGTCCCTGAAAAAAGACTAAACGAAATTGATCTTCACTCACAGCGAGATGCACATCGGCTTCTTTACTTTCGGCCAGGATGTGTAAACCCGCTTCTTCAAATTGAGAACGATCAATCTGGTTATAGCGTGAATGCGGGACATCAAAACGCGTATTAACACCATTAACTAATGGATGATTACGGTTAGTGACATGGTGCGAGTATACACCCCAGCGTTTAAAACCAAGTGGTCGTCTTTTTTGCTTATAACGAAACTGCAAGACAGCATGAGTCGTCAAGCATGAGCAAAGAGTAGAAGTAACATTTTCATAGGCCCAGTCAATCACTTCAATCAGCGGTTGCCAAAAGGGTTCTTCTGAAAGTTCCGGTCCTGGAGTGGCGCCGGTAATTATTAGTGCATCAAGACCTTGTTCCTTGATTTGTTCAAAGGACTCATAATATTTATCAACATGTGCTTGACCTTTTTCGCCCCGAGGTAATTCTTTTAGCGTAAACGGGTGCATGTAAAATTGTGCAATGGAGTTGCTTTCACCAACTAAACGAAAAAACTGACGCTCGGTTGCTGCCAGGGCAGCATCGGGCATCATATTCAGTAAACCGATATGTAGTTCACGAATATCCTGTTTAACCGCATTGTCTCGGTTTAAAACCGTTTCACCTTCTTGCTGAAGGCGTTCAAATGTTGGTAATGATGAGTTGGCTACTAAAGGCATCTCTTGTTTCTCTATTTTTGTCTGGCAATGGCTTTTTCTATTAAAGCCATTAATTCTTCTTTATTCGTTACCTGCGATAATTCGTCAGTGGTAATGGTATAACCGTATTTTTTTGCAATCGCATCGTAACGCGGTATACGTGAATAAAACAGCTTGGAAAAAATCCAGCGTACAAATTCATCAGGATCAATCATCGCAACATAATCCAATTTATTCTCTTTCATATAAACCACAAGTTGCTCATCAAGAAAAGCTTCACGGTAATACAAAGGTTTAGGATCAGACTCAGCACGTTTTATTAATGATTTCTCATTTTTCTCAGTGGCTTTGATATATAAAATCAAGGTATGTTCAGCAAGAATCTCAAGTGTTTCTTCATCATCGAGCTCACAAACGCTACCACCCGCATCATTTATGAAGTGTTTATAATCATAAAGTTCCTGTGCTTTACGAATAAATGCAGGTACATCACGCATCGTCGCAATTTCTGCCTGACGATGCAGTTCCTGACGGTATTTAAATTCATCAAGTGGTAAACCACCTTTTTCCGGATCCCCCAGTTTGCCAAGAAAGCTGGAAACTGGCTGAAGATTATTGACGCTTAAATTATTTTGTATATATATAGAATCAGAGCGCAGTAGATCTCTCAGGAAAGGAACCTGCATGGCTTGTTTCTTAATATTATCCAGAATGGGTTCATCAAGATAATGAGTACCAATACGATAGTCACCAGAGAAATGAAACCACTCATCATTTGGCAGCATATTAGAGAGACGAGTTTTACCCACACCCGACATCCCCAGCAGGGTGATGCTCTTATGTTGCCAGTTTCTGAATTCATCTACACTGAGTTTCACGCAATAATCCCTGTAACTATCTAATATTTTTACCTATTGTAAGGCAGTTTTATCTATTTGTCCGTATCTATGTGTATAAAGAATTAGCTACAGGGAATACCAGGAGCATGGGAATATATTATTTAGATGGGCTTGTGTAGGTCGGCCTTCAGGCCGACAAGCTAACGAAGTGCAGCATAAAAAGAACCACATAGCTCCCAAATAACAAAAATATATAAGGATCCCAGCATTAAATTTATACTAGACTCGAAATCACAGCAGACTTATTATGAATACTTACATCACATAAGGTTCTCAAATGAAAATAGGCACTCCACTTTCAGCAACAGCAAAACGCGTTATGTTACTGGGCTCCGGCGAGCTGGGCAAAGAAGTCATTATTGCTTTACAGCGTTTAGGAGTAGAAGTTATTGCGGTGGATCGTTATGAAAATGCACCGGGTCATCAGGTGGCACATCGTGCATATACCATTAATATGGCAGACGGTAATGCGCTGCTTGAATTAGTGAAAAAAGAAAAACCACATCTCATTGTGCCGGAAATTGAAGCTTTAGATACAGAGATGTTATCTAAAATAGAAAAGCAAGGTTTAGCTGAAGTGATTCCTAAAGCGCGTGCTGCACAGCTGACCATGAACCGTGAAGGCATTCGTTGTCTGGCAGCGGAAGAACTTGGCTTATCAACATCAAAATATGCATTTGCAGAAAGTGAAGAAGAAATAAAACAGGCCATTGATAATGGTGTGGGTTATCCCTGCATTGTTAAACCCGTTATGTCTTCTTCAGGTAAAGGTCAATCGACTATCAAAGAAGAAAAAGATATTCAAACCGCCTGGGACTATGCCAAAAGCGGAGGCCGTGTAGATCGTGGTCGAGTGATCGTTGAAGAAATGATTAAGTTTGATTATGAAATCACTTTATTAACGGTTCGTGCATTAAATGAAAATGATGAAATTGAAACTTACTTCTGTGAACCCATTGGACACATTCAGGTAGGCGGAGATTATGTTGAAAGCTGGCAACCGCAAGCCATGAGTGCAGTTGCAAAACAGAAGTCACAAGATATCGCCAAAGCCGTAACCAGTAATTTAGGTGGTCGTGGT
>CAZZIS010000070.1:0-15397 GCA_964654445.1 uncultured Thioalkalispiraceae bacterium
ATTTTTCTGATAATGATGGTGCGTAGTTAAATCGAAGTCTTATCAGAATGAATTCTGACCTACACTCGAAGGTACGAATCATAGTGCCCCACATATTTTAATTAGATTAGAGGGTATCATTCGGACGCTGAGGTGAATAACTATCACTGCGGTATCTATTATTCCGCATTCGAATAAATTCGAACCTACACAAATATTATTCAATAACTTTTCGGTTACCCATATACGGCTGTAAAACGTCAGGAATATGGATACGCCCTTTCTCATCCTGATAATTTTCCATTATCGCAACAAGTGTTCGCCCTACTGCCAAACCTGATCCATTAACCGTATGCACAAGTTCCGGCTTTCCTGTTTCAGGATTACGCCAGCGTGCTTTTAAACGGCGAGCTTGAAAATCACCAAAATTACTGCACGATGAAATTTCGCGGTATTTATTTTGCCCGGGTAACCAAACTTCCAGATCATAGGTTTTATGTGCAGAGAATCCAATATCACCGGTACATAAGTTAACCATACGGTAAGGTAAGTTTAACTTTTGCAAGACAGCTTCAGCATGTGAAGTCAGTTCTTCGTGAGCTTGTTCAGAATTTTCTGCTGTTACAACTTGTACTAATTCAACCTTCTCAAATTGATGTTGACGAATCATACCACGGGTATCACGACCGTATGATCCAGCTTCGCTTCTAAAACATGGTGTATGACAAACAAACTTAAGTGGCATTGCAGCTTCTTCGGTAATAGTATCGCGTACGATATTCGTTACAGGTACTTCAGCGGTAGGAATAAGGTACATTTGTTTATCATTTCGTTTTAATTTCAACTCTGCATCTTCTGGGATACTCCCATCCTCATTGAGTTTACTCGCGTAAACATCAAGAGCACTAAACACAGTTTGGTGTCCAGCTGAAAAAAGGTCATCTGCAAATTTAGGTAACTGGCCAGTACCACGCAAGCTATCACTATTCACAATATATGGCACATAGGTTTCATTATAACCATGTTCTGTTGTATGAAGATCTAACATAAACTGTGTTAAAGCTCGATGCATGTTGGCAATACCTGCATGCATAACGACGAAACGTGAACCTGCGATTTTACTTCCAGTGTCAAAATCAAGCTGGCCTAACGCTTCACCAAGATCGACGTGATCTTTAACCTCAAAATCAAACTGTTTAGGTTCACCCCATTTGCGAATTTCGAGGTTATCATCTTCAGATTTTCCATCCGGTACAGAAGCATCAGGAATATTGGGCAACACCATCATGATGTTATTCATTTCTTCCTGAATAACCGCCAGCGCTTTTTCTGCTTCTTCGAGTTTCGCACCTAATGAAGACACTTCATCTAACAAAGGCTGAATATCTTCACCTGAAGCTTTTGCTTTTCCTATATTTTTAGATTTTTTATTGCGCTCGGCTTGCAAACTTTGCGCATTAACCTGTAATGATTTGCGTTGATCTTCTAACGCAGAAAACTGTTTGGTATCTAATTCATAACCACGACGTTTTAATAACGCGGCGGTTTCTTCAAGATTATTTCTTAATAACTGTGGGTCAAGCATGGTGAAAGTAAACCTTATATTCTGTGTAATTAACTATTATATATTTTATATTTTATACTCATGTATTCACATGTGCCGACCATTTTAACATGTGGCCGGGTTTAATTTGATCATTTATGTGTTCAAGAATGTGATTAATTTTTTCATCTTCATCAAAGAACTCAACCACGACTGGCATGTGCAAAGATAAATCAACAATATTTGAACCGTGAATAACACCCGACTCACCATAACCAGATATACCACGAAAAACCGTTAAACCACGTAATTTTTCCCAGTCACGTAAACGTTTCATCAGGTTTTTAAGTTGTGTTTCACCTTCAGTCAGGTAGATACGTACAATAGTTACTTCATGCATATTCATATTTGTCGCCCTGCGATTACCCCTATCCAGGTTGCACCCAGACAAAGGAAGATATTGATAAACATATTAAGAAACGCTTTAGCCATTTCACCCGTTTGTATCAGGTTAAACGTTTCCATTGAAAAAGTAGAAAAAGTGGTAAAAGCACCAAGAAAGCCAATAATAATAATGGCTCGCCAGTATTCAGGCAACATGAAACGTTCGAGTAATAATATCGAAATAAATCCCATCAGCAATGACCCGGCAACATTAACGGTTAAAGTCCCGTAAGGAAATTCGCTACCAAACAGTCGATGTACACTGGTTGAAGTCAAATAACGCATGACTGCGCCAAGTGAACCGCCGATAGCGATGGCAAATAAATTATTCATGTATGTGAGTTTACCCTTTCTGATCTAATCTATTAAGTTTTTATGATTATTCTCCCCTCCCTTAGGGAGGGGGCCAGGGGGAGGGGATAAATTTAAATCACCCCACCCTAACCCTCCCCTTAAAGGGGAGGGAATAAATCTTTAAATTTTATTCATTGAAAGCAACAGCATTTGCATTAAGCTTTTTTTCCAACTTGCTTATCTAATTCACGTAAGTGTGCGAGTTTTTCTTTTATCTTAATTTCAAGTCCACGTTCAACGGGTTTATAATAATTTGTTTCCGGCATCTCATCAGGAAAATAAGATTCCCCTGCCGCATAGGCTTCAGGCTCATCATGGGCATAACGATATTCTTTTCCATAACCCAGCTCTTTCATGAGTTTGGTTGGTGCATTACGCAGATGTACAGGTACTTCAGCAGAAGCATACTGTTTAATGTCGGCTTTCGCTTGATTGTATGCATTATAAACCGCATTACTTTTTGCTGCACTGGCAAGGTAAAGTACTGCTTGTGCAAGCGCCAGTTCGCCTTCCGGACTGCCTAGCCGTTCAAGAACATCCCAGGCCTGCATCGCTAGCGTCAAAGCACGGGGATCGGCATTACCGATATCTTCACTGGCCATACGTACAACACGACGAGCAACATATAAAGGATCACAACCACCATCTAACATTCTTACCAACCAGTAAAGTGCTGCATCGGGTGCTGAACCTCTTACTGATTTATGTAAAGCTGATATCTGATCATAAAAAGCTTCACCATGATTATCAAAACGACGCAGTGTTTCTCCTGAAACACTCTTAATCGTTTCTTTATCTATGACATTATTTTCAGTTAAGTCACTGGCAATTTCCAACAGGTTCAAAGCACGTCGTGCGTCACCATCGGCAACTTGTCCTAATAAACTCAGTGTTTCATCATCAGTCGAAATGTTTCTTTTACCGAAACCTTTTTCTGAATCATTTAACGCGCGTTTTAACACCAGAGTAATATCATGCTCATTTAATGATTTTAAAATATAAACACGCGCCCGGGAGAGTAAGGCATTATTTAATTCAAATGACGGATTTTCTGTGGTCGCACCAATAAAAGTAAAAGTGCCATCTTCAACATAAGGTAAAAAAGCATCTTGTTGTGATTTATTAAAACGATGTACCTCATCAACAAACAAAATACTTGGCTTACCTTGTTGCTGGTATTGTTGTGCACGGCTGACTGCTTCACGAATATCTTTCACGCCAGATAAAACCGCAGATAAACTAATGAATTCAGCATCACAATAATTTGCGATCATACGTGCTAATGTGGTTTTACCGGTACCCGGTGGTCCCCATAAGATCAGGGAGTGAAGTTTGCCATTTTCAATGGCTAAACGTAGCGGCTTTTCAGTTCCTAAAAGATGTTGCTGACCGACAATATCATCAAGTTGTTGCGGGCGCATACGATCGGCAAGTGGTTGCCACTCGCTATTATCAACCGGGGGGAAAAGGTTTTGTTCCTGGCTCATCAAATTAAATATATGTAAGTATCAGTCATTATTACCTGTTATTGACCGATAACATCTACCCCTTTAGGTGGAACAAATTTAAAACGGTTTTTTGATAACGTTGGATTTTTTTTGATTTTGTTAAATTCCAAACGTGTGGTCTGACCAAAGTTATCACGCATTTCCATTGCTTTGAGTTCATTGTTTTCAAAAGCAAGGCTGACTGTTTCAAAGTTAGTATTGTCTTTTTTAGGTGTTAACTCAAACCAGAGCCAACCTTCTGTTACACCGGCTTTTTCTATCCGGTATGACTCTGTTAAATCCTTAGGGTTACCTAATAACATTGCAGGAGTATTAATGAGTAAATTGCCTTGTTCTTTAACAACTACCTGCTCAAGGTCTTCGTCATAACTCCAGAGCTTTTTACCATCAGCGACATAAAGCAGCTTATAGGGTTCATTATATTCAAGGTAAAATTTATTCGGGCTTTTTACAACAATCAAACCTTTGCTTTTTTGTTTTTTATTATTAGTAGCGGTAAATACATTTTGCGTAAAATTTGCCTGAAAGGTATGAAGATTATTTAAATAATCGGTTAGTTCACTGGCGTGAAGTTGCATGCTTGCTAATACAAAAGTACAAATAAGAAATAGCTTTTTAATATTCATTTTTTTCATCTTTGATTTCTAAATAAAAAAGTTCCAAATTCCAGACTATATTGAAATACACTATCAAATGGGCAGGATGGATTAAGGAATAACGAGACGAATCCATCATTTTTTGTTGGTTCCGTCACGTTGTTCCTTGAACCAACCTACATACTTTATCTCAGTCTTTAGGCGGCGGAGGTGCAAGCACTTCCCGACTACCATTTGATTCAGCAGGTCCTACAATGCCAGCAAGTTCCATCGCTTCAATCATACGTGCTGCACGGTTATAACCTATCTTTAAACGACGTTGCACTCCTGAAATAGAGGCTTTTCGTGTCTCTGTAACAATGCGTACCGCATCATCATATAAAGCATCACCTTCATCATCATCATTATATCCGGGCATGGCATTGTCATTCTTGGGTCCCGTAGTGACTTCTTCAATATATTGCGGCTTACCACTTTTCTTTAAACTCTCGACAACATTATTGACTTCATGATCATCAACAAACGCACCATGAATTCGTGTTGGAATCGCAGTACCCGGTGGTAAATACAACATATCACCATGACCGAGTAATTGTTCTGCACCCATTTGATCTAATATTGTTCTTGAATCCACTCGTGATGAAACCTGGAACGCAATCCGTGTTGGAATATTTGATTTAATTAAACCAGTAAGTACATCTACCGATGGCCGTTGTGTCGCAAGAACAAGGTGAATACCGGATGCACGTGCTTTTTGTGCTAAACGTGCAATCAACTCTTCTACTTTTTTACCCACGAGCATCATCATGTCAGCGAGTTCATCTACTACGACAACGATATAAGGTAAGGGTTGCAAATCTGCAACAGGAAGTTCTGAATCTTGTGGATGTAAAGGATCTTTTATTGGATCTTTAGCTTTGATTGCATCATTCACTTTTTTATTAAAGCCCACAATATTTCGTACTTTAAGTTTAGACATTAAGAGATAACGCTGATCCATTTCAGCTACACACCAACGAAATGCATTCGCTGCTTCTTTCATGTCAATAACAACGGGTGCAAGCAGATGTGGAATACCATCATAGATTGAAAGTTCCAACATCTTCGGATCAATCATTATCATGCGTACTTCACTTGGTGTTGAGTTATAGAGCAGACTCAATACCATTGCATTCAATGCCACTGATTTACCTGCACCCGTGGTACCGGCAACCAGTAAGTGTGGCATTTTAGCAAGGTCAGCTACCGAAGCGTTGCCGCTAATATCTTTACCTAATGCCATCGTTAACGGGGACTTTGAATCTGCAAATGCTTTTGAACTGATTATTTCACTCAAACGAACAATTTCTCTATGTTCATTCGGGATTTCCAGACCAATTGTTGTTTTACCAGGAATAACTTCAACAATACGAACACTTATAGCTGACAGTGATCGTGCAAGATCCTTTGCCAGGTTAGAAATCTGACTGACTTTTGTTCCTGGTACCGGTTGTAATTCAAAGCGGGTAATAACCGGACCAGGATGCACCGCAACAACCTCCACATCAATGCCGAAGTCTTGCAGTTTCATTTCTACTAGCTGTGAAATGGCCTTAAGTGCATCCTCTGATAAAGCATGTTGACTGGGTGTGGCGTCATCAAGCAGTGATATAGAGGGTAATGAGCCATCTGAATCGGCAACAAAAAGTGAAGCCTGCTTTTCCTGTTGCACTCTTTTACTTTGTTGAATTGGTTTAGGTGGTGTTTGAATAAAAGGTTCTTTGCGTTTTAGTTTTTTCGTTTCCTGTCGTTGTGCAGTTACTTTAAATAACTGGTCACGTTTCTTTTTCATTTGACGGTTTTCATAAAAATCATGCAAACGAATAAAGCCTTGTTTGAAAACATTTAAACCTTTTAAGGTATATGCCCCCGTGGTGTCCATTAACCAGAGCCATGACAAGTGAGTAAACAAAGTCATACCGGCAAAAAATATCGCCAGTAATAACAGCGTTGCTCCAATGATATTGAAACCCTGCTCCATTTTGCCACCCAATATTTCACCTAAAATTCCTCCGGCATTAACCGGTAACGGACTCACAATATAGGCATCATGCATACTGGCTAATGCACAACCAGCGAACAACGTCAGAACAAAACCCAGTGCACGTAGCGCGATACCGCGTTTATCAAACACATGCTCTTTTTGTCGATCTCGATAAATGAGTAAACCGGAATACGCCACCATAATTGGAAAAAGATAAGCGAGGTAACCAAACAGCGAAAAGAAAATATCTGAAATTAGCGCACCACTTGGCCCACCTAAATTGGCGATATCTTTTTGACCTGCAAGGCCACTATGTGACCAACCAGGATCAGATGCGTCATAAGAATAGAGTGCCAGGAAGAAATACAGAGCCGTAAATCCAAATATAAATAACGCGCCCTCTTTCAGCCCGCGGGTTATATGACTTGCGAGTGGCTTATTATTTGTGGTGGTTTGTCTTGCTTGTGCCAAGTTATAACTTCTTTAATTAATATGGGTTAATTTATATTATAGGAATATGCTATAAGTTATTAATATTATTAGATTATTTACATTTTCAAATAAATGCAAGCTTCAATTAGCAATACAGCAAATAGTTTACCGAAAAAGTCGACTGAATGCGTCGATATGGACGTGTTTTAGAGCAATGTTGGCAAAATTATGTTTCCATTTTGCAAATTAAGACCACTCTCTAACGCAGTATTAGACTGCCAATTCGTTTCGCAGAGTTGTAATACATAAGGTAATAAAACCGCTGATAAAGCCTGTGTAGAAGTGCGAGGCACGGCTCCGGGCATATTTGTAACACCAAAGTGAATTACATCCTCCCAAACAAAGGTGGGATTGTCATACGTAGTCGGCCGTGTTGTTTCAATACATCCTCCCTGATCAACTGAAATATCGATAATGACACTGCCCGCTTTCATTGATTTGACCAGATCTGCTGAAACTAAATGAGGCGCCCTGGCTCCGGGAATCAAAACCGCACCAATTAATAAATCTGCTTGCAAAACGGCTTTTTCAATATCCTGCTCTAAAGGCAGTCGAGCGGTCACATTTTGACCAATGGCTTCAAGCTGAACTTGTTTATCATGATTGGGATCAAAAACAAGCACATTTGCACCTAAAGCAGATGCAATTTGAGTGGCACCTGAGCCAGCGATGCCCCCACCCAATATAACCACTTGTCCTTTTTCAGTTGCTATCCCCCCCCCTAATAAAATTCCTCTACCGCCTTGGGGTTGATGTAACAAATGAGTGCCAACCTGTACCGCAATACGCCCTGCTATATCACTCATGGGCGCTAAAAGTGGCAATTTTTTGTTAACCGTCACCGTTTCAAAGGCGACAGCCGTTAAGCCAATATTTAGTAACTCATTGGTTAACTCGGGAGCAGCAGCCAGGTGTAAAAAAGAAAAAAGAATGTGATCCTTTCGTAAATATTTAAATTCTGCTTCCTGAGGTTCTTTAACTTTAACAACGAGTTCAGCACTGTCATAAACCGCTTTAGCTGAACCAAGCAATGTTGCACCTGCTTCTGAATATTCCTTATCAGAATAACCACTTAATAAACCCGCCTTTTGTTCTACAAAAACCTGATGATCCTGTTTTACCAGTTCCCTGATGGCCACAGGGGTTAATGCAATACGACCTTCCAGTACTTTTATCTCACGCGGTACACCAATTTTCATATTCGACCTTTACGCCTTAGTTCGCTTTACGTAACATACTATACGAGACCGTTGCACGAATGTTACGAAGCCAGATAATCACGTATACCCTCCATAATATTTCTATGAGGGGCACGACGAAAACTTTTCAAAATGCTCATGTACTTATTGTACATTCCGCTTTTTCATCAGTTTTGCCTTATTCTCTATCTTCTCGCTATCCATGCAAAGCTCTCTACAAAACTTTTTGACCATTTTGTTGCCATATTGTTTCCTGCTGAGATAATCGAATCTTGGCTGTATTTAAATTGATAAGTATTTCTGGAGTCTAGTTCATGAGTGAAACAAAACATTGTCGAGTATTAATAATCGGTTCTGGCCCTGCAGGTTATACCGCTGCGGTCTATGCTGCTCGAGCCAACTTAAAACCTGTGTTAATTACAGGAATGGAACAAGGTGGACAGCTCATGACCACCACAGAAGTGGACAACTGGCCCGGTGATGTTGAAGGTTTGCAAGGCCCTGCCTTAATGGAACGTATGAAAGAGCATGCTGAACGCTTCAATACAGAAATGATATTCGACACCATCAATAAAGCAGACTTAAGCAAGCGTCCTTTTACCTTAACCGGTGACAATGGTGTTTATACCTGTGATGCCTTAATTTTAGCAACGGGTGCTTCTGCAATGTACCTGGGACTAGAGTCTGAAGAAGCCTTTAAAGGTCGTGGTGTTTCAGGTTGTGCCACTTGTGACGGTTTCTTTTACAGAGGAAAGGATGTTGCGGTTGTTGGTGGTGGAAATACGGCTGTTGAAGAAGCGTTGTACCTCTCAAATATTGCCTCACACGTTACTGTTATTCATCGTCGTGACAAATTCAGCTCAGAGAAAATTTTATCTCAACAACTTATTGAAAAAGCAAAAAATGGAAACGTCACTATCGAATGGAATTCTGAGCTTGATGAAGTATTGGGTGATGCAACAGGTGTTACCGGTGCTCGACTGAAAAACCGTGAAGATGGCAGCACTAAAGATATAGAACTCATGGGTGTCTTCATTGCCATAGGTCATTAACCTAATACCGGTATTTTTGAAGGCCAACTTGAGATGGACCATGGCTATTTAAATACAAAAGGCGGCCGGGAAGCTAACTCAACCATGACCAGTGTCGAGGGTGTTTTTGCTGCAGGTGATGTTGCGGATCATGTTTATCGTCAGGCAATTACCTCTGCCGGTGCAGGTTGTATGGCAGCGTTGGATGCTGAGCGTTTCCTTGACAATAATGAATAAAGTCAAACTTAACTTTCTGCATAAAATTTGACTCATTCAAGCGTGCTTCTCTTTTTAGAAGTGCGCTTTTTTATGCGCTATAAAATTTATTATATTAAGCCAGCCCCATATAGGAGCTTTAAAATATAAATGGTATGCTCAAATTATTGATGGAACGAGAAGAGACTAAATGGCTGAAAACAATAAAAATAATCTGGAATTAAAACACAGTATTGGCGATACACTGCAACTTCAATTCAAACCGGGGAATGAGGAAGATCGTTATTACGTAAAACTCATTGGTTTTTTAGATGGAAAAAGTATCCTGGTCACCACTCCAAGGGAACATGGTTCTGCTTTACGCATCAATAATGATCAGGAATTTATTGTAAGACTGTTAAGTGGTAACTCCGCAAAAGGATTTAATGCAACAGCTATTCACGTTACATCACATCCCTACCCTCACATGCACCTCACTTATCCTACGCAACTTGAATCTATTACTGTTCGAAAAGCAGAGCGCATTGAATGTAAACTTATTGTCTCTGTACAAAATGAAGAACAAGGGAAATCTTTTCCTGAAGGTAAAAGTGCCGCGATGAAAAACCTCAGTACAGTAGGCGCACAATTGACAACAAATGATACTATAGGTGAAATAGGTGAAAAAATATCAATCCACTGTAAAGTTACCGTTGCTGAGATAGAACAATACCTGAATATATTTGGAATAATAAGACGCATTACCGAAAAAGAAAATGGTAATAGCAGTGAAGAAAAGTACGAATATGGAATTGAATTTATCGTCCCTGATGTTCAGGATAAACTGCTATTGCATGGTTTCATTTATGAACAAATGCTAAATATTTCTATCTGATACAATCATATCCAAAATAGAGATGCATTTTCTCATTTCCTTAAATGAACCTTAAAATAAAAACCATTGAGTCACTGCATGCAGTTTCAGCAAGTGAATGGAATACACTGGCGGGAAAGCAATACCCTTTCGTGCAATATGAATTTCTTATTGCTTTGGAAAATAATGGTGCAGTTGGAAAAGAATTTGGCTGGTTAACAAATTTTTTTTTAGCTTATGAAAATGAGAAACTGGTTGGCGCTTTACCACTTTATATAAAGTTTAATTCCTACGGTGAGTTTGTCTTTGACTGGGCATGGGCAGATGCTTACCAGCAAAACCACATTCGCTATTACCCTAAACTGGTCACTGCCATCCCTTACACACCTGCGACAGGCCCCCGGCTTCTTATTGCAGATGATGCTCCGTATCAGGAGATTGCTGACGCGCTCATTAAATCTGTATTAGAGTTTGCAAAAAAATCGCAAATGTCCTCTTTTCACTGTTTATTTACCAATGCGAAAGATACAGAATATTTTAACAACCACCCTCATTTTATAATGCGTCTGGGCTGCCAGTTTCACTGGAGCAATAATCATTACACAAGTTTTACAGATTACCTTGATAAATTAACTTCAAAAAAACGAAAACAAATTAAACGTGAACGTCGTATTGTTAAAGAACAGGCAATAGAATTTGAAATATTAAACGGCCTCGAGGCAACTGATTTTCACTGGGATACTTATCATCGTTTTTATGAAAACACCTTTGAACGTAAAAGTGGTATGCCGACCTTATCGAAAAAGTTTTTTAAAGAAATAGCCCGGACTATGCCTGAAAATATTGTCTTAGTACTGGCAAAATATCAAGGTGAATATGTTGCCAGTGCATTTAACCTTAAAGGTTCAGATACTTTATATGGTCGTCACTGGGGTTGTAGTGAAAATTTCGACAACTTGCACTTTGAAGCCTGTTACTACCAGGGTCTGGAATACTGTATTAATAATGACATAAAATATTTTGAACCCGGTGCACAGGGCGAACACAAAATTGCGCGTGGTTTTATGCCAACAAAAACATGGTCTGCGCACTGGATAGCACACCCGCAATTCCGTGAAAGCATTTCAAACTTTCTTTCTCATGAAACACAGGGTATGTTGCATTATATTGATGAACTCAACGAACATAGTCCATTTAAAAAAGTCATATGACTGCACCCTACATACTTGATAATGAAAACAGCTCTCTTTTCCCTGATGTGGAATTAGCTTTAACTGAACCCGATGGCTTATTAGCTGTGGGCGGTGACTTATCAGTCAAACGTTTAATAGCCGCTTATCAACAAGGTATTTTTCCCTGGTACAGTGAAGGACAACCTATACTCTGGTGGTCACCCGATCCACGTATGGTGTTAAAACCCGCTGAAATTAAAGTATCACGCAGTTTAGCGAAAACGATACGCAAACAAGATGTTCAAATTACTTTTGATCAAAATTTTAAAGATGTTATTTCTGCTTGCTCTGAATCAAGACTGGAAAAAGGTAAACGACAGGATGAAACCTGGATTCTGGATGACATGATCGAAGCATATATTAAATTACATGAAACTGGTTATGCACACAGCGTTGAATGCTGGCAGGATGGTCAACTGGTTGGCGGTTTATACGGTATAGCGATTGGCAAAGTATTTTTTGGTGAGTCTATGTTTACGCGCATATCCGATGCTTCAAAAATCGCCTTTGTGTTTTTAGCGAATCAGTTAGAACAATGGAATTTTAAACTGATCGATTGCCAGGTTTATACTTCACACCTGGAAAGCCTGGGTGCAACAATGATACCTCGGCAACAATTTTTATCGTTGATACAACAATATACGATCATTAATAATGAAAATACAAAATGGCAGGTAGATCCTGATTTAACTAATTATGTTATTAACCATATTGCAAATAAAACCAATGTGGGAAATATAACGTGAGTGATGACGATATCGCAGCGCTCGATGAAATTGGTTTTCGTGTGACACCGGAACATGAATGCAGTTATCTTAATGATAAAGAAGCCACTACTCTCTTTGTCGATCCAAACTATCCCATTGTCATGAAACAATATAGTCAGTTAGCGAAACTTGGCTTCAGGCGCAGTGGTTCAAATATTTATCGTCCACATTGTAGTGACTGCGGTTTGTGTATTCCTGTCCGTATACCTGCCGATGAATTCAAACCCAACCGAAGTCAACGCCGAAATAAAACATTAAATAAAGATATCGTTGTCAGTGTTAAAGATGCCCAGTTTATTGATGAGCATTACGAGTTATATCGCCACTATATGAAAGGTCGTCATGCCGGCGGTGGTATGGATAAAGATGAACCCGATAGTTATGAAACATTAATTAAAGCAGACTGGAGTTTATCAAGACTTCTTGAATTCAGACTGCAAAACAAATTGATGATGGTTGCAGTCATTGATTGTTTTGATGATGGTATCTCTGCTGTATATACTTTTTTTGATCCTGAATATTCAAACCGTGGATTAGGAGTATTTGGTATTTTATCTGAAATTGATTATGTTCAATCGCTTAAACTTGATTGGCTTTATCTGGGTTATTGGAACCCAAAAACAAATAAGATGTCATACAAGAGTAATTACCAGCCTATGGAGTTTTTTGATGGTCAGGAATGGCAGTGGTTAAAAAAAATACAATGAGACACTTTTCTCAAAATTGTCTTTTTTTTGACTATTTAACAATATTGTCACAAATATAAGCTACATTTATTAAAACAGGGAGAAAAACAGCCGATATATAAATCAATGCAGTAATAAACCCAATTTATTCTGCAATGTTAACCTAGCAACCATCCTCTAAAGGATGACCGGAGGTTCACCATGTTAAGCTTCCTTTATCACCTGGCCCATGACTTTGAACTCAGTCACGGCTATCGAGCAAATTTACTCTATATTAACCTGCGTCATTATGATGCGTTACGTGAAGAATTAGCTGAAATTAATGATCTGGACAAGCTAACTCAGTTTCTGGGTATGGAACTCGTCTTTTCAGAAGAAGCAACGCACCCGCATGTCGTATGGCAACCTATTGAGTGGACTAAAATCACCGCTTAAATTAGAAAAACCGGATTATTTTCACGCTAAAGCAATCAGCCTTTGATGTTTGGGTCTGATTCAGGCATTATTGCGCCTGAATTTTTAACCCGTGGCTTAGAAAATTAGATGGCGAAAGAAGAACATATTGAAATGGAAGGCACCGTAATTGATACGATGCCTAATACAACATTTAAAGTTGAGCTGGAAAATGGTCACGTGGTTACTGCACACATTTCCGGGAAAATGCGTAAAAACTACATTCGTATTTTGACTGGCGATAAAGTAACGGTTCAGTTAACGCCATACGATTTAAGCAAAGGTCGAATCGTTTTCCGCGGAAGATAAAACTTTATATGAACTTGCAGGTGGGCTCTCGTAGTGCCCCACATCAAGAATAATCGAGAGGGTATCAGGCTGACGCGGTGTAGATAGATACATCAATACTCGTTCTCAAAAAATGCCATTTTTAACGAAGAGTTATGTGACTCCAATAATGCCGCACCGTCGGCCTGAAAAGCCGACTTACGCAACATCCAGGCTTTTCACATTATTTCCTGGTTAAGCATCCAACTTCGCAGGTAAATTCTTACTCTGCACATCAAACACTAACCCATCATCTTTCACTGTAACGGTGACTTGACCACCTTTTGCCAAACTTCCAAAGAGTAAATCTTCCGCAAGTGGTTTTTTCAGCTTCTCCTGAATCACCCGCATCATCGGGCGTGCTCCCATAACCGGATCATATCCCTTAATAGCCAGCCAGGTTCGTACTTCATCATCAATAGTGAGCGATACGCCTTTTTCTTCGAGTTGATGTTCAAATTCAAAAATAAACTTATCGACAACTTGTGCGATCATATCCTGACCAAGCTGTTTGAACTGAATAATGCCATCTAGACGATTTCTAAATTCTGGCGAGAAGGTTTTTTTAATAGATTCCATACCATCAGAAGAATGGTCTTGCGACGAAAAGCCCATCGAAGAGCGACTTAACTGCTCGGCACCGGCATTGGTGGTCATAATAATCGTGATATTGCGGAAATCCGCTTTACGACCATTGTTATCCGTTAATGTACCGTGATCCATCACTTGAAGTAATAAATTAAAGACTTCGGGGTGGGCTTTTTCAATTTCATCAAGCAATAAAACAGCATGAGGATGTTTATTGATTTCTTCAGTGAGTAAACCACCCTGGTCATAACCAACATAACCCGGAGGCGCACCAATTAAGCGCGATACGGTATGACGTTCCATGTATTCCGACATATCAAAGCGTATCAACTCGATACCCATGATACGCGCTAGCTGGCGAGTCACTTCAGTTTTACCTACCCCCGTCGGCCCGGCAAACAAGAATGAACCAATCGGTTTATCTTCATTCCCTAAACCTGCACGTGAGAGCTTAATCGCGGTTGCTAAGCTATCAATGGCTTCATCCTGCCCGAAAATTACCAGCTTGAGGTCACGTTCAAGATTTTTCAGGGTATCCATATCATCGTTAGAAACCGTTTTTGGTGGGATACGGGCAATTTTTGCCACTATGGTTTCAATCTCTTTAATACCAATTGTTTTCTTGCGCTTGGAGGCAGGCTGTAATTGCTGATAAGCCCCGGCTTCATCGATAACATCAATTGCCTTATCGGGTAGATGACGGTCATTGATGTAGCGTTCAGCTAACTCAGCAGCACCACGTAACGCTGGTTGCGTATATTTAACATCATGATGCTGTTCAAATCGGCTCTTTAAGCCTTGCAGGATCTGCACACATTCTTCAACCGTCGGTTCAGGTACATCTATTTTCTGGAAACGGCGTGCCAGAGCACGATCCTTCTCAAAAATACCGCGATATTCCTGATAAGTGGTCGAACCAATACATTTTATTTCGCCATTAGATAAAACAGGTTTAATTAAGTTTGATGCATCCATGGCGCCACCGGATGCTGCACCGGCACCAATAATGGTGTGAATTTCATCAATAAACAAAATGGCATCAGGTTCTTTTTTAAGCTGTGTCATCACGCCTTTAAAGCGTTTTTCAAAATCACCACGGTATTTTG
>CAZZIS010000071.1:0-15321 GCA_964654445.1 uncultured Thioalkalispiraceae bacterium
AGGAAGTACTCTTGGGGTGCCTCTGCGGTAAAAGAGCTTAATTGATTTTCCAGCCACCCTACCGCCAAAGCTTAAAGTTACTATTTAATTGAACACGTCCATTGGCATCTTTCGCACCTAAAATAGAAAGCATTTGTTCTAATGAGCTACCCGCTTCACGTGCAGCTAATTTTGCAGACACATTAAACTGACCATCTTTACTCAGTGTTAATTGTCCTTCAATATTCAGTTGATCACTATTATCTTTTATACGCCCGGATGTAGCACCTTCTTTTTCTGCTCGAAAATCAACTTCAAAGTCACCGAAGGACTGGCGTTGTGGTGAAATCATTTCGATATTGCTTAAAGAAAGCTTACCATTAATACCTACAAAATTATTTTTATGAAAAAATGAAACAGGGAAATAACCTGATGCTTTTCCTGCATAAGCAAAAGGCATCCCATAAGTTAATGGTTGCAATGAAGATAAATCAATTAAAAAACGTGTTTCTTCAAGTTTAATTTTTCCAGACGTAGAAAAATTAACTTCTGTTTTAATATATTGTTCCTCATTAATAATAGAAACGCTGGCAGATAATTCACCGAATATAAAATTAAACGGGTGTAAATCCCAGTTTAAAGAACCAAGTTCGATGCCTGAAACTCTGACTTTCCTTACTTTACCGGACCAAACTGTACCCGATACTGATGTCAGTGATAAATTACCCGGTAATTTAATTGCAGATAAAACAACACTTGCAGGTAAACTCGTAATTAAAAATATTAAATACAAAAAAACAACAATTAAAATATATTTAATGTTCTTTTTTTCAAAAGAAAAGTTAAGCAAAGAATAATTGATTTTCATTATGAATCTAAAAACACCCGTACATTAACCAAACCCGTGGATTCTGTTTGTTCAATATTAATTTCATTAACTGATAAACCATGTTTAGATTCTACTTTATCCAACCACTTTATTAATTCATCAAATGCCGCATTCTCAAACCAAACTCTCACTCCCGAATCACCTTCGGGTTGAACTCGTTTCATTACTGTAGCTAATCCCGCTTTTCGCACACTGCGATCTACTGTACTCAAAATAAACTGTTTTCCTTGTGGTTGTTCTGCTTGTAAATGTCCACCTCGTAACTGTTTAACTTCTCGCGCAGCAGAGCGCATCCACTCGAGTGTTTCTGTCGCAGTAGCTACATTTTTTTTATTTTTTTTGTAATTACTGCTTATCGGGTCTAAAACAAGTAAATAAAACATAAAAATGGCTATCACAGAAGCAGCAACCTGCACCATAGTGCGTTCACGTTGAGTTAAAGCTAAAAACCAGTCTTTCATAATTCAGCTCCGATTATTTGTATCCGTGCAGTCACCGTTTCTTTTCCTGACGATGCATTCTGGATTTCAACCTGATAACCTTTTTCTTTACTTAACTGGCCTTTCAACTTATCTAATGCCTGTAAGCTTGCAATTTGTAGTTCAAGATTTATATGACCATCATAATAACGTAATGACTTAATTTTTAAGCCTTTTGTCCTGGAAAAAATTTCCGCACTACCTGATAACATTTCAGTAAAACTTCGACCACTTTGTCCTTTGCGTTTCTTTAAACTTGTTAACTTTTGTTGCATTTGTGCTTTAGCATCAATGATTCGACGTGATTTAGGGAAAGCCTTTTTATATATTTTCGTTATCTCGGTATTTAACGCCTTATTTTGTTTGCTCAGGCTAATATAATCAAAAACAAACAAACCACCTTGCACACATAACCAGACTAACAACAAAGCGGCAACCGGAATCCATGTTTTCCCTGCTTGCGACCAGTTTTTCTTTTTCGCATATATTCCTTGCAGAAGATTGATTGCAGTATTATTTGAACTGTTTTTAACCAGGCATAAAGGGGAGGAGGCATTACAGCGTTCCCGTACTAAATCAACATTCTTTATTAATTTATCTATCTGGCTATTACTTTCATTTTCTTTATCACAGGAAATAAGTTTAAGCACTTCTTCATCAGCTAAATTTATTGTGCTATCTATTGCTGATGCAAACTTCAGATTAGGACTATTAAAAAGTACTCTTGTGCCATCAAAGAACAAGGTGTTGTTCTCTTGCAGCAATAAATAATCTGCCGTCATCGCGTCAGCATGAATACCTGAATTTTCAAGCTGAGTAATAACTGATTCAAGATACTCTTTATTAATGACCGCAACATTATATTGATTGTCAGATGGATCATTGTTTGTTTTATTAATCGAAAAATAAAGCTCATCAACATCATCAATCACACTATCTTCAAGAACATAAGGTACGGCTTGTCGGACACGTTGAATGTTTTTTCCAGGGACCTCTGCGGTTAAAAACAAGATATCTTCACCCGGTAACACTACCGTAATATGATGCTGTGATGCCGCAATAGCTGCATCACGGAGCAAGCCTTGCGCTAACTTCAATTCATTGTTTGCATCTTCATAAACCCAGCTTAAAGCAACAGATTCTAATTCAATAGATTCATTACTTTGAGCAGGTAGAAAAAGATAGAAATTTGCACTCATAAAACACCTCGACTGCGTTTTATAATTATAACTGTGCCATCATTTTCACGTTGAAGAATAGTTGTATACTCAACGGAAATCCTTTCTATTTGTACTGTCGAATTTAATTGAAAATAATTACTGCTCACACTCAAACCTTCTTTTTTTACTTTTTTTAGTTTTAATAACGGATGCTCAAGGAAATCTTCCAGTTTTTTATGTGCTTCTTTTTTTCGATCATTAACCAGCTCTTTCGCGTCTTCAAGTGTAATATCTTTCACTATACTACTTAACACCTCAGCTGAAGCAGTATTAACATTAATAGCAGTATTTAACTTTACCACACAAACAAACGGACGTAATTTCTCATAGCTCTCAAAATCAACACCTTTGATTAATAATAACTCACTCACGTCTGCCATTGCCTGATTTGCTGTACGATATGCGGGCGATAAATTCAAATATTCATTATCTTCTGCACCTGCAAACCCTGTTTCTTCATTCAAATCTAACCAGTCAACAATCACCGCAGCCATATCTTCATTTAACTCAAGGTTACGTAATAACCTTTTAAATCTTTCAATATAAAGTTTCTGTGGCTTACCATCTAACACTAGATTATTAATATTAAAGAGTGCCTGTAAATCCTCTATCTGACCACTCATTTGACCACCTTCAATGGGTAATGGTGGTAAAACAGTAGCCCAATCATCGTTCAAACTGTCGGTTTTATTATCTTCGCTATCCCGCTTAAGAATTTGTTTCGCCCATGACTCCGCCCCGCGTACATATTGGTAGGCTTGTTCAAAATTAAAAACATTAGCACTACGATGTATATCCAGCTGTTGTCTGGAGGACATCGAAACTGCAAGAATAGTGGCTAATGCAAGAATCAACATGACAGTGATTAATGCCACACCCTTTTCTTTAATATTTAAACACAAACTCATAGATCACTAGCCAATAAAATTAAACGTCGAATTTTCCCCCAGTCCCGAAGCTCTATACTAATTTCAACTGCCTTCGGTAAAGGATATAACCCTGCTTTTGTTCCTTCTTCTGGCCAGGTTGAGAGCCACTCAGCCTCATTATTCAAAAAACGCCACTCTACTGAGTCTATATTTGATAAAACTTCAGTTTCCATGGCCTCGGTATCTTGAGCCCGATCAAGAACAGGCCAGGTAATTCGAATCAATTTCTGTTGTTCAAATTTATAAGCAACACGTTGTACATGACTACGTTTTAAACGTGCTGGATTACGATACCCTGCCCGTGTCCATGCCATGGTCTCATTGCTATTATTACCTGATTGCATGGCATATAAAAAATCACCATATTCATCTCGAATTTTTCGAGAAATGGCCTGGCGTAAATCATTGCTAATACGCATCATAACTAACTGTATTTCAGCAATTCTATCAGCGGCCTGCTGAGTTGATTCTTTTGTCGTAATAACAGTATGTAACCCGCCATATGCCATCACCGACAATACGCTAAATATTGATAATGCAACAAGTAGCTCTAACAAAGTAAAGCCTCTTTTTACATTTATATTTTTATTTCTATATCTCATGGTGCTGTACTTTTAGCACTTTTTTTCCCGGTAAAAGAAATAAATCTGACTACCGGTTCGCCTTCTTCATTAGCTCGATTTACTTCAATATCCAGCCGGCGAAGATCTTTATCTGCTGTATTTGAAACTTTTAACTTCCAGCGCCATTCCTGGCCTGCCATAAATTCATGACCACTTGAATTACCTGTACTCGGCCAATTATCTAATTGAATTTCATTTGCTTTATTATTAGCAACCCACAATGCAATGGTTTTATCTTTTAAATAAGCAAGTTGCGATGCCTGACCTCCTGCAACTTTTATAACGGTTCCTAACCCCATAGTAAGAACGGCAAGCGCAACAAGTACTTCCAGCAAAGTAAATGCTTTTTGTTTTCTTGTTACTTGTTGTCTCACTTAAATTAATTTCCCAATTCCATACCTTGGTCTTGTGGCTCATAGTTAAATATTAATGAAGCTGCAATGCTAATATTCATTAATTCGTTCCAGTTTAAGCTTGCCATTAAATTGACCAAGCAAACGATAATAAGGAAGTGGTTCATCTCTTATATTAAGCCTCATTTCAAAAGGAGTTTGTTCACCACTGGATAAAAAGTACAATCGTAATAATGATAATTCCTTTTCTTCAAATATTTTTGATTTTGATTCAGTTTCCACTCTAAACTCTAAATCATCTGTAATTTTTCGAGGATGAAATATTTTACTTGATAATGGAATCCACTTTTTATCCTTATATTCAAGAAACACATATTCCTGTTTGTTTATTTCCATTGCAATTTCTTTAGCCTGAATAATTGCTTCTTCTCTCACTAATTTTATTAATGCATGTAAACGTTTTGCTTCTTCTTCTACTTTACGTTCGGAACTTGATGACCCCATGGATAAAACCGCAAAACTGGTAACAATACCTAACAAAACAATAACAACCAGTAGTTCTATTAAGGTAAACCCTTTACTCTCACACTTTCGCATTTGACTACTTAACAAGCTGATTCATATCGAGAATCGGTAATAAAATGGCTAAAACAATAATCAATACCACCCCACCCATCGCAACAATCAATAAAGGTTCTAACAATCCCATTAACGTGCCCATGGTTGTTTCCAGTTCTCTTTCCTGGTTCATTGCAGCACGCTCGAGCATTTGCTCAAGTTGTCCGGTGGCTTCACCACTGGCAATTAAATTTATTAACATTGGATTAAAATAACCACTTTGCTCAAGTGTTGAAGATAAGCTACTGCCTTCGCTAACTTGTTGTGATGCATTTTCTACCGCTTCACGCATAGGGATATTATCCATTACTTTAACCGCAATCCGCATAGCATCAAGTATTGGAACACCACTTGCGGCCAGGATACTTAAGGTTCGGGAAAATTGTGCTGAGTTACCGCCTAAAACCAGGTTGCCCAAAACAGGGACTTTTAATAAAAACTGGTGATAACGTTTTTTAAATACGGGCTGTTGCACTAACTTTTTAAAAGTAAAAAAGCCCGCCACCATAGCCAGTAATAAATAAATAAACCAGTCTTGCATAAAGTCACTTACCGCAATAAGAGCTACTGTTAAAAAGGGTAATTGCTGGCCGGTGTCCGAGAAAACTTTAACCACCTCAGGTACAACGTAAGTTAATAAGCCACTGACCACAAGAATAGACATCACCGTTAATATAACAGGATAAATAAGAGCTAATTTTAATCGTTGTTGTAATTGTTGGCGTTGTTCTGTGTAATCGGCCAAACGTTCCAATACGACATCTAAATGTCCCGACTGTTCTCCTGCGGCAACAGTGGCACAATACATTTCAGAGAAAATATGCGGATAATCACGCAAACCATCTGCCAGTGTATGGCCTTCGAGTATTTTGGATCTCACACCTAGCAGAAGTTTTTTTACCTTAGGCTTTATGCTTTGACGTGCAACTGTTGCAGTTGCTTCATCTAACGGTATGCCTGATCTGGATAGCGTAGCAAGCTGTCGGGTCATTAATGCCAGTTCAGTGGTATTAATGCGTTGATTAAAGACAAAGGTATTGTTTTTTTCGTTAGCGGCTTGCTTTTTAACTTCAATAACAGTTAAAGGTACAAGATTTTTTTCACGTAATTGTTGCCTGACTAAGCGTGCAGAGTCACCCTCAACGATACCTTTTTTCTCACGTCCCTTTTGATCAAGAGCAGTATATTCAAAGGCACTCATAATTAATCGCCTTAATCTTCACGCGTGACACGTAATACTTCTTCAAGCGAGGTCTCACCTGCAAGGATACGGCGAATGCCATCCGCGCGAATGCTGGGGGAACTTTTTCGAACATGTTGTTCCAGCTCATGTTCACCACTGCCATCATGAATTAACGTTTTAAGCTCATCATCGACTTCAATTAATTCATATATACCGGTACGCCCTTCATAACCGGATTGATTACATTTATCACAGCCATTAGGGAGATATAAGGTTGTTGGCTTATCTTCAGACAGACCAAGCAACTTACATTCGCTGGCATCGGGTTGGTAAGGTGTTCGACATTCTTTGCATAACAAGCGCACCAGACGTTGTGCTAAAACACCAATCAAGCTTGATGAAAGAAGAAAGGGTTCAACCCCCATATCACGCAAACGCGTAATTGCACCCACTGCTGTATTGGTATGCAAGGTTGAAAAAACCATGTGGCCGGTTAAACTCGCTTGTACTGCAATTTGTACAGTTTCCAAGTCACGTATTTCACCAACCATCACCACATCAGGATCCTGACGTAAGATAGCACGTAAACCTCGCGCAAATGTCATATCCACTTTTGCGTTGACCTGCGTCTGTCCAATGCCATCAATATAATATTCAATTGGATCTTCAACGGTGACAATATTTCGATCGGTATTATTAACACGGCCTAAAGCCGCATATAACGTGGTCGTTTTACCCGAACCTGTTGGCCCTGTCACCAGAATAATTCCGTGAGGACGATGCACCAGTTGATCCATGCGTTTTGAAGTCTCGTCATCCATGCCCAGGTTGTGTAAATCCAGTCGACCAGCCTGCTTATCCAGTATACGCAAGACAACTCGTTCGCCATGCCCCGATGGCATGGTTGAAACACGAACATCAACCGCACGACCGGCAATACGTAATGAGATACGACCATCCTGGGGTAAACGTTTTTCTGCAATATCAAGCTTGGCCATGACTTTAATACGAGATGCAATGAGAGGGGCTAAAGCACGCGGAGGCTGCATCACTTCCTGTAACACACCATCAACTCGCATTCGAATTAATAAACGACTTTCAAAAGGTTCAATATGTATATCTGAGGCATTTTGTTTTACTGCGCGTGCTAATAAAACATTAATCAGACGAATAATAGGAGCATCATCTTCGGCTTCCAGTAAATCTTCAGGTTCAGGCAAAGCTTCTGCAACACCTGATAAATCCAGTTCATCATCGAATGATTCCATTCCTGTTTGTTGAGATTGCATTTCATAACATTGCTGCAACAATGCATCAAACTTTTCACTTTCAATTGATTGAACTTTTGCTGATTTTTTAAAATAACGCTGGATTTCTAAAAGAACAGAAGATGGCAATGCTTTGCGACAGGTCAAAGAGATAGTATGAGTGTCACTTTCCATAACCATAACACCAAAACGACGCGCAAATGCAAAAGGCAAATTATCCTCATTTGAGTGTTTGGTATTTTCTATATTACTGGTTTCCACCGTCGGTTGATTTTGACTGCTTGTCATTAACCTGCTCCATCATGGTCGGTGGTACTTCTGTTACTGATGATTTACTCTTTCCATCTTCTAATATTTCAGTTTCGCTATAAGGTGGAGGCAATTTAAGGAACTGTTTATTTTCAGCTAACAAGGGTGAGTCTTCTTCAGAAGCCAGGCGTAAACCCTCTTCACGCATTTTTAATTGTGCAGCGCGAATAAAGTTATATTTATCACCCGTATGTGCTGAGGCAATTGCTGCATCTTTTAAAATAGTCGGTTGTAAAAAAACCATCAAATTAGTTTTTTTCAATTCAGTTTTGTTATAGCGAAAAAACCAGCCTAATAAAGGAATATCACCCAGGCCCGGCACACGTTGTTCAGCTTCACTGAGAGTTTCCTCAATCAACCCACCCAATACAATCATTTGACCATCATCAATCACAACATTCGTTTTGATAGAACGTTTGTTGGTGATGATATCTACACCCTGAGTACTTGGGCTGACGGTCGAAACCTCTTGTTCGACTTTCAGTTTAATTGCATTGCCTTCATTAATCTGTGGCGTAATTCTTAACGTTAGGCCTACATCTTCACGTTGTACTGTTTGAAATGGATTCGACGGTGTGCTGCCGCCACCCGTACCTGAATAAGAGCCAGTAACAAAAGGCACATTTTGTCCAACCACAATCTCTGCTTCTTCATTATCCAAAGTCAGTAATGAGGGTGTTGAAAGAATATTTGATTTACCATCTGAATTTAATGCCCGAATGAGTGCACCAATCGGGTTAGTCGTGCTATCCGGGTTTCCTGCGACAAGATTTAAACCATCACCGACAGAAGGAGGCGTACTAAGCAGACCAGTAATACTACTACCAATGCTGAAATTAATCAGGCTCGCAATGCCATCTTTAGTCGAGCCTGCTCCCCACTGAATACCAAATTCTTCAGCAGAATTTGTTGATACTTCTGCAATCACCGCTTCAACCAATACTTGAGCACGACGCACATCCAAACGACGAATAACCGCTCTTAATGACCTGAAAACATCAGGCGGTGCAGTAATCACTAAAGCATTGGTGTTTTCATCTGCCTGAATACTAATCGCACTCGCTTTTGATGCCCCGACCTTTTTACCTTTGGCACCACTGACACTTTTACTCACGCCAGTCAGCACAGGGACTAAATCTTTTGCCACGGCATTACGCAAATACACAACTTGCGTTGCCCCCCCCACATCAACAGGGGTATCTAAATGGGCAATTAGTGCTTTAACTCTTAGCCGTGAGGCTTTGTTGCCTCCCAATAAAATACTATTAGTCCTGTCATCGGCAATAATGTTGTTTTTCTTTTTCTTTGGATCTTGAGATGAGAGTTGTTGGATAATTCGAACAACTTCACTTGCCGAAGCATTTTGTAATGCAACCACTTCAATCTCATCACCCGTTGCCTGATCTATTCTACTAATGATTCTCTTTAAACGTCTAATGTTCGCTGCAGAGTCTGAAATAACCAAAACATTGGATCCTGGATAAGCAGCTAAATGTCCACGCTGGGGAACCAACGGCCTTAATATTGGAACAAGCTGTGCTGCATCAACATTTTTAATTTCTAAAACCTGGGTGATAAATTCATCACTATAAGGAATGGATGCTCTGCCCGTACGAATCGCATCCTGTTTCGCGTTAACCTCTGGAACTATCTTGGTGACATTCCTTCCAGGAATAGCCGCAAAACCATGCACTTTTAATACAGAAAGGAAAACCTGATAAATCTCGGATGTTTTTAATGCACGATGTGAAATAACAGTGACTTTACCTTTTACACGCGGATCCACAATGAAATTACGCCCCGTCATTTCTGAAACTGCAGAAATAACCGCATTAATGTCGGTCGCATTAAAATTAAGTGTTACTTTAGTAGCAGAAGTTTTTACAGACTTAGCCGCATTCACAGGACTTGAAATAAAAATAAAAACCACAAACAAGCCCGCAATAAAAAATTGCCATGAACTTTTAATATTTAATGTTGCATCCTGCTGCATAGCATAGTCCTAAACCTGTATTATTCTTATTAATTAAGCTGAAATTCAGCTAATAATCTTACACTAAAATTCTGCCAAAAACCCAGTTAAAACCTGTTAGAAATTAAGTTGAATCGTTTGTTGTCGACCATTTCGTTCAATTGTCATTTCCAAAGATTGTTGCTCAGACAAACTATTCATCAAACCATATAATGTTGCCGGGTCACTTAAAGATTGACCATTTACACCCGTTATAATATCGGTTTTTCTAAGATTCAATGCTTTCATTAATCTCTGGTCATTATGTGCCAGGGTATAACCCAGAACCTTGCCATTTTTCATTACCGGATTAATACGAACCTGCTGCCATACTTTTGAAGGATCCTTTAATAAAGTATTCCGCATTTTTCGTAAACGCTGGCTTTGACTTTGATTAATTTGTGTACCTGTTAGATTTGATAATTGGCTCATCTCAGAAGATGACGAACGATAAAAAGCCTTACTGTCTACTTTAGGTTTAGGCAAACGCAATGTTTCTAACCGTCCATTTCGTTTGAGAATAACCCGATCCGCATACACGGCATGTAATAATGCACCGCCTGTTATCTTGTCACCAATTTGATAGGTTTTATCCTTTCCTTTACTACTCGAAATAATAGCTAATGCCTGACTTGCATTTGTAGAAGCAAACACACCTTTCAAATCCAGGCGTAACCGAGTTTCAGGAGCATTAATGACTTTTTGTTGTACAACCAGCTGTTGCTTCGCGTCGCCAAATAAGTGGTATGAACTTACCTTTTTCAAGTTAGTAATTAAAACTTCAGTTTTAACATAGTCAAACTGGTTATTATTATAAGCAGATGCAGATTTTTGTTCTGCTGAGAAAAACTCCCAGGTCAGTTCAGCAAAGGTTTGAGTTATCAATACAATAAGTAAAACAAAAACAAACTTTGGCAAATGCTTATTTGCTTTAAGTTTAATTTCATTCCAGGGCAAATCCTGCCAGTAAGTTGTAATTTGAGTCTTATTCACATTAGTATTCGTTAATATTCTTAATTGATTGCTTTTTAAAACTTAAAGCCTTTATAGTTATTTTATAACTTAAATATGACAAGAAAGATTATAACCTAAGCTCTTATATAAAAAGTATGCAGTATACACTGTGGATTAATCATCTTTTGTCATATAGTGACAATTATGGTCACATTTATATGTGTTTTCATTTAATAATTGTACCTATATATTACTCTAAGAACCCTTTAACTAAAATATAAAATGTGATTGATCGCACAGTAAGTACATGAATATTAAGTATTATTATAGACACTTAAAGCTTTTAATCAGCTCGCTGATAGCCTCTATTGTGACTTGGCACACAAGCTGCTATAAAACTATCAGAACTAAACAATTGAACACGTTTTACATTAATTATTAACCTCGAACACCGGAGAACATCATGAAAAAAACACAAGGTTTTACACTTATCGAACTGATGATCGTTATCGCGATTATCGGTATTCTGGCTGCGATCGCCATCCCTGCTTACAACGGCTATATTAAACAAGCTAAAGTTAATGCAGCTCATACAAATGCTGATGCTGCATTCCGTTTAGCTAAAAATGAAGTGGCTAAAATGGCTGCAGGTGGCACAGCAGGTTCAGACCTGGATGCAATACTCAATGCAGGTCAAAAGAAATCACCCTTTGATTCTTTAGCAGATGCTTTTAACAACAGTAATGCTCCAGCTGCAGAAGGCCAGGTTGGTATCGTAGATGATGATACTGGTGATGGTGTCCTTACTACTGCTGATACGACTATTACCATTTATATTGGTACAGGTACTACATTAGATACTACTGTTTATGACTGGGTAGCAACTTACGCTTCAGGCGTTCCAGTAACAGTCGAATAATTCCAGTATTTATATGTTATATTTCAGGGGCATTTTTATGCCCCTGAACTTTTTAAGAAAATTTTGTTAAGAGACAGATTATGAATCATCCTTCTTTACGAAAAGGTTTCACCCTTATTGAAATGTTAATTACCCTGGCAATTCTTGGGGTGGTTTCTGCCATCGCCATTCCAGCCTATAACGGCTATATCAAAACAGCTAAAATGTCTGAAGCGCATAATAACCTTGCCGCACTTCGTTTAGCAGAAGAAGAGTATTTTTTGGATAATAATGGGTATTTCCAGGGTGGTGATTGGACTACATTAGAATCCGCAAGCGATAATCTCTGGAAAAGAACAAAAGGAAATGATGGATATAACTTTGATTATGTCGTGACATTATCTTCTGGCTGGACCGCAATTGCTACGGGTACTACTGGTAGTGTTTTAAATGAAACTGTCACTATTAACAAATAAAAATTATTAAACATTGAAATAACTATTTGAACATTCAAGAACTACGTTTACCTGTTTCTTTTAGTTCATTAAATACAACAATTTTTGCTGTATTTTTTATCCTGCTTCCTGTTGTTTACAGCAATCAGCTTATCGAAACGGCTTCTCTTCCTCGTCATAGTTTAGCTGCAATTCTGGCATGTGGTTTATTACTCATTTTTTCACTACAAATTTTCAGCAATAAACCCGAAACAAGCATTAGCCGACTACATATTGTTTTTTTTTGTTTTTTTTGTTGGGCCTTATTTTCTATAACATGGTCCGTAGATGTAAAAAACTCAACCATTGAACTTACACAACTATTTGCTTATTTCACTCTCGCATTTTTCGCCAGCCAACTAAATAATAAACAAATAAAAACCATATTTCTCACCATATATATTGGTGCATCAATAGCAGCAGTAATTGGTATTCTCCAGGCATTTAATTTCAATCCATTTGGATTGCATATGACAACACCACTAACTTCAACATTTAATAATAAAAATCATGCTTCTGTCTATTTTGACCTGATTATTCCTCTGGCTTTAATAAGTATGTTAACGACTAAATCTTATGAAAAATACATTGCAAGCATTACATACACACTGGCAGTAACATTCATATTATTGGCAAAAACAAAAGGTTCATTATTAGGCTATTTTGTTTTTTCAATGTTTTTTCTATTTTTAATTTATAAAAATAAATCTATACAAATACAGTTATTGCAAAAGAAAAAAATCATCCATTACCTCTTACTTAGTTTTATCATCCCCTCAATATTATATACCCTTACAAACACTGAATTTATTAAATCAAATACTCCTGCAAACTGGAGGGCCGGTTTGACTGATGAATCTGCAAGCATAAGATTCTCATGGTATAAAAATGCCTATGCCATGCTGCAAGCTAATCCATTTACCGGAGTAGGTTATGGTGCTTTTAAAAAAGGATTTGTACCTTATGCATCGAATCCAAATATAGTGACTATTCTTAAAGAAGATGTTTATGTCGCTCAGCTACATAATGATCCTTACCAAAATTTTCTCGAACTAGGTATTATTGGGGGAGGTTTAATAATTCTTATTTTTAGTTATATCATTTTCCGATGCACATCCATACTTTCAAGTGCCCAGGTAAAAAACAAAGGTAGTCCAAATTATTTATTGCTTGGCACTTTCCTGGCATTAATAGCCAGTATTACCCATTCTTTTGTCGATTTTCCTATGCATTTGCCTTCTTCTGCTGCTTTATTTTGGTTTGTCACCGGACTAACCATTTTATTTATTAATAATACGTTTGATAGTAATGCTATAAAACTTAAACAATCCTTTCTCACTGGTAGCATTAGTATTTTTATATTTGCCATTTTTTCATGGCATAACTTTGACCTTTATAAACGATATTTGGGCGCCTCCAAACTGACATATAAAGCAACCGTATCAATAGTAAAAGAAAATAATTGCCACAAAGCCAGAGATGAAATCGATCAGGCAATCAATTTATTCTTTGATGATGCCTTTATCCGGCAACGTTATGTACAAATTTATTCTCACTGCGACTTAAGTGCAGAAATTAAACTGGCAGCGATGACTCGGGTACTAAACTATGATTTAACCAATGCACGCGCACGGTTAACACGGGCAAATCTTCTACTCAAAAATAAAAAACTCAAACGTGCTCGCTTGGATTTTAACTATTTAACCTATGTTCTTCCGCACCGCCCAGCCGCTTATTTAGGACTTGGCGATATAGCAACACTCAAAAAAGATTATACAAATGCACGGAAATACTACGAAAAAGCTAAAATTATAGATCCAACAAATCAGAAAGCTAATTACATGTTGAAGCAATTTAATAAGAAGAATCTCTAGCTATATTAGCAATATCTAATACATTTAAGCTCGATGATATATTTTACAATTCAATTAAGTTATGTTGATTAATTCAAGAAAACCCATTATTTTAGTAACTGGTTCAAAAAACCTGCATAAGTCGTTAATCTATATTGATAGTTTGCCGATACCTATATACATTAATAGATGCAAATACTCCATATAACAGTACAAGAGACTATGAATTAATGGCAACCGTAGCAGCAGCAACCCAACTCAGTGGAATAGCACGTAGACTTGTCGAAGATGGTGTTATCGAACAAGCTAAAGCACTTTCTGCTCAAGAAGCTGCCGTTAAAAAGAAAATGCCCTTTGTCGGTTACCTGGTAGAAAATAAGTTGGCTGATGCTAAAAAAATCGCCCAGTCTGCCTCTGAAGAATTTGGTGTACCGCTTGTTGATATTGATGTTATTGATATCGAACCTGACGTAGTCAAACTGGTTAAAGAAAAACTTATACGCCAACATCACACAATCCCTTTATATAAACGTGGCAATCGTTTATTTGTTGCAGTTTCTGATCCCACCAACTTACAGGCGCTGGATGAAATAAAATTTCATGTCGGCATGACGACAGAAGCAGTTTTAGCCTGCGATGATCGACTCACAGCTTTCATTGAGAAAAATCTTGCTGATGCTGGTGAAAGCCTGAGTGATCTGGTTGGTGGCGATAGTGATCTTGATGATGTGGAATTTGTTGATGAAGAGGCTGCTGGTAATGACGATGGAGGTACAGATTCTGAAGTTGATGATACTCCCGTTGTACGTTTTGTAAATAAAGTCTTACTTGATGCCATTAACAAAGGTGCATCAGACATTCACTTTGAACCTTATGAAAAAAGCTATCGAGTGCGTTTTCGCACAGATGGTATTCTGGCGGAAGTCGCATCCCCTCCTCTGGGAATGAGTATGCGTCTGTCAGCACGTATTAAAGTTATGTCACGTATGGATATTTCTGAACGGCGCATACCTCAAGATGGGCGTATTAAACTTAATTTATCGAAAAACCGTGCGATTGATTTTCGTGTGAATACTTGCCCTACTTTGTTTGGTGAAAAAATTGTACTGCGTATACTCGATCCAAGTAGTGCCAAAATGGGCATTGATGCTTTAGGCTTTGAACCCGAACAAAAAAAGATTTTACTGGAAAACTTACATAAACCTTATGGTATGTTCCTGGTAACCGGCCCAACCGGTAGTGGTAAAACAGTAACATTGTA
>CAZZIS010000072.1:0-14968 GCA_964654445.1 uncultured Thioalkalispiraceae bacterium
GCCAGTACTAACCGGCGTACCCATCGCGCACAAAGATATTTTTTGTACCGATGGTATAAAAACCAGTTGTGGCTCGAAAATGCTGGATAATTTTATTTCACCTTACGATGCAACCGTGGTCAGCAATATGCGAAATGCCGGTGTGGTGATGTTGGGTAAAACCAATATGGATGAATTTGCCATGGGTTCATCGAATGAAACCAGTTTTTATGGTGTGGTAAAAAATCCATGGGATACTTTAACCGTGCCTGGTGGTTCATCAGGTGGATCGGCAGCCGCGGTTGCTGCACGTTTAGCACCTGCAGCTACAGGTACTGATACGGGAGGCTCAATTCGCCAACCGGCAGCTTTATGTGGACTTACTGGTTTAAAACCCACCTATGGCCGGGTTTCACGATATGGCATGATCGCGTTTGCATCGAGCCTGGATCAGGCTGGCACCTTTACCCAAACGGCTGAAGATTCTGCTTTAATGTTAAATGTTATGTCGGGCTTTGATGAAAAAGATTCAACCAGTGTTGAAAGGGATGTACCGAATTACACTGCAGATCTTAATCAGGACATGAAAGGATTAAAAATCGGTTTACCAAAAGAATATTTTGATGAAGGTTTAAATGCTGATGTTGCTAAAGTTGTTGAGCAAGCAATAGAAGAATACAAAAAACTTGGTGCAGAAATTGTTGATATCAGTTTACCGAATACGCACTTATCGGTTCCTGCCTATTACGTTATTGCCCCGGCAGAATGTTCGTCTAACCTTTCGCGTTTTGATGGAGTACGTTTTGGTTATCGTTGTGAAGAGCCAAAAGATTTAGAAGATATGTACAAACGCAGTCGTGGCGAAGGTTTTGGTGAAGAAGTGAAACGTCGCATTATGATTGGTGCTTATGCCCTATCTGCCGGTTATTACGATGCTTATTATCTAAAAGCACAAAAAATTCGTCGCTTAATCAGTGATGATTTTAAAGCGGCGTTTGAAAAAGTGGATGTCATCATGGGACCGACTTCACCTGAAGTCGCCTTTAAGGCAGGAGAGAAATCAGACGATCCTGTTTCAATGTATTTGTCCGATATTTATACCATTGCGACTAACCTCGCAGGTTTACCTGGTATGTCAGTACCCTGTGGATTCTCAAATAATATGCCGGTTGGTTTACAAATTATCGGAAACTACTTTGATGAATCACGCTTGTTAAATGTTGCGCATCAATACCAACAAACAACAGACTGGCACGTGCAAATGCCGGAAGCATATAAATAGAATTTTAAGATAAAAAACTTTCACCGCAGAGACGCAAAGGACGCAGAGTAAAATCTTTATTAATTAAACCTCTGCGCTCTTTGCGTCTCTGCGGTGAAAAAAGAAATAAATTTAAGGTAAAAGTTATGGAATGGGAAACAGTCATTGGTTTAGAGATTCATACGCAGCTTGCGACCAGGAGTAAAATTTTTTCCGGGGCTGCGACTGCTTATGGCGCTGAACCAAATACTCAGGCATGTGCGGTTGATTTAGGTTTGCCGGGTGTGTTGCCGGTGTTGAATAAAAAAGTGATGAGCATGGCGGTGAAGTTTGGTTTGGCTTTGGGTGCTGAAATTGGAATGGTTTCAGTATTTGATCGTAAGAATTATTTTTATCCCGATCTGCCTAAAGGTTATCAAACAACGCAAATGGATTTCCCAATTGTTGGTAAAGGTTCGTTAACCATTGAATTAGAAGATGGTTCCACAAAAGTCATTGGTGTAACACGAGCTCACCTGGAAGAAGACGCGGGTAAATCCTTGCATGAAGACTTTCAGGGCATGACAGGTATTGATTTAAACCGTGCCGGTACGCCTTTACTTGAAATCGTTTCTGAACCCGATATGCGCTCAGCCAAAGAAGCTGTGGCCTACATGCGTAAAATGCATTCATTGGTGCGTTACATCGGTATTAGTGATGGCAATATGCAGGAAGGTTCATTCCGTTGTGATGCCAATGTATCGGTGCGTCCGAAGGGACAAAAAGAATTTGGCACACGCGCGGAGTTAAAAAATATTAACTCATTTCGTTTTGTTGAACGTGCGATTAATATTGAAGTTGAACGTCAAATTGATTTAATCGAATCGGGTGGAGAAGTTATACAGGAAACCCGTTTGTATGATGCTGATAAAAATGAAACACGTTCAATGCGTTCAAAAGAAGAAGCGAATGATTACCGTTACTTCCCTGATCCAGATCTACTACCTGTAAAACTCACGCAAGAGTTTGTGGAAGAAATTCGAGCAACGTTACCTGAATTGCCGGATGCAAAAAAAGCGCGCTTTATTGAAAGTTTTGGTTTAAAGGTAGAAGACGCCAACACCATTGCAAATACCCGGGAAGTTGCCGAATACTTTGAAGTGGTTGTTGATAAGTGCGGTGATGTTAAGTTGGCAACAAACTGGGTCATCGGTGAGTTGTCGAGCTACCTGAATAAAGAAGATACGGATATTACAGCAAGCCCCGTTACTGCTGAGATGCTGGCATTATTATTAACACGTATTAAAGACAACACCATCACAGGAAAAATTGCTAAACAAGTGTTTGAAGCAATGTGGAAAGGAGAAGGTAAAGATGCTGATGCAGTAATTGAAAGCAAAGGCTTAAAACAAATTACTGATACTGGTGCGATTGAAGCGATTGTTGATGAAATTATTGCCGCGAACCCGGAACAGGTTGAACAATTTAAAGCGGGCAAAGAAAAAGTATTGGGCTTCTTTGTTGGCCAGTGTATGAAAGCCTCTAAAGGTAAAGCTAACCCAGGGCAGTTGAATCAACTTATTCGCGATAAACTTAAGTAATTTTTTTATTTTTATCACCCTGCCTCCTGGCCTTCCCCTTGTAGGGGGAAGGAAAGTTCCCTCACCCTCAGGGAGAGGGCCAGGGTGAGGGGATACTATTATAAATAGTTATTATTCTATGAAAGACACACTACAACGATTCCTCTTCGAAAACCTTGCCGTACGTGGTGAGCTTGTGCATCTCGACGCCACCTGGCAAGCGGTACTTGAGCGCCATGATTATCCTCTAGCGGTACAAAAGGTTTTAGGTGAGTTGATGTCTGCGGTTACTTTACTCATGGCGACACTTAAATTCAAAGGTCAGTTGATCGCACAAATACAAGGTGATGGTCCTGTAAGTTTGCTTGTGGTAGAAGGTTCAAGTGATAAAACATTACGTGCAATGGCGAGCTGTAAAGACAACAATTTTACTGATACAAGTTTATACGGGATCTTTGGTGATGCACGATTGGTTATTACACTTGAACCAGAACAAGGTGAACGCTACCAGGGTATCGTTGCATTATCGGGTGAAAATCTGGCTGATGCCTTAACGGATTATTTACTCCGTTCAGAACAGTTAGATACTGATCTTTGGCTGGTTGCCGATGGAAAACAAACTGCAGGTTTGTTAATTCAGAAACTACCGGAAACGGATAAAACAAAACCAAACTCCAATATTATTGAGATACACACTGATATCGATGGCTGGAATCGTATTCAGCAACTTTCATCAACCATTAAGGATGAAGAATTATTGGAACTCAGTGCGGAAGAAATTATTCATCGTCTTTATCATGAAGAAGATGTGCGACTTTTTGAGGCGCAGCACGTATCTTTTCGTTGTCGTTGTTCCCGTGACCGGGTTGCAAACATGTTGCTTTCTTTAGGTGCTGAAGAAGTTCAGAGCATGATCAAGGATTTGAGTAAGATTGAAGTGGCTTGTGAGTTTTGTAATCATAACTATAGTTTTGATGCGGTAGATACAGAGCAACTTTTCTCTTCCAGGGTTTCTCATTCAGCTCCGGCAACCGAACAATAATATTTCATTTACCTCCCCACTCAGTTTATTACCTTTGTAAGCAACAACTTGCGGGTTTTCCCTTCAATAAAATAATAAAGTTATTGGGTTAAATTACCGATATAAGGAAGACTTGTGTGGTTTAACGCGCAATAGCACTGGAAAAAGTAGTGATAATCAATAAAGGCATTTAACTGAATCTAAGGGAAAACCAGGTATTTTATGAAAAATACTGTTCACCTAGGCTTTATCTCTGTCATTTTATTAATGATTTTGCTTTCTGTTTTTTGGCTAATGCAAATTAAATCTTCAAATGAATCTGTTTTAGAATTAATCAAACAATATAACATCAAAATCGAGCATGCTTATACAATGCGTGACGCAACACGTTTTCGTCAAGCTAACCTGCTTGCAATGCTGGCCATTCAGGATCCCTTTGAATTGGATAAGGAAATTCAAAGATTTTATAATTATGCTTATCCATACCATATGGCACGTAAAGCCTTATTTGCAATGCCAATGAGTGAAAAAGAGCGAGTTTTTCATAAATTAATGGATGAGCAAACCATGGAGTCACAGCCATTAAGCAACCGAGTTGTAGAAATGTTTGCTAATGCTGAGCCAAAAGAGAAAATTGTAGAACTCATTAACAAGGTGAGAGTATCTCAAGCTGAACTTTTCAGAACAATTGACAGCTTTGTTGAGTTACAAAAGAATCATGGTGATGATGCATATAATTATAGTCGTCAACAATTTGATGATGGAATTTTTTGGGTAAGCCTGGCTGGTCTGATCACTATCTTTATTGCTATTTTTATAAGTCGATATGTAGCCAGTTACGTAACAGAAAAAAATACACAGTTACGTCTTGCGGGTGAAGATATGGAGATTGCATTTGTAAAAGCAGAAGAAGCGACTATTTTAAAATCCGAGTTTCTTGCCACCATGAGTCATGAGATTCGTACACCTTTAACTGCCATTATTGGCTTTGCTGAAACAAGTTTATTTAGCGAGCAAACAATGGAGCAGCGTTTGAATGCAACTCAAACTATTATCCGCAACGGTAAACATTTATTGCAGATAATTAACGATATTCTGGACTTATCAAAAGTTGAAGCAAATAAACTTGAAATTGAATATATTGAAACATCACTTTTTGACTTGTTATCCGATATTGAAAATCTGGAACGGCCGGCAACCAAAGAAAAAGAAATAGATTTCTCAGTTAATTATATTTACCCCTTACCAACTAAAATCAAGCTGGACAGGTTAAGAGTTAAACAAATTTTATTAAATTTATGCAATAACGCAATCAAGTTTACCGAGTCTGGTCATGTGACAATTAATGTAAGTTGCCAGTGTGAACATGACGCGTTGCTTTTTGAGGTGATTGATAGTGGTATTGGTATTTCAAAAGAACAGCAGGATATTATTTTCCAGGCTTATCGACAGGCAGATTCATCAACCACACGGAAATTTGGTGGTACTGGTTTAGGCTTGTCATTATCAAAGTTACTGGCAGAACGTATGGGAGGGGCGTTAACGGTTGTTAGTAAGTTAGGTAGTGGAAGCCAGTTTAATTTTTATTTGCCTTGTGAAAGATTACCCGATACACAAATTCTTCTTGCTGAAGAAAACAATACTGCTAATGTTAAAACATCAAATCATAATGTTGTAGCGGACGTATTATCCGGCAATATTTTACTGGCGGAAGATAATATTGATAACCAGGACCTGTTCTCAATATTTTTACGCCGGATTGGTGTTGATGTAACCATTGTTGAAAATGGCAATCTTGCACTGGAAGCGGTTGAAAAACATAATTTTGATTTAATATTAATGGATATGCGAATGCCGGTTATGGGTGGTATTGAAGCGGTAAAGTTATTACGCCAAAGAGGATTTAATAAACCAATAATTGCTGTAACTGCAAATGCAATGCTTGAAGACAGAGAAAACTGTTTTGCTGCTGGTTGTGATGGCTTTTTAACTAAACCGGTTGATGCTACCAGGTTGACTCAAACATTAGAAAAATATTTAGATGTTAGCACATCAACAAATAGAGAATACACTTCAATTGTTTCTTCTCTATTGAAGAATGATCCTGAAATGATTACTTTGGTAAAACGATTTGTAAATAGCTTGTCAGACACATTAAAAGAAATAAAAAAGTTGATAGAGTCTGTTCGCTGGCAGGAATTATCAGAGGCCTTACATAAATTAAAAGGTACCGGTGGAAATTTTGGTTTTGAACAGGTTTCCAGCCTTGCCGGAAAAATGGAATTCCAGGCTGCTAACCAGAATAAAGGAGAATTAATGAAACTGTTTTCAGAGTTAGAAAGTAGTTATGATCAAATTTTATCAGGGTTGGAGAATGACTGATTTATCAGTAACTCAATTAAATAATTTATTATCTGAATTAAAGAATAATTATCAGAAAATAAAGTTAGGGTTATATTGAAGATTTTTTTCTGGATTTTATTGATGTGCAAACGCGTGTTACTTACAAACAGGGCATGCGAGATCTTTTTTTAGTTTCAACGTTCGCCACTCCATATGTAATGCATCTAATATAAGTAATTTCCCATCGAGGCACTCACCTATATTGAGTAAAACTTTAATGGCTTCATTTGCCAGAACTGAACCTATAATACCAACAACTGGAGATAAAACACCGTTGTTGCTGCAAGTTGCATCAAGTTCACCTTCATCTTTATATAAGCAACGATAACAGGGACTGCCGGGGGTTTTGTTAAAGACACTTACCTGGCCTTCCATACGAATGGCAGCACCTGAAACAAGAGGAGTATTATTTTTTACACAGTGTGTATTTAATGCAAAACGGCTGCTGAAATTATCAGTACCATCTATCACAACGTCCGCTGCAAGCACTTCATCTGCCAGCTCGTTTTTATTTAATCTCTTTTCATAACATGTCACTGTTATTTCAGGATTTAAGTTTTGAATTGTTTGTTTTGCCGATTCGACTTTGCTCAAACCTATATCACTCGTGTGATGAATGATTTGTCGTTGCAGGTTTGAAAGCTCGACAATATCATCATCAACGAGAACAAGGTGGCCAATGCCTGCTGCAGCAAGATACATCGCAACAGGGGAACCGAGTCCACCTATTCCAATGATCAATACACGTGAAGCCAGTAATTTTTCCTGACCAGTAATATCGACTTGTGGCAACATGATTTGACGACTATAGCGTAAGAGTTGTTCATCATTCATAGGCTGAAGGGTAAAGAGAAACGAAGAAAGATGGAAGTGAAAAACGAAAAAAATGAAGGTCAAAAGAAATTTACCGCAAAGACGATGCCCTAACCTGCTCCGCACGTTCTGGCATCGTCTTTGCGGTAATAATATTTTTTATAAGTAATTACGCCAGTGGGAAGGGCGTTTATCCCTGCAACCATGAGGAAGGTGTTGGTAGCGATTGATATAGGCTTCACGGGTACAATTGGACTGGCCTTCCGGGCAGCATAGATTTGCACGTTCAGTTTCTTCAGTATATTGATAGAGGGCACGCTTAAGTTTAATTAACAGGCTATTATCAAGATGAAAACCAACGGTAGTCAGCAGCTCTTCGACGTCGACTAATGTAAAAAAGCGCAGATCATAGCGAATGATCAGGTGTGTCTCAGAGATTGCGTCAGCTAAAATGATACCGTCAAGATGAACCAGCATTTGGCATGCTGTCAAAGCTTGATTTTCATTGTCATGCAGCGGATTAAACACGATATCACGTTGTTTAGTGAAGTTAGTCATCCATCTCTCCTATACTTTAATCCTAACCCTAATAAGAGCAAGGTCAATAGCGGAAGATGATTTATGTGATTTAAATCTTTTATATAAGAGTATTAGTAACTACTTAATATGGCCCGCTGTAACACGAGGGTTACCATTATAGTCTTCAAAATGATCTACTTGAGTGAAGTTTGCGGTTTTAAATAATTCACATACTGCATCGGCTTGATCATAACCATGTTCAATGAGCAAAACGCCAGTATTTTTAAGATGTTTTTGGCTTTTTTGTATAATGGTGCGGATATCATTTAAACCATCTTCGCCAGATGTTAATGCAGACAAAGGTTCAAAACGAACATCGCCCTGTTTCAGGTGGGGATCATTTTCTTTTATGTAAGGTGGGTTGCTGACAATCATGTCAAATTGCTGATGACCATCTTCGATCAGCTTTTCAAACCAGTTACTTTGAATAAATTCAATATTTGAAATTTTATTTTCTGCCGCATTTTGTTTCGCGACATCTAATGCCGCAATAGATTGATCGGTTGCAGTAATAAAACAGTCGGGTTTTTCTTTTGCTAAACTTAAGGCAATAGCGCCTGTACCCGTACCTAAATCCAGAATTTTCCATTGTGATTTTTCTGGAATACGTTCAAGTGCCAGCTCAACTAAACGTTCGGTATCAGGTCTTGGTATTAATGTATCTGTAGTGACTTTTAAATTAAGAGACCAGAAACCACGTTCACCTAAAATATGTGCAACGGGATTTCCTTTAAGACGTTGTTCGAGTAATTTATGAAATGAGGCTAACTGTTGCTGGTCCAGTTCCTGTTCCGGCCAGCCACGAAGAAAAGCACGATCTTTTTTTATAACAGAACAAAGTAAAAGTTCGGCATCTAAACGTGAGGAGTCTGAAACAGACTTGAGTTGTTTTATTGCATCTTCAATTGCCTGAGTGATAGATGGCATAAAATAATGAGTTATTCTTCACCCATTGCAGTAAGTAAATCAGCCTGATGTTCATTAATAAGTGGCTCAATAATATCGTCTAACTTACCTTGCATGACTTCATCGAGTTTATACAAGGTCAGGTTAATACGATGATCGGTAAGACGACCTTGAGGATAGTTGTAGGTGCGAATACGTTCAGAACGGTCACCGCTGCCGACTAATGATTTACGTGTTGCAGCCTCTTCACTGGCTGCTTTATCTTCTTCAACCTGTTGTAGTTTAGCTTGTAATACTTTCATCGCCTGGGCGCGATTTTTATGTTGCGAACGTTGATCCTGGCATTCCACCACAATACCGGATGGAATATGGGTTAGACGAATTGCAGAATCAGTTTTATTAACATGCTGACCACCTGCACCCGATGCGCGGAAGGTATCTACTTTTAAATCGCCCGTATTAATTTCTATAGTATCAATTTCGTCTGCTTCTGCCATAACGGCAACAGTACATGCAGAAGTATGCACACGGCCCTGTGATTCAGTTTCAGGAACACGTTGTACCCGGTGGACGCCTGATTCAAACTTCAGTTTTGAATAAGCACCTTGACCAATGATACGAACAATCACTTCTTTATAGCCTCCGTGATCACCTAAGCTTTCATTAATGAGTTCAACCGTCCAGCGTTTTGATTCTGCATAGCGGGTATACATTTTGTATAAGTCACCGGAAAAAATAGCCGCTTCATCACCACCGGTACCTGCTCGTATTTCCAAAAAGACATTTTTATTGTCGTTTGGATCAGTTGGTAGCATGAGAATCTGTAATTCACCTTCTAATGTTTCGAGTTGTTCTTTGGCCTCTTTAAATTCTTCTTTGGCCATTTCACGCATGTCTTTATCATCATCTTCGAGCATGCGTTTTGCTTCGTTAAAATCATCCATGGTTGTTTCATAACTGGTAAAACAATTTACAACTGGAGTAATTTGCGCATGTTCTTGTGATAAAGCACGAAATTTATTTTGTTCAGCAATAACATCAGGGCTTGAAAGCAGGTGATTAATTTCTTCTAAACGTTCGGCTAAACTTTCTAATTTATTATGGATTGAGTCTTTCATACGGAAAAATTATTCTTCAGGTTCAATGTTAAAAAGTTCGCGCGCGGTATCGAGTATTTCTTTGCGGCCAGAGTAGGCGGCCTGATTAAGTTGTGCGCTAGGCTCATGAATAAGTTTATTAGTTAAAGTGCGGGCTAAGTCATTCATCACTTGTTCAGGGTCTTTACCTGCGGCTAATTGTTTTTGTGCTGCGGCAAGTTGTTCATCCCTTTTTTGTTCTGCTTGTTCACGAAAGGCACGAATAGTATCAACACCTTTTAAAGAACGCAGCCAGCCCATGAAATGGTCAACCTGGTTAACAATAATTTCTTCAGCTTGCACTGCGGCTTCTTCACGTGACTGGCGGCCTTCTTCAATTACTTCATGTAAATCATCAACGGTATAAAGATATACATCATCAAGCTCACCAACCTCTGGCTCAATGTCGCGTGGCACAGCAATATCAACCATGAACATAGGACGATGTTTGCGTTGTTTTAATGCACGCTCAACCGCACCTTTACCGAGAATGGGAAGCTGGCTGGCAGTTGAGGCAATAATGATATCGGCTTCAACTAAACGTTCAGGCATGTCTGATAAAGCAATGGCTTCAGCATCGAATTTATTTGCTAATATTTGAGCGCGTTCAACGGTACGATTCGCTACAATCATTTTGTTCACGCCTTGATTAGCAAGATGTTGAGCAACCAGTTCAGTTGTTTCACCTGCGCCAATTAACAAAGCGGTGTGTTTTGATAAATCAGCAAAAATTCTTTTAGATAAACTGACCGCAGCAAAAGCAACAGAAACAGGATTTGCCCCAATAGCCGTATCAGTGCGCACTTGTTTCGCAACCGAGAAGGTATGCTGGAACAGACGGTTAAGCTGGCGGCCAATGGTACCTGCCTGGTTAGCGGTATTGTAGGCATCTTTTATTTGGCCAAGAATTTGTGGCTCACCCAAAACTAATGAATCTAATCCGCTGGCAACACGTAAAATATGTTGAACCGCATCATTATTGCTGTGCAGATAAATATAAGGTTCGACGTCTTTTCTGTCCAGTTTGTGATACTGACAGAACCAGTCTAAAAGGCTGTTAAATTCAATTTTGCCCGCGTCGCTTTCATTTATACTGGTGTATAGTTCAGTACGATTACAGGTCGAAATAATGGCCGCTTCACTGACTTCACCATTATTTACGCATTCGTGCAGGGCCTGCTCCATTTTTTCAGGCGCAAAGGCAACCTTCTCGCGAATATCCACGGGAGCAGTTTTATGGTTAATACCGAAGGCTATTAAGGTCACTGTCGATTAAATCACATCAAAGTTGGCAAAAAACTTGCAGAATCCTATTCTAAACCATATATAGAGTTTATCGAGTGTTATCCGATACTTAAAATGGATTGAGTTCGCTGCATTAAGCGGCGTATTATAAAGGTAAATCAGCAAAAAGTCGGTTATAGTTGAGTACAAGATGATAAAGAAAAGACAAAATATTGCAGGTTGGCTTGTTTTAGTGGGCTTTTTTTCACTACAAATGGGGTGTGCCTCGATCCAAACCGGGAAAGCAGCAAATAAAACGAGTCAAAATGTCGCTAAAGCGGGCAAAAAGTCAGTAAATAAGCCGGTAAAAAGCCAGGTTACAGGTATTACGAATTCATCTAAAGCCAAACTCCGTCAGGATAAGCCTGCAATTGTTACTGCAAAAAAGCCAAAATCTCAAACTGAACTTTCCGGGGAAGTATTTTATTACCTCCTTTCTGCTGAAATTGCTGCACAACGAGGACAAATAGGGCTGTCTGCGGCGCTTTATACTAAAGCGGCAGAGGTGACTCGTGATCCGCGCGTTGCTCAGCAAGCCACACGAACGTCCTATTATGCGCGAGACGATAAACGTGCAATTACGGCTGCAAAATTGTGGAATGAATTAGAACCTGAAAATCTGGAAGCACGGCAAGTGCTGGCTGCATTACTGGTGCGAGCAGGCAAAACAGCCGCTGCCGCTGAGCATTTTGAATATGTACTTAACCACGGTAAACACAGTGAACGTCAGGGATTCATGTTAATAACGTCATTGTTGAGCAAAGAAAAAGATAAACAAGCTGCACTTGAAGTAATGAGTAAGCTTATTGCCAAACGTAAGAACAATCCGAATGCACTATATGCTTATAGTCAGCTTGCATTCCTGGTGGGGAATCTGGATGACGCGGTAAAAACAATTAAAAAGGTCATTCAACTACAACCTGAGTGGACTGAAGCTCATATTTTACAATCGAATATTTTTGTTCGTCAGGGTTATAAGGCGCAAGCAATTGAAGTATTACGGCAAACAGTTGCGGCACAATCAGGCAACACCCGCTTAAGAATGTTTTATGCGCGAAATCTGGTTGATGCAAAACAGTTTGATGAAGCCGTAAATCAATTTTCATTATTAACGGATGATGAAAAATTTCAGCATGAAGCACGCTATGCATTGGGTTTATTGACATTACAAATGAATAAACCTAAACAAGCCAGTAAATATTTTACCCGCTTGCTTGAAGACAATAAACGCGTTGTTGAATCACAGTATTATTTAGCGCAGTCGTACGAGTTACAAAATAAACTTGATGATGCAATTAATGCGTATAAAAAAGTGCGTGACAATCAATATAGTTTTGAAGCTGAATTACGTGTAGCTCTGATTTTAGCGAAACAGGGTCACTTAAAAGATGCGCGTGCACGTTTACAAAATATGAGCCCGGACTCCCTGGATAAAGAGCTACGTGTTTACCTTACTGAAGGTGAAATATTGAATACAGCTAAACAGTATGAAGAAGCTGTAAATTTATATACCGAAGCGTTACGGCAACTTACGGATAACAATCGTTTACTATACGCGCGTGCGTTAGCTGCAGAAAAAATCGGTCACGTTGATGCGGCAGTAAAAGATTTGGAAAGTATTGTTAAACGTGAACCAGAGAATGCACAAGCGTTAAATGCTTTAGGTTATACATTAGTTGATAAAACTGTGCATTTAGAAAAGGGGCTTGAGTATATTAAAAAGGCATATAAACTTGAACCTGAGGATGCGGCTATTCATGACAGTATGGGCTGGGCTTATTATCGTCTGGGTCAATATGATGACGCTTTGAAATACCTCAGACGTGCTTTTGAAAAATTAAAAGATGCTGAAGTTGCTGCTCATCTCGGTGAGGTTTTATGGGTGGCAGGCGAACGTGAAGCTGCACAGGAAGTATGGAATGCAGCATTGCAACAAGCACCCAATGATGACTTGTTATTAAATGTGATTCAAAAATTTGCTGAATGAAAGCATTAATTTTTTTACTGGCTGTTATTTCTTTAACAGCCTGTAGTACAACACCTCCTCATAAATTTGTTGCTGACCCGGATAAAAAATGGGAGCAGCGAAAATCTGAACTGTCTGAAATAAATGACTGGTTTTTAAATGGACGTATAGCCATTATCAATGGTCAGGAGTCATGGCATTTAAGTATGAAATGGCAGCACCATGATGATAAATATATTCTCGATTTATCTGGTCCCTTTGGTGCGGGACATGCTCAGCTGACAGGTACTTCTGATGGGGTGATCCTGGTGGATGCAGATAAAAATTATTTTTATGCAGATAGTCCTGATCGCTTGTTACAGGAAGTTACAGGTGTATATATGCCCGTTAAAAGTTTGTTGTACTGGATGCGCGGATTGCCGAACCGGAATATCAAAAAGCAAAATCAAACACTGGATGAGTTTGGACGTTTGCAACAATTACAGCAAGATGGATGGCGTGTTCGATTTAAGCAATATATTGATGTAGCGAAACATGAGTTACCGCAAAAAGTGTTTATTGATGGCCATGATTTAAAAGTGAAGATTTTTGTTGATGAGTGGGATTTGAAAAGTAAAACATTCCAGTTTAAAAAAGAAAACGGCTAGATTATTATGTCATCATCAATTCAACGCCGTCAGTTTTTATCTGGCTTAATGAAGTTGCTGGTTTTTATTGGTTTGATTTTTGTATCTATACCTTTTATTTCCAGTTTTTCCTCGAAGACAATTGATGAAAAAAAAGCGGCATCATCACATTGGGTTATTACTTTACCTGTTGTAGATTTAGTAGTGGGTGAAATTAAATCTTTACCCTGGGCGGGTGGTCTTGTTTGGGTTTATTCCCGAACTGAAAAAGATATTTGGTCATTAAAAGAAATGGACAAGTCTTTGCGTGATGCAGCTTCAGAAAAAAGTGATCAACCTGTGATAATGAAAAATAATTTTCGCTCAGCCAGTAAAAAGGTTTTTGTTTTTATTCCCCATGAAAATAAACGCGGTTGCCAGATCAGATTAAGCCATGAAACAGAAAATATTTTATTTAGTGAACCTTGTTTTGGCGCAAAGTATGATGCTGCGGGACGTATTTTTAAAAAGAGTGGTAATAATGAACAACAAAATCTTGCTGTGCCAGAACATGTCATTGAAGATGGAATTTTGAAGATTGGTATATGGATGCCGAAAATATAATTTTTTTACCGCAGAGACGCAAAGATCACAGAGGAAATAGGATTTAAAATGCTGATAATGGATTAATAATAGTAACTGGTTATATGTTTAGATTAGTTAGTTATTTTTATATTAATTTGTTTTCTTGGCGATCTTTGCACTATAGAACCGCTACGCGTTTCGTTCAGTATTACCCTAACCTGCTCCGCACGTTCTGGCATCGTCTCTGCGGTGAAAGATTTTTTTAATTTTGAGTTGATTATGGATAAAACAATAACAGTTTCTGCGCCGGCAAAATTAAACCTGTTTTTGCATATCACCGGGCAACGAGAGGATGGTTATCATTTGTTGCAAACTGTATTTCAGTTTTTGGATTATGCTGACACAATTACCTTATCTTTGCGTGAAGATGGTCATATACACAGGCTTTCTGATTTGGCTGGAGTGCCAGCAGAAGACGATTTGGTGGTAAAGGCGGCTAAGTTACTGCAATTACACTGCGGTAATCATTTAGGTGTCGATATTTCGGTCGAGAAAATACTTCCCATGGGAGGCGGGCTTGGTGGCGGTAGTTCAAATGCAGCTTCTGTACTGGTGGCTTTGAACCATTTATGGGCTTGTGGCATGAGTCAGCAGGAATTAACGGAGCTGGGAGTGCAATTAGGTGCGGATGTTCCGGTCTTCATTTTTGCCCAATCTGCATGGGCAGAAGGGGTTGGTGAGCAGCTAAAACCAATAGATCTACCAGATAAGTGGTTTTTAGTGCTAAAACCGCAAATAAATGTTTCAACAGCAGAGGTTTTTGCCAATTCGCAATTGCGGCGAGATTGCTCAACCATTACAATACGCGACT
>CAZZIS010000073.1:0-14888 GCA_964654445.1 uncultured Thioalkalispiraceae bacterium
TTAAAAGGAATACGTTGCGCAAGAGCAAAGCAGGCAACAGCAGATACACCGAACAAGGCAACAAAACTAATATACAAAGGATTAAATCGTTTAAGTAAATATTGCTGATGTATGGCAACAATTGTTCCACTAATACCATAGCCCAGTAACGCTAAACCAATAAACATATAAGCGAAGTGGTGCCACTGAATAATGGAAAACAAACGCATGAGCAGAATTTCATACGCCAATGCAGCAGCGGAAAGCAGGGTCACTGAAAAATAAGGTGGGCGTGATGACATGTTTTTTTATTCAGCTATTTCAATGTTCACCGGTCATGATCACCGGTCAAAGGCACAAAACGCACTGGCAGAATCTGCCGGGTAGTAATCTTGTCTCCCTCCTCTTTTGTTACCAGCAACAACTGCTGGGTCAAAAATCTGCTTCCCACCGGTATTACCATACGACCACCAACCTTAAGTTGTTTGATAAGTGGCGGTGGAATATGGCTGGCTACTGCAGTGACGACGATGGCATCGAATGGTGCATTTGCTTCCCAGCCATAATAACCATCGCCAATTTTTGTCGTCACATTGTGATAACCCAGACGGGACAAACGAGACGCAGCTTGCTCACCCAGTGGCTTAATGATTTCAATGCTATAAACCTGTTTAACCAGTTCAGCAAGGATAGCTGCCTGATAGCCGGAACCTGTACCGATTTCCAACGCCTTGTCATCTGACGCTGGCTTTAACAGGTCCGTCATTATCGCCACAATATAAGGTTGCGAGATAGTTTGCCCATAGCCAATGGGTAAGGGCTGGTTGAGATAGGCAAAACGTTGTACGGTAGTGGGAACGAATTCATGCCGCAAAACCTTGCCCATCGCTTTCATGACACGAGGATCCAGTGCCTGCCTGTTGAGATACTGACTGGTCATGCGAACATCGGCCTCGATTACCTGCACCAGTTGTTCTCGTGCTTCAGTGTATTCATCGGCCAGAAGTGATGACGTAAAAAACCAGCAGCACAACATAAGTAGCCATACATATGTAAAATGGTCATTACAACCTAAACTATAACTATGATGCTTCATGCGAAAGATCCACTTCACCACAATAACGCAAGATATGTTGATGTGCTGCGCTTTTAAGTTTAACGGCAACAGACCAGTTATCTTCTGTTTCCCCTTCAGTTAAAACATTAGGACTCACAGCCTGACCAATAGTAATGGTAATACGACCACGGCGTGGTATCCATGATTCTGCGCGTAAAATAGAACGTGTGCCACGGATAGCAACGGGTATGACCTGCATATTGGCTTTTGCTGCAGTGATAAATGCCCCCATGTGAAAATTCTGTAACCCGGACACGCGTGTAAATGTCCCCTCAGGAAAGAAAAAAAGTGACTGAGTTCGTTGTTTGGCATTTGCAATATCCTGGGTATCGATTACCCCTTGCTGTATATCAAATCGTTCGACAAACTCTGCACGTAATCTTTTTAGTGCGGGACCCGCAAACATGCTCTTGCGAAACTCCCCTTTAGCTATAAAACTAAAATCACGGGGAACCGAAGCGAGTACAGCAAAGCTATCCAGGTAACTGGCATGATTTGCCACAAATACTGATATTTGCGATGCAGGCGGTAAATTTTCCAAACCATTTACTACAACTTTCGTTCCTGAAGCAAAAACCAGCAAACGTGCCAAACTATGCACTGCCAGCCAGCGCCATTTCAAGCCAGGTAACAACATCACAGATAACCAGGCCATACAGGCTAAAGGTATAAACAACAGCCAGGCATAAACAACATAAAGACCATTCACTAAACGTTGTTGTAAGCGACGAGCTATCGGTATCATAGACCTAAGTGCAGTTCGGGTAATCTGTAACCAAAATGCCTTTGGTGCCTGACCAAGTAAATTTTGTTCATAGAGCTCACGACACGCTGAACGTCTGACTTTACCACTGGATGTTTTTAATACCGTATGTGGTGGTGCCAGGATAATTTCATCTGGCGGCAAACCGATCAAGTCACTGGATAGTGTACTGATATGATTTTTCAGTTCCTGTTGAATCGCCGAATCCGTTTCTCTTGTTTCTGCCAGTACCACCAAACGTTCTGTGGCAGAGCGTTGGTCCTTTGCAGGAAATGCCGCGACACAACCATTGCGAATGCCTTCTATATTACCGACGACTTCTTCAAGTTCATGAGGGTAAACATTGCGGCCTGCTCGAATAATGACATCTTTATTTCTTCCTGTAATGAAGATATCAGCATCAGCGATATAACCAAGATCACCTGAATTCAACCAGTCACCAATAAACAATTTTTTTGTTTCTTCAGGATTACGGTAATAACCGGATGTCACTGAGGGACCACGAAATTGTACATAACCTTCATGCCGTTCAGGTAGTTCCTTACCGTCAATATTAACAATACGAATCTGATGTCCTGATAAAGGGTATCCACAAGCCACAAAACGTAAGACATTTTTGTCAGCTTGTGTAGCGGGTTCTGCCTGCCCTGTTTGGCTAAATTCATCACGTTTAATTCGATCAATAACTGGCTTGCGATGCAGTGGTGGAAATGCCAGGCCCACTGATGATTCAGCCAGACCATAGACTGGCATCATGCTTTCTTCTTTAAAACCTACCGCATGAAAACGACGGGTAAACTTTTCAATAGACTCTGGACTCACTGGTTCTGCACCATTAAATGCCAACCGCCAGGAACTTAAATCAAGACCCTCAATATCTTCATCATTAAGTCGTTTTAAACAAAGTTCATAACCAAAATTGGGAGAAGCAGACAATGTACCTCGATACTGGTGAATCGCCCATAACCAACGTTTCGGTCGCGTTAAAAAACTCAGTGGAGACATCACAACCAGCACCATGGCGAAGTATAGACTTCCAAACCATGCACCAATTAATCCCATATCATGATAGAGCGGCAACCAGCTGACAAAAATATCATTTGGTGTCGCTTCCACTGCTTTACCCATCGCGCGTACATTGGCCAACAAGTTTGCATGCGTCAACACAACACCTTTTGGATTACCTGTGCTACCCGACGTATATTGGAGAAAAGCAACATCATAAGGATTTATCGAGGGTCGAATATATGATGTCGAAAGGGAAGTAAGATCAGCAACCGTGACCACTTCACGTAAACTTAGCACTTGTGATTTTAATAACCTGGCAACAACCTTTGCCTCTGGCATAGTCACTAATATTTTAGCAACGCAATTATTTAAGATACTGCTATGTCTTTGTAAATGATCTTCAAGTTGACTACGCCTGACGGGGGGATAGATAGGCACGGGTATTGCACCGGTCAATAATATTCCATAGAAACAGTAAAAATAGTCTTTAGCCGTTGGCAACATAATAGCCACTGTATCAGCTAACTGAAGACCATGTTGCTGTAGCCCGGCAGCAACTTTCTGTGCACCCTGCCAAAGTTGTTTATAGGTTAATGTTTGTGCTTCACCTTCATCACTGACAATCTGGATATGCAGTCGATCAGGATGATGCTGCACATGCCATTCCAGAACATCGATCAAAGTTGAAGCCTGGTGAGGCAATTCTTCTACTTTGCCAATAGTTAGTTCGACCACATTTTTTGAAGAAAAAAGTTCTTTTTGACCCTGCGCACTGGAAATCGATCGCAACAAGTCACGTGGTGATTCTGCTTCTGCAAAGACTCGCTGTGGTAATGTGATATTAAAGCGTTGTTCAATCCGGGAGATCAGCTCATAACGCGCTAAACTATCCAGGCCTAAATCATCATCGAGTGAACTATCCAGGGTAAGCACAAAGGTGCGAGGTTTGTTGGCATATAATTCGGCAACCAATACCTCAATGAGCTTAAGCAAGCTATGGGCTAGCTTATCTTGATCATGAGATGTAAAATCGGCTTCCATATTATGTTACCTGCAAGTATGCCCCCTTGCTTTTACATATTCTATTTATAGTATCTTTGTTCCTGGAATGCATTCCTTATATTAAAACATAGTCCCCTTGTAGCCACTTTGCAATACAGCATTTGTAATACAGCCAAACTGAAACACAATTCATCCATTTCTCATTTTAGAACCACTACTCAATTTACTCAAATATCAGCTTATCATTGTTGTAATCAGGGATGGTACAAAATAGATAATAGAAGTCATATCCTAAATAAGTATTCCAAATACAAGCCCACTTTGACCTGTAGGTTGGATCAAGGAGTAACACGACGGATCCAACTCTCATAGCTTATGGTGGATCCGCTTCGCTTGATCCACTCCACTATAGAGTGATCTGGTATTTGGAAGGCTTATTTAGTGTTAAATATTCAATTTTTTAATGCTACTGTTCCGGGTATAATTAAGCAGGTATTATTCCTGTTTACTTGACAGCTTGTATTTAATAAAAACACCAATAAATGTAATTGCAGATAATAAAATTAATGGACCGTAAGTTGAAATATTTAACAGGTCGTCTAGTGATGCCGTTGTCGTTACATTATAAATAACTTTTGCATAGATATAAGATTTTATCCCTACTCCTAAAAATGCAGCAGGTATAAAGTGGCTTAATTTAACTTTTAAAACTCCTGAGCTGTAATTAACCAGTGAATGCGGAAAAGCAGGCAATACTCTTAAAGCAAATAAAGTAAAAAAATTATCCTGTTGATGCAATATTTTATAAGCATGCGAGTTTTCAATTTTTCTTATCCATTCCTCAGTTATATTCCTTGAAAAATAATATGCGGCTACACCACCGAGAGTTGCACCTGCCGCAAGAATAAAGGCTGCCATTGCGGGTGAATATAGTGGAGCCACCACCCAAAGAAATATGGAACCGGCCAGTGCAAAAGTAAACATAATCGCTGGTAATAAAATTAAGACAACGGCTAACCACCAATGGCCAGTATATTCTCTTGCGACTAAAAGCATCTTCTCTGCATCAAGCAATCCAGCAACCTGTAACAAAAATCCAGCCACAATTAACAACATTACGATAAAGATCTTTGTTACGTATGGTTTAATCATGTGTATCCTTGATTCATATCTTTTTCTTTATTAATACTGGACAATAATCCACAATACACAATACACAATACACGATACACGATAAAAATACATGCAGGATAAAATGAGATAGTAATATGGATGGTTTTGAACAATTAAAGCTATGGGCCCGTTATAACCGCGTAACTGCGACATTAATCACTCTTAGTCTTATCGTTGCCCTGTTTTCCAAACTTGGGCAAGATATCCAGTTCCTGCATATCCTGTTCATTTCCAAATACTATCAGGGACTACCCGAAATCCTCAGCGGCCAGCTATGGCGCTTAGTTACTCCCATTATCATTCATTTTGGCATTCTCCATATCGCATTTAATCTATTATGGCTTTATCAGCTCGGCAGTGCAGTTGAGCAACGTCAAAACTCAAGACGCATGTTGATACTGGTAATTATTATTTCAATCTTGTCTAATCTGGCGCAGTACATCTGGAGTGGCCCCCTGTTTGGAGGAATGTCCGGAGTTGTATATGGATTGCTTGCCTATGTCTGGGCTCAGGGAAAATTTAATCCTCGGTCAGGTCTTGGTCTGGATCAAAATACTACCGTCATGATGTTAATCTGGTTTATTGTCTGCTGGTTAGGCCTTGTAGGCAATATTGCTAACATGGCGCATACCATAGGGCTTGTTTGCGGAGCTATTTTAGGACTATTTTATTCACCTCAGTTTTGGCGTAAACGTTTTACCAACAACAATAATTATTAAATTATATTAATAATCAAATCGGTAATTCACACCTGCACCAAAATCAGGACTACTCTCACTTAAACCGGCAAGGAGATAAAAATATAAATATCTCTCCTTATCAATCTTATAATTCATAAACCCGGTTAATTCCAAACTATCTTTTATGCCAGAGCTGGCTGCCTGACTATAATCCAGCATAATGCCAGGTTGTTTTTGTTTTATATTGTCAAAGGAGATACCAATATTTGCATACAAAACATTGTTATAATTAATTGTAGGTGTATCACCCGTGATTTGATAACCAATACTGGCAAAAAGTACCGGTTGTTCTATTTCTTTGTTTAACCCGGCTTCAATAGCATAATCTACTGCACCAGTGCCTAAGCCCTTAATTTCATCTGCAGTCGCTAATTTAATATGTGCTGAAACATAATATTTTGTTTTATTACTTAATGGATTAAGATTATATCCCGCAGAGATATTGATATCACCAAGCCCTGAAACCTTTGAGAGCGTTGCACTCGTAGTCGTTGCACCTCGCTTACCTGAACCACTACTCACCGTCACGCTCCCTGTACTTTGCGCGCTGATATATGGAACATTGATACCGGCAAAAAATGCTCCCTGGTAATAATTCAAAGACAAGGGGATGCGCCAGTTATTTGTTGTATCGACTGTTCCATACGTACCACGGTCAAATTCCAGGCCAACCGATAACGACACACCCTCTGTTTTGTTCTGCGCTTGAGCAGAACGCTCAAGAGAATACCCGGTTGAAATTACAAACATATATAACAAAAAAAAGAATATACCTTGCTGTAGTCTGCAATTTTCACTTAACATAATCACTCCTATTTCCTGAATAGATGATTTGTTGACTATTATCAAATATTTGAAACACTATGAAATTGATCTGGAACATAACAATTGCATTTTTTCTGGTTGCTTGTAGCAGCATCAAGCCACCTGTTGCACCTCACCTCATCTACAACTCTCCCACACAACCAGAATCAAAATCTCTTGCTAATGCTGCACAAATGCAGAACAACAAACAATATAACAATGCTATTAAACAATTTCAGTCTATATTAATAAAAAACTCTAACAGTGCTATTGCACTTTACGGACTTGCTTCAAGTTACTATGCTCTGGGTGATTTTGAGAAAAGCCTCCACTATTCAATCCGTGCATCTGAATATAAAACTCCTTTCCTGGTAAATACCTACCTGTTATTGGGACTTAGCCATGAAAAAAATAATTCATTAGATAGTGCCATTTCAACCTATCAGTTCGCTATTAAAACATTTAAATCTGACGTTGGTTTACATTACCAACTGGCAAAAGCCTACCTTTTAAAAGACAACATTGAAGAAGCTGCAGAATTTTTAAAAAAAACAATTATTCTGAATCATTATCACCGTGAAAGTCATTTACGACTGGGTTTAGCTTATTATGAAAATGACTACAAAATTCCCGCATTGCTATCATTTTTAACTTTTTTACTCATTGAACCCGAAAGCAAAAGAACTAAAGTCGTCATTGAATTTATTAATGATATATTTAAAAGTGGTGTTGAACTAAACGATCAAACAGGCTCTCTTGAGCTAGCAGTTAATCTTAAAACAAAAAAAGATGAAGGTGATTTTGAATTAATTGATATTACAATGTCTGCACGGCGAATAGATTTCATTCTAACAAAAATAAAGAAAACTGAAATAGAAATACAATTAGAACAACTAAAATCCTGCTTACTTATAATATCGCAAATTAAAACAGATAAAGATCATTCTTATTTTGTCGAAAGCAACTATTTTCCATTCTTTAAATCCATATATAAAAACAATTTAACCAAAGCACTTTTATTTTACTCACAAAAATCATCAGGCAATACAGAAATAATAAACTGGCTTAATAAAAACAAAACACAGATTGATAAGCTACAAAAGCTGTTTCAATCTTTTCCCTGGTGAAAACAGATTCCTTAGAAGTAAAAAAGCTATGGCACTTTTAATAATAGCGCTTTTTCTTTAATACATATCGTTGCGGGTGTATAACCTGTAAATTCACCATCTGCTTCAATTGGCTGTCCTTCAGTTAAAACCCGGAACTGTTTACCTTGCACATATTCAATATTATTAGCCGATAAATGTTCACCCGAGAATAATTTAATTAAACAGTGACATTTTCTTACAAAACTTAACTTACCTACCCAACAACAATCTAACAGACCATCAGATATGTCTGCTTTAGGTGTAATATTCATACCACAGCCAAAAAATGTACCATTGCCAAATGCAACTATAAAAGTAGCTTCATTTTTATTAAAATTATCTGCTTCAAGATGTACTTTTTTTTCATTATAAAAAGGCAAATATTTTAATGCATTCCATAAATAGAAAAATGACCGAAATAATATTTTATTTTCATTTTTTGTCTTTTCCGCAATCATCGCATCATAACCTATGCCTAACACATTCATAAAGTAACGATTATTACACCAGCCAAGATCCACTGTCATTGTCTTCTTATTTGTAACCGTCGCAATAATATCATCTGTTTTTTTATAAATGTGTCTCGCAAAATCATTACCTGTTCCACAGGGAATAATGCCAAGTGAGATGTTCTTAAAAGCCAGAACATTACTCAACATATTTAAAGTGCCATCTCCGCCTATTGAAATTACGTCACTATAAGAAATGATTAATTCACGGATCTTTTGTTCATTAATGGCTACTTTTGCAACAGTTTCATAAATATCAAAATCAATACAATTAGTTTGCAAATGTGCAATTAATATATTGAGATATCGTTGCCCTTTTTTACCCGTTAGTGGGTTCAGGACAATAAGGTAATTCTGTTTATTCATACAATAATGTTTTTGCTGCTCTACATAATCAGGGAAATATATTTTATAAATACAAACTAGCAGAATTTAGAGATTGATGTATTCAAGTAATGTCATTCATTTCCCTGCATATCCACTCAGCTAATAAGCTTCCACCCCCTAATCACCTGCTAACTACATGGTTAATAGACGAGTAATTATTTGACAAATATAGATTTCAGGCCTATAAATAAGCAATTAATTACTCACAAATATACATTTGGTAATAATATGGGCAAACCACAAGAAGAACGCAGGAAAGAAATCGTCCAGGCCACGATGGATCTGACCGCTGAGCAAGGCATTAAAAAGGTAACCACTCAAGCTATTGCAGATCGAGTCGGTATTGCACAACCTACTGTGTTTCGTCATTTCAAAAACCGAGAAGCCATATTTGTTGCAGTCATAGGCTGGATTTCCGAGAACCTGTTTAAAGCCATCAGTAAAGGAGCAAATCCAGATGCACCTGCAGATGAAAAACTTCATTTCCTGCTTCAGCGCCAACTTGGTTTTATTAGTAAACATCGGGCTATCCCAAAAGTATTGTTTTCTGACCTGCTCCACCTGGAATCACCAAAGCTAAAAGCAGCACTTCAGGAAGTTATGAACAGTTATGTTAAACGCGTTAACCAGTTACTCAATGAAGGCATCGAAACAGGATTATTTCGTGAAGATCTTGATGCAGATGAAACCGCGCGTTATCTCACGGCGATGATACAAGGGCTTGTTTTACGATGGTCAATTTATGAATTTTCATTCCCCCTGGAGAAAGAAGCGGATTTAATATGGAAATTTTTACAACCTTCCTTACGAAAGTAATTATTAGTTATAACGAGGTATAAAGAAAATGAGCACTAAAAAACGTATCTTAATGATTTGGCCTTCTATGGTGATTGCTATTCTCTTTGGTCTTATGACAATAAAATCCGGAAGTGCAGTTTTATTTACCGATGGAGATGCTCGTGCAGCCGCAGGAGATTATGTTGGTTTTGTTTTGTGGTTTAATTTTGTGGCTGGTTTTTTCTATATCATTGCAGGTATAGGATTATGGATTAAACAACAGTGGGCTACAAAACTTGCCATTGCCATTGCCTCTCTTACAATATTGGTTTTTGCAGCATTTGGTGTGCACATACTGATGGATGGTAATTACGAAATCCGTACCGTTATCGCAATGACATTACGCTCGGTCATATGGATAGCCATTGCAGCAGTTGCAACTATTTATACTAAACAAACAAAAGAAAATTAAAAATTTAATTGATACTTTAATACTGGAGATGAAAATGTGTAAATTATGCTGGTCAATTTCAACTGTGTTATTAGTTGTTTTATCATTAATGAGTTATAAATTTATATTTGAAGGTGAAGTTGCACCATCTACTGATGGCCGTCAGGCCATATTGCTGGATGAGCCTGAACGTGATCTTGTTTTGGGTGAAATGCGCATGTTTTTATCAAGCATTCAAAAAATCACAACTGGCATCACAAAGAAAGACATGAAAAGTGTTGCAGAAGCTGCACGTGAAGTAGGAGCAGCAGCTCAACAAACGGTACCTGGCTCACTAATGGGGAAATTGCCTTTAACCTTTAAAAAACTAGGGTTTGATACACATAAGAAATTTGACGCACTGGCTCTTGATGCCGAAGATTTAGGTGATCCTCAATATACATTGGAACAGCTATCAACATTAATGAATAACTGTGTAGCATGTCATTCTACTTACAAAATTAATGGTGCGTTAAATAAATAAGTGCAATAATCTGTAAAAATAAGAGAATAAACCATGAAAAATATATTTTTTGGCCAACCGCTCAACCATACAGTTCTATTTTATATTGGATTTACTCTGGTTCTGTTATTATCAAGTTATTCAGTACATTCACGTGAGTTAAATTTAGATGACTTTATTGAATCCATTCTGACAAATAATCCAGGTGTACAGAAAATTTTAGCTGAAAAGGAGGTTGCTATCGGTTTACGAGATGCAAGTCTAGGTATCGATGATGCAATATTAAGCTCAAGTTTGAACTTATCCCGTACAGAAGCGGATAAAATTTTTGGTTCAGAAGCCGATACAAGCAACAACACTAATTTGAACTTATCGTATAACCGACTATTTTCAAACACTGGTACACGTTTATCCATGGCTTACAGTAATCTGTATACAGACCGAAATCCTGCAGGAGCAGCAGGTGCGCAATATTATCAACCAAGTTTGACTCTTAGACTAACTCAACCATTATTAAAGAATGCTGGTGGTATACAGGATAGTCTCAACATTAAAACAAGTGAACTTAATTACAAGCTTTCAACGCTAAGTAGCCAGGAAAATCTTGAAAGTTACATTACCCAGCTCGCTTCACTTTATATTGATTGGTATTTAGCCTCTCAAGAGTTAAGTATTTCTATAGAGGTTCATCAGCAATCAATTGATCAGGAAAAATTAACACGTACTAAAGTCAAGCGACAGGTTATTGAACCTTATGAGCTACTACGCGCACAAGAGATTCGTGAAGATTATTTTTCACGTTTACAACAAGCTAAAGGACGTTATATTGGACTAACACGTCAAATCAAACATCAAATGAATTCAAATAAACCTGATTCTAAACTTAGCCCTGTAAATCCTAAAAACTCAAATTTACTCTCATCAACAAAAAACACATTAAGAGAAGAAAACTATTTAACAACATCATCACGTCTAAAAGATATTCTTGATACCCTCCGAAAACAACAAGACATACTTTTAAATGCTAAAAATAATGCCAGATCATCAGATCTGAATTTAAGCGTTGGTTATACTCGTCATGGCGTTGATGGCAGCTTAAGTGATGCACACAGTTCAAGTTTTAATAAAGATGATTATTCAATTATGCTGGAATATAAGTACACATTAGGCAATCGTCAGGCTAGTGGTAATTATCAGTCACAACTGGCTAAAAAACGTCAAACCAAATCTGATACTAAGCAACGTTTAATTGATGCTGCAGCAACCCTTGCAAATTTAGAAATACAATCATCACAATTGAAAGTTGCAATAAAGTCAACGGATCGAAAAATTAACCTGGGTAAAAAGAAACTTATAAAAGAACAACGGTTGTACAGAATAGGAAAAATAGATTTATTTGAATTATTAAGGGATCAGACTTCTCACCTGGAAAGCAGGTTGAATCGTGAACGGCTATTCTCTCAACAACTGACACTTCAATTAAAAATTGGTGAGTTACTTGATCGAAATCTTGAGGCTTATAACACTACTGCAAATCTGAAAACAAAAACCACCCCCTCAGCACGAGAAAAATAAACATGAATAGTCTTATCCAGTTTTTCCTGCAACGCTCAATGTTAGTCAAACTAATATTTTTGTCTGTATTTGCATTTGGCCTCAATCAAATGTTTACCATTCAAAAAGAAGGCTTCCCTTCTGTTGACCTTAACAAATTAACTGTAAACACCATATATCGTGGTGCATCAGCTGAAGATGTTGAGCTTAACGTGACAACAAAGCTGGAAGAACAAATTCGTGAAGTTGATGGTTTATATGAAGTAACATCTACCTCGAGAGAAAACTTCTCATCCATTATTATTCAGGCAGATGAAGATGCAAATACCAGAGCATTAACTGTCATTGTTAACGACATCCAGCAAGCTGTCGATCAAACACAGGATTTACCAATAGATCTGGATGATCTTCCTATTGTTGATGTTATTTCAACAAGTGATACCCCTATTGTTTCAATTAATCTTTTTGGTGAACATAAAAAACTACGTGAAATACTACCTATTTATGAACGTGGTATTGAATCTCTTCCAGGTGTTGCGGGTGTCGATAAAATTGGCTACTTCGATCGTGAAATGCATATAGAAATTGATCCCACTAAAGCAAAAAATTTACGTATCAGTTTATCTGAAGTTTTATATGCCATTCAATCCAGAAATTTACGCACAACAGGCGGCACATTAGAATCTTATTTAAATGAACAAACTGTTATTAGTTTAAACAAATTCAATAATCCTCAAGAAGTAGAAAATGTCATTTTACGTGCAAATATTTCAGGTCAGGTTGTTCGCGTTAAAGATATAGCAACTGTCATCTTGCGGGAAAAGGATGAAAACTTCATCGTTAGAAATGAAGGTAAACCTGGTATGAACCTGGTTATTCGCAAAAAGAAAAATGCTGATATTATTAAAACTTTAGATGGCGTAAAAGACTATATGGCCAGACAACCTGTTTTAAATGGGGTTGGATATTCTTATTCGAATGATCAGTCTGCTCGTACTCGTTTGCGTTTACAAGTACTCAGTGGCAACGCACTACTTGGTTTTGCTCTTGTCACTATTATTCTTATGCTTGCATTAAATCGTCAGGCGGCTTTCTGGACTGCTATGAGTGTACCTTTCTCTCTACTCGGCAGCTTTATTATTCTACCTTACTTTGGTGTAACAATTAATGCCATTTCACTGGCTGGTTTTGTTCTGGTACTCGGCCTACTCGTCGACGACGCAATAGTTGTTGCAGAAAAGATCACACATTACCGTGAAAAAGGTTTGTCCGCCAAAGAAGCTTCTTTAAAAGGTGCGCAAATGATGTGGCGCCCTGTTTTAGTTGCAAGTATTACCACCATTCTCGCATTCAGTCCCATGTTTTCAATTGGTGGTATGCCTGGTAAGTTTGCATGGGCAATACCTGCAGTGGTCATTGTTGCTTTAATAGTAAGTTTAGTTGAAAGTTTCTTCTTACTTCCTCACCACTTAAGTTCGGGTAAACAAGGCGCGCAAGGAAAAAATAAAGGCAAAGCTGAATGGATTATAAAAATTGAAAATAAATATGCCACTATACTTGAGGAGCTACTTCATCGTCGTTATTTTGTTCTAACGGTAATGATAATGATATTGCTCTCTAGTGTGTTTCTCGTTAAGAGCACTATGAAATTTCAAATATTCCCACAAGATGGTGTCGAAACATTTTATATTAAGCTTGAAATGCAACGTGGTGCTTCACTAGCCGCAACAGAAAATCGCCTCAAGGAGATTGAAAAACATATACAGGGCTTAGCTAAAAATGAATTAGAGTCATTTTCTACACGAGTAGGTACTTTATCTACAAATCCTTCAATAAATAAAGGAGAACATAGTCATTGGGGAATTGTGAGTATTTTTTTAACCGGGGAAGCACACCGTGAACGTTCTGCTGATGAAATAATTAGCTCATTACGTAATTCTATTCCGGTTCATAACAATGAAATACTTCTGTTTGATAAGAAACGGGTCGGTCCAGCTATTGGTAAACCTGCAGAAATACGTATCAGTACAAATGACGATGCGCTTCGAGAAAACACCGCAAAAGAAGTTATGACTTTCCTCAGAGGCATAGATGGCATTCTTGATGTTGAAACAGATAATAAACCCGGTAAAGATCAACTCATTGTTAATATTAGTTATAAAAAACTCGCTGAAGTAGGTTTAAAGGTTAAAGATGTCGCTGAAGCATTACGAGTAACTTACGACGGGATGATCGTTAGCTCAACAACAAGTGTTGAGGAAACTATTGAATATAGAATAATTGTCGCGCCTAAGTACAGAAATAGCGAAAATATGATATTTAAGATACCCGTTAAAAATAATCGTGGCCAGGTAATGAACCTTAGTGATGTTTTATCCCTGACACATGGTCGTGGCCCACTGGAATTCAAGCACGCTGATGGTGTTCGTACCGAGACAATCAGTGCAGATATAGATCCGTCACTAACTAGCCCATCAATTATTCAAAAAGCAGTAAATTCACATTTCAAGGAAAGTTGGCTTAAATATCCACAGCTTGATGTTAGTTTCGCAGGCGAAGCACGAGAACAACAAAAAATATTTGGCGGTTTCCTAACTGCAGGCATTGTTGCATTGGTATCAATTTATCTTGTGGTTGCCTTATTGCTTAATTCATTCGGCCAATCCTTTATTGTTATGTCTATTATACCTTTTGCAATTATTGGTGTTGTTTGGTCTTTTTACGCACATGGCATGCCACTGTCTTTTTTCTCTACCATGGGAACACTCGGATTACTCGGTGTTGTTGTAAATGACACTATTATAATGGTTACCGAAGTTAATCAGGAACTTTCTGATAAACATCGCTCTAACCTCGTTCTTACCGTCGTTTCTGCAGCAAAAGACCGCCTTCGCCCAGTACTGTTAACGACATTTACTACGGTTGCAGGTCTTCTTCCTACTGCATACGGTATTGGCGGTAAAGACGCATTGAT
>CAZZIS010000074.1:0-14485 GCA_964654445.1 uncultured Thioalkalispiraceae bacterium
TTTAATTTTCCAGCTCGAACCGTCTTTTACTAATTCTCGATCACAAGCCATATCTTTTGCGTTGCCTGTTTGCCCCGGTAAAGCACAAATCACTTTTTCGCCTTTCTGGCGTAATTCTAAAATCATTTTTTGAAGCGCCGCGTCATTGTCTGCGGGTGCATAAATTGCTGCAACCTGATTATTTTTATGTGTGGATAACGAAAGCATTGTTTTCAGGTCCGTACTAAAACCAGTTGCGGGACGCGCACGACCAAAAACTTCTCCAATATCGTCATATCGACCGCCTTGTGCCACTGCTTGGCCTCGACCTGCAATATAAGCGGCAAAAACAGTACCGGTGTGATAGTGGTAGCCTCGTAATTCAGCTAAATCAAAATTTACTTCTATATTTGGCACACGCTGCTTAAGTAACGCGGCAATATTAGTTAATTCTTCAAGTGCACTTAATACACCCTTACCTGCCTTTTTCAAAACAGTTTTTGCTTCACTTAAAATAGATTCTCCACCATTCAAACGAGTCAATGTAGCAATTGCCGTTGAGACATTAGTATCGAGTTTCCATTCTTTTAAATAGGCAGCAATTTCAGTATTGGCTTTTCGTTGCAAACAATCGAATAAGGTTACTTCTTGTTCTTCATTTAAACCGGCTTGTTTAACCAGCTCGCGGTAGATACCAACATGGCCTAAATCGACAAATGGTGTAATAACACCTGACATAGATAATGTTTCTAACATTAAGCTGATAACTTCAACATCACTTTCAATCCCGGCGTGACCATAAAGTTCTACACCCACTTGCAGTGGACTACGTGATCCTGCAAAACCATCGGTACGAGTATGTAAAACCGTACCGATGTAACAAAGACGAGTTGGTGTATCCTGCTTTAGCTGATGTGCATCAATACGAGCCACTTGTGGTGTCATATCTGCACGTACTCCCATTAAACGCCCGGTCAATTGATCAGTAAGTTTAAAGGTTTGTAAATCCAGGTCGTTACCTGTTCCAGTTAATAACGATTCGAGATATTCTATAAAAGGGGGAATAACAAGATCGTAACCCCAGCTCTCATACATATCTAATAATTTTCGACGCAATTGTTCCAGTCGTTTTGCCTGTTCAGGCAAGACTTCTTCTATTCCTTCGGGTAATAACCAACGGTCTGTTTTATTCATTTTTATTTATTTATTATGTAGGTCGGCCTTCAGGCCGACATCGCAAACGAAACCACTTACTATCAGTTTTTTCGTTGTTTAAAACAATAGTGCAGAATTTACAGGCTGCGATTTTAATTAAACCGCGTCGGGCTGATACCCTCTAACATATTATATATGAGGGACACTATGAGCCCGACCTACAAAGTCAAAATCTATTGGGTTAAAAAATAAACGATGGTTGCACCAATCGACATACTAATTAATCCCATTACACGCAAAGTCCCTTCGTCCAGTTCTCTGATTGTGCTCATTGTTTGTTTGAATGCTTTTGGGTTAAGTGATGGCATTAAACCTTCTATCACCAACACCAAACCCAACGCTATCCATAATGAATCCCACATTTACAATTCTTACTTTGATTTTTTAAAGTATTTGAAAAACTCAGAACTTGGGTCAATCACCATGATATCGCTTTGTGCATTAAATGATTTTTTATATGCAGATAAGCTACGATAAAAAGAATAAAACTCACGATCTTTGTTATACGCTTTTGCATAAATACCCGCGGCTTTACCATCACCATCACCACGTGTTTTTTCTGCATCTCGATACGCTTCTGCAAGTGTAATAGTACGTTGACGATCAGCGTTGGCACGAATTCTTTCTGCGGCTTCTGCACCACGAGAACGATAGTCTTTTGCGACACGGGTACGTTCTGCTTCCATCCGGCGATAAACTGAGTTACTGATATCTTCACTAAAGTCGATTCGTTTTACACGAACATCGACTACTTCTATACCAAACTTTTTAACTTGCGCATTGGCAACAGAAGTACTGGTATCCATGATCTCTTTACGTTCACCTGAAATAACTTCCTGAATGGTGCGCTTACTAAACTGGTCACGCAGGCTGTCATTAACAATGGTATACAAACGTTCAGCGGCAATACGTTCATTACCACCGGACATTGATTTGTAATACGTTTCTACAGCGTTAATGCGCCACTTAACAAAGAAATCCACATTTACATTTTTCTTTTCTTTAGTAAGGTAATTCGCCGGACGTGCATCCAAGGTTAAAATACGTTTATCAAACTTTCTAATATTATTGATAAATGGCATTTTAAAATAAAGGCCTGAGTCAAAATCTGACTTTACAATTTCACCTAAACGAAACTTTAATGCCAGCTCACGTTCATCAACAATGAACACGGACATTAAACCAACAACTAAAACAACAACTGCTGCAATTAAACCTGACGTTTTTATATCAAACATGATTAACGACCCTCCCGGCCACGTAAAAGATCACGTGATCGTGATGTACTGGTATTTGTAGAGTTTGGTAATGATTGCTTCATATTTTCTAAATCCTGCATGCTTAAACCAGAATTACTACCACTTCGTGAACCTAAGCGATCTAAAGGCAGATACATGAGGTTGTTGCCTTTCTTTACATCAATCATCACTTTATTGCTGTTACCTAAAACCTCTTCCATTGTTTCAAGGTAAAGACGTTCACGGGTAACCGCAGGTGCTTTTTTATACTCTTTTAATATTTTAAGAAAACGGTTGGTTTCACCGTTTGCTTTAGCAATAATTTCATCACGATACGCTTGCGATTCCTGTGACATACGTGCAGCTTTACCCCGTGCTCTTGGTAAAATGTCGTTTGAGTAGGCTTCTGCTTCATTCACTAAACGTTCTTTATCTTCTCGTGCTTTGATTGCATCATTAAACGCATGTTGCACTTGTTCAGGTGGTTGAGCATTTTGCATATTCAGGTTAGTTACAACTAAACCAGTTTTATAGATATCCAGAATTTCCTGCATTAAATCTTTGGTACTTACTGCAACCTGAACACGACCATCTTTAATAACAAAATCCATGGGATTTTTACCAACAACTTCACGCATGGCTGTTTCTGTCACCTGACGTAATGTTGTATCCGGATCCCTGACATTAAAAATATAATCTTTTGCGTTGCTTACTTTGTATTGAACGGCAAACTGAATATCGACAATATTTTCATCATGTGTCAGCATGAGTGATTCATGAGTAGTAGCACCAATATTGATACTACGCACACGCTCAACATCAACAATTTCAACTTTTTCAATAAAACGCGGGAACCAGTGTGGACCAGGCTCAGTAATACGCTCAAAACCACCAAAGCGTAAAATAACACCTTCGCGACCTTCATCGACAATATAGATGCCTGAAAAAGCCCAGAGGACGAGTAAAATAACGGCAATAAAACCGAGACCTTTCGCGCCACCGGCTGAACTGCCACCACCCGATCGGCCGCCTTTACCACCAAATATACTGGTCACTTTTTCATTCAGTTTTTTGAATACTTCATCCAGATCAGGTGGGCCATCCTGGTTACCTTTATTACGCCCGTTATTACCCCAAGGATCTTTTGAACCATTACCACCACCACCGGGTTCATTCCAGGCCATTTCCTGATTAGGCTCATTCAATTTTGATATCTCTTCTTTCGACATTATTGGTCTCGTCTTGTTAGATGCAAATTTGCTTCAAATTAGGTTAATTGTATGTCAAACACAAAAGGTGACATTCTATTGGGCTTAGGCGTCAGCCGCAAGCTGGACTTTGTGAATCATGTAGATCATGGGGACGGTGACTCTGATTATCAACAATAAATTGATCAACTGCTTCATATTTAACCAAACTGTCCCAATCAGCACGTCTCAGAGTGACATCCATCAGCCAACCGCCTGTTTCCTGGGTTTCATCCTGATTTACGGCACCCACTTCAAATAATTGCGCATGTAGCTTTCCGGCCTGTGCTGGCAAGGACAGTACATGGTGAATCATGTCTATATTAACTCTTTCAGCCAGTGCTTCATTCAGTAAATCCAGTCCCTCACCACTTAAAGCAGAGACCCAAACTCGTATTGGCACACCGAATTCATCTCGATCGATACGGGGCGACATGCCATCTAATAAGTCTATTTTATTAAATACCAGTAATTGTGGTCTGTCTTGCGCTTCAATCGCTTCCAGAACCAAATTGACCTGGTCCATATTATCGTCACGTTCATCACTGGAAGCATCCACCACATGCAGCAATAAATCAGCATCCTGAGTTTCTTTTAAAGTAGAACGGAAAGCAGCCACTAAATCATGAGGCAGTTGGCGAATAAAGCCAACGGTATCAGCCAAAACGATGGGGAAACCCGCAGGTAACTTTACTTTTCTAAGCGTAGGATCCAGTGTTGCAAATAGCTGATCGGCCGCATACACCTCAGCATTGGTGAGATTATTAAATAACGTTGATTTACCGGCATTGGTATACCCCACTAAAGATATGGTTGGTATATCAGCTTTTTTACGTGCCCGCCGACCCTGCTCACGCTGTCGTTGCACTTTTTCCAAACGGCTTTTTAGAGTGCGAATACGATGACCAATTAAACGACGATCTGTTTCTAACTGAGTTTCACCCGGACCACGTAAACCTATCCCTCCCTTTTGGCGCTCAAGGTGGGTCCAACCACGGACTAATCTTGTTGATAAATGACGTAGTTGTGCCAATTCAACCTGAAGTTGGCCTTCATGGCTACGCGCACGTTGGGCAAAAATATCTAAAATGAGACCGGTACGATCGAGTACCTGGCATTCGAGTAAAGCTTCGAGATTACGTTCCTGAACAGGGGATAATTCATGATCAAACAAAACCACGTCGGCTTCATGGCTTAAAACGACTTCGCGAATTTCTTCAGCCTTACCTGTACCGACAAAATATCGCGGATGTGGCACAGCACGCGAACCTGTTACAACTGCAACAGGTTCAGCGCCAGAAGAAACGACCAGTTCTTTGAATTCTTCGAGGGACTCGTCATCGAAGCCGGTATGTAAATTAAGGTGAACCAATACCGCTCGTTCACCCCCTTGAGGACGTTCAAACAAACAAAATACCCTCAATAAACACCAACAATAAACCAGAAAAATTAAACATTGCCACCATGACTATCCGAACCTTTACTACCACTACCACTACCACCACCATCTTCGGGGGTAACAGGCATTTTTACATTTCGAGCAGGAACAACGGTTGAAATTGCGTGCTTATAAACCATTTGGCTAACGGTGTTCCGCAGCAAAACGACAAACTGATCAAAAGATTCAATCTGACCCTGAAGCTTAATACCGTTAATTAAAAATATAGAAACCGGAATTCGTTCTTTACGCAAGGCATTAAGAAATGGATCTTGCAGAGACTGTCCTCTACTCATAATTATTATCTCCAAATATAATTGTTGTTATTTAGATAGCAAAAACAATCACTTAAACGCTACCTTTAAAACTCACACTAGAATATCGTTGACCAAATGTAGTCGAAACGATTGCTAACTAAACTGTCCGTTAACCTAACGAAACCTTTGCCAAGGCTCCTAGTTATTACTAGATAGGTACTTTTTAACCGTTTTCAAGACATTTTCCTTAATATGTTGTTCAGAATATCGGCTTAAATCGTAAATAGTTAAGCCTTTTTCTGAGCGCAACCAGGTTAATTGTCTTTTCGCCAGCTGACGTGTGGCAATGACACCTCTTTCTTCCATTTCAGTATAGTCTATTCTGTCAGCAAGATAGTCCCATACCTGACGATAACCCACCGCTCTTATGGCAGGTAAATCCTCATGTAAATCACCTCGATCTAGCAAGGTTTTTACTTCTTCAATAAGTCCCTGTTGCAACATTTGTGAAAACCGTTTTTCAATTCGCTGATGTAAAACTGTACGTTCAGATGGAATGAGTGCGAGTTTGAGTACCTGATACGGCAAAGGTTCCGCTTTTTGTTCTTTTTGTAACTGACTCATTGGCTTACCCGTCATTTCATAAACTTCTAACGCACGCGAAATACGCTGTGGATCATTAGGATGAATACGTTTTGCGGCTTGTGCATCTACTTCAGCGAGTCGTTGGTGCATTTTCGCCCAACCTGTCTCTTTTGCTTGCTGTTCAATTTTTTTCCGAGTGGCTTCATCAGATGAAGGTAATTTAGACAAGCCATCTAACAACGCTCGAAAATACAACATAGTGCCACCCACTAATAAAGGAATTCGACCCGCTTTGATAATCTCAGCCATTTCCTTTAATGCATCATTTCGGAATCGGGCCGCAGAATAAGCATCGGCAGGATCAACTACATCAATTAAACGGTGTGGTGCTTTTGCCAGATCCTCTTCACCTGGTTTAGCTGAACCAATATTCAAACCACGATAGACCATTGCAGAATCTACACTAATGATATCAACAGGAAAATGCTCAGTTAAATAAATGGCCAGATCTGTTTTACCTGAGGCGGTGGGCCCCATTAAACAGATTGCTTTTGGTAAGGAAGATGACATTTATTATTTATAACCTTATTTACAGTATTCTTTCGCAATGACAGAATTTTCTTTATTTCTTAAACCAACCTGCTAAATCTTTATCTGAAATTTGATGATAATAATTCTTAAAATTATCCAGTCCATTACCTTCTAAATCACGTAACAACGTATTCCAATCCACCGGGGCATTACTAAAATCATCACTGAGTATAATTTCAACTAATGCATCTAAAAAATCAGATTCATTATTTATTACAATATTAATAAACTGTTTAATACTTTGTTTAATATCCGTTGCATTTAACATCGCAGGAACTTGTCGCACCATGATTTCGTTTTCACCTAACACTGCAAATTCAAAACCCATTTGTCCTAAATGATGATTGTTTTTCTCTAACCATGTTTGCGCATTAACTTTTATGCTCGTGCTGTTTAAATTAAAGCTAAAAGGGATAAGCACAGGTTTAGAAATCAGTTTTTCCTGTTCCGCTAACGAGCTTTTAATTTGTTGCTGAATTAATATTTCTCTCGCTTGTGGTAACTGCAAGATTAACAATCCCTGTTGGTTTTGTACTAACAAGTATTTGTTTTTTAACTTTGCAATCGCAATTCCTAACGGCTTATTTATATCTTCGTTATTAACTAAACGTTGATAAGGCGAAGATGAGTACGCAGCTGAAGATTCAGTAACAACTTGTTTGTTTATTGAGTTAAAACCACCCGGATATTTTTCAGCATTAAAATATTTATCCGTTTTTTTAAAATCGCCATCAGATTGGTTTTTATTACCTTGCGATAATGCTTCACGCAAACTATAAAATAAAAAATCATGAATCAAGCGACCTTGACGAAAACGCACCTCGTTCTTTGTAGGATGCACATTAACATCTACTTGTTCTGCATCCATTTCAAGTAACAATACAAAAACAGGAAAGCGTCCGGGATAAAGTGTATCCTGAAAAGCCTGGCGTACGGCATGTGATACCACTTTGTCACGAATCATACGGCCATTAACAAAAAAGTATTGCATATCCGATTGGCTGCGCGAGTATTCACCGTTTGCAATCCAGCCAGATAATTTTAAACCTGTATTTTCAAATTCAAGCTGAACAGCCGACTGTATAAACTCTTTATTAATTAAACGGGTTAAACGTTGAAGCTTGTTATCATCTGACGTTGCAACAGGCAAAGAGAAAACCTGGCGTTGATTATGTTTAAAATTAAAAGCAACATCAAAATGCGCTAATGCAATACGTTTCACCACATCTTCAACATGTTTGTATTCTGTACGTTCTGCTTTTAAAAATTTACGTCTTGCAGGTGTATTGTAAAAAAGATTATTTACTTCCACCGTAGTACCTTCTGGATGAGAAGCAGGCGTTAAATCAAACAGACCTTCTTTAGCTTTTATACTCCACGCCATATCTTCGTGGTGGGAAGTTAAAATCAGCTCACTAACAGACGCAATACTGGCAAGAGCTTCACCACGAAACCCCATACTATAAACATGAACAAGATCATCTAAAGAACGAATTTTACTGGTTGCATGTGGACTTAAAGCCAAAATAAGTTCTTTTTGAGGAATACCATGCCCATTATCTCTAATGCGAATGAGCTGCGTGCCACCGGCTTGAATATCAATATCTATTTGTGTGGCACCGGCATCCAGACTGTTTTCCAGAAGTTCCTTAATAACAGAAGCCGGACGCTCAACCACTTCACCCGCGGCAATTTGGTTCGCCAGTTGTGTAGAAAGTTGATAGATGGATTGTCTGGGTTTTATGGCTAAAGACATAAAGACATTTTAACGCAAAGACGCAAAGAACGCGAAGAGACGCAAAGTAATAAATCGAAAACTCTTTCGCCATAGTGTTATTGTAGGTTGGTTCAAGGAGCAACGCGACGGAACCAAAACTCTTGCGTTGGATCCGCTACGCTTGATCCAACCTACAAAAACATTAGTCTTTCTTTGCGTTCTTGGCGCCTTTGCGTTTAATACCTATATCTATCCTGACTAAATAGCAGGAATACGCAGCATTTTTCCTATACGCAACTTATCATTACGTAAATTATTGACACCACGAATGCTAGCCAACGTCACCTGGTAGCGTTTAGCAATGCCGCTTAATGTTTCACCACGCGTTATGCGATGTTTACGATCACGCAGGGCTAATAAAGTTCCTGGAATAGGGTTTGAGCGGAAATATGATCGAGTACCTTTAAAAATGGCTTTGGCCAATGCACGCTGATGTTTTCGAGTCCGTAACTTGCGTTCTTCACTTCGATTTGAAATGAAGGCTGTTTCAACCAATATTGCTGGTCGACCCAGTTTTAATACGCGGAAACCTGCTTGCTCTACCGTTTTTTTGTGAAGACGATTAACGCCTTTTAAACCCGATAATACTTTACTGGCGATTTGATGACTGTCTTCCAAAGTAGAGTTTTTAACCATATCCGCCAGGACCATATTCAATAAATCATCATTGGTACTACTCACCCCACCATTTAAATCAGCACTATTTTCGCTGTCGGCCAGGTAACTCGCCAAATCCGAACTCGCTCCGCTCTCAGACAAAATAAATACAGATGTTCCTCTCGCTTTACCATTTTTGAATGCATCCGCATGAATCGAGATAAATAAATCTGCTTGCGCAATTTGTGCTTTTTTAACCCGTTGCTTTAAACCAATATAGTAATCACCCGTACGTATCATTAATGGCTTCATACCACGTTCGCGTTTAATTAATTTTGCGAGTTCTTTGGCAATACGTAAAACGACATCTTTTTCTCGTGTGCCACGTTGACCCGTTGCACCTGGATCTTCACCACCATGACCGGCATCGATCGCAATAATTAAATCTCTGGCATGTTTTTTCGTTTTGTAAGCAGGTCTTTTTACAACAACCGTTTTTTTGATTTTTTCTGCGTCAAATAAATCCACCACCAAACGGTGGCCATAGGAGCCATGCGGCTTTAAAACAAAACTTTTAGGTTTAACCGCATTATTCAAATCTAAAACAACACGTAACCCGTTGTCACCACGCTTGGCATAACGAAGACCTTTGATGCGAGATTCGTTATAAGTCGCAGACGGCAAAGCACCGCTGACTTTTGTATTCTTAAGATCAATAACAATACGATTGGGATTACGTAAGGTAAATAAACTGTGCTCGGCAGGAGCACTAAGGTCAAAAACAAGACGGGTATTATCAGGCGCAGGCCACATGCGTAAGCCACGAACTTCAGCCGCAGACAAAATATTTGGCAATAAAAGCATCACCAAACTGCTAATTATGAAAAATCGAGACTGATTAATTAATGTAGTAATAGACACTTGGATACCCCTTTACCCATGCATATGACCAATAATGGATAAAAATCGCAGCAGAATCAAGTATTTTTCTATATATTTTAAGTAGATAGACAATCTTTCTCGAAAGAATCGAGGAAAAAGCATTAAAATCATAAAAAAGCTGACGAAAAAGGCGGTAAGTACAAGATAGCTCATTACCAACTTTATATAAGCCAAATGGACAGTTCTGCCCCCCCTCATTTTTTTATTAAAACCAACAAAGAAAGCTTTTAAGCAGGCACTTTTAATTTGACTTTTTATGTATTTTAGAGCGACGTCCAGCACCCAATAACACAGCAAATATAATAAGTCCCTCAACAGGCTTTCGCTCACCTTGAATCACCATCCGTGTTAATAATACAACAGCTATAATAAACAATGGTGCCCAAACAAATCTCAGCCAATTTGATGCCCATTCAAAAAAATGCTCCACATTATTATCTGTCCATGATGGCGCAAAAAATAAAAAAGCAAGGTTTTCCATAACCAAAGGTAACCCTGAAGGCTTAACTAAATCAGATAAACGCTTCTCATGTTGCCAACTTCCTGATTGATTTTTCAAGTTAATATTAACTGTAATTGCCCCCTTATCAACTCGGGAACTTTGCCAATCTAAAAAAGGTTCAAATGGAGCCACACCTATTGATGGACTTTTAAATAAATAACTATATTTTATAGAACTGGAATTTTTATAGTTAAAATCTTTGTCACTCGAACTTGAAAAGTAATTTATAATAATTTCTTTTTTTCCCGATTGAGCATAAATTTGATTTAACATAGGTTGCCCAAGAGGGTTGATCATTCCCGTAGAACTATAAGAGCGATAACTCATCACACCTAATATAAATGAAATTATTAAACCGGCCGTAATAGCATTTAAAGCTTTATTATCCATCTGCCACCAGATAAAAAAAGTTATTGCTGCAGCAAAAGGGATAGCAGCACCTCGAGTTAGCACAGCGAGACACCAACAAAATACAGCAAGTGCAAATGAACTCACACTTTCCTTACGATAACTGCGCCAACTCATCCAAAGACTTAACCCCATAAGATTGAGTAATAATGTTTCACTCATAAAATTACTATAAACCCCAATCCAAGATGGTAAACAAGCAAGAATAGCCCATCCAATAAGAGCAAGTTGTTTAGTCGGTAATAACTCTCTGAAGAAGCGATACCATAACCAGGGCATCGATACTGACAACAAAGCAGCATACAAAGTTAGCAGGGGAATTTTCAACGTAAATTTGGCGATAAAACTTAACCATGCCTGATAAAAAACAGGATCGACAAGAGCAAGAAGTGGTGGAGTTTCCGTTCCTAACGAGGCATATCCCCACCAGCGACCTGGATCACTCCAGAGAGCATTAACGTACAAACGGAACTATAAAGCGAAGACATTCACCGATAATGATAAATAGAATGATTAATAGGTTTATATATGAAATAGATTATCCACAGATATTAAAATTCTGTTGCAGAATATTAGTATTTGATAAACGCAAACTTGTCATCTATTCTATATGTTACACTAAATATTAACTAATAGTTTATACGTCATTTATTTATACTGGCTAAATTTCAGTTAATGCAAATAAGTAGGGTAATAAATATACATGATTAAACCCGATAGAGAGCTGCTTTCAATAGTTGTTCCTGTATTCAATGAACAAGAAGTTATACTTGATTTTCATAAAAGAGTTAAAAACGTTGTTTCTGGTTTAAACTTTGACTATGAGATTATATATATAAATGATGGAAGTACAGATGAAACAAACTCGATATTAAACAACCTTCACCTTCACGAAAAAAACATAAGCTTACTAGAATTGAGCCGAAATTTTGGAAAAGAAATTGCTCTAACTGCTGGTCTTGATCATACACAGGGGGATGCAGTCATTATCATTGATGCTGATCTACAAGACCCACCAGAGCTTATTCCAGAATTAATTAAAAATTGGAAACAAGGATTTGATATTGTCTATGCAAAACGGCGTAAACGACATGGCGAATCATTTTTAAAAAAAATAACTGCATACTTTTTTTATCGTCTAATTCGCAAAACCTCTAAAATCAACATTCCTGAAGACACAGGAGATTTTCGCTTATTAAGTAAGCGTGCCGTAAATGCTGTAACAAAAATGCGAGAACAACATCGGTTTATGAAAGGGCTATTTGCATGGATTGGGTTTCCACAAAAATATGTATTCTATGACAGAGCCCCTCGTGCTGCAGGTAAAACAACATGGGGATATTGGAAGTTATGGAATTTTGCTCTTGAAGGTATAACATCATTTACTACCATACCACTAAGATTATCAACTTATTTTGGATTCCTAACTGCCTTTGGTGCTTTGATATATGGCATATATATTATTATCAAAACTTTACTGTATGGCGACCCTGCTCCCGGCTACCCTTCCCTAGCTGTAATTATTTTATTTTTAGGCGGTATTCAACTAATCGCAATTGGTATTATTGGAGAATATCTTGGAAGAATATTTAACGAAACTAAAGCGAGACCTCTTTATTTCATTGATAAGTATTTACCCTCAGATAAAGCTAAAATGAAAAACAATGATAAGTTTAGTGAATAAACAAAGCAATATCACAAAGCAGTTTATTGCTTTCAGTGGTGTCGGAGTAATTGGAACAGCAGCACACTTTATTATACTGGTTATACTAGTTGAGTTTCTAAAACTCACGCCAGTTATTGCATCCAGTTGTGGAGCAGTCATAGGGGCTTTAGTAAATTACAGATTAAATTATAAGTTCACTTTTAATAGCCAAAAGTCACATAAAAAAACTATTGCAAAATTTTTCATTGTTGCTGTTATTGGCTTTAGTATTAACTTTGTTATTCTGTGGTTTCTTACTATAGTTATAACGATAAATTATATGACCGCACAAGTCATAGCTACAGTTATTGTTTTAGCATGGAGTTTTTCAATTAACAAAATATGGACTTTTTAATTCAATAAAACTAATCGTTATCGAAAATTTTTAAAAGCTTTTCTCTTAATATATTTCCTCTATCTGAAAACTTCTGCAATTTCACTTGTCGGCCGTCTTTTTGATATTCAAGCGAGATTACCAAATCTGGCTTAGCCAGCCAGCCTTCACCACGTTGTGGCCATTCGACTAAACAAACTGCATCTGCTGAAAAATAATCACGGCCGCCTAAATATTCCAGTTCTTCCGGATCACCAAGACGATAAAGATCAAAGTGGTAAATATGCTTAAGGTTATTAGGATTTTTCTCTGCTGGGCTTGCATGGGAAATGTCATAATCTTCAACCAGGGTATAGGTTGGACTCTTCACTTTTGCCCCTGGTAAAAAAGACTGGATCAAGCCACGTACCAGGGTGGTTTTTCCTGCGCCCAAATCACCGTAAAGATAGATGTTCAATCCCGCGGGACAAAATTTAGCGAGTGCTTGTCCGAAAGCAATCGTTGCTTGTTCGTCCGCAAGAAAAAATGACATGAGAAGCTAGTTTAACCCAAATTAATCAAACGACGTATTGCCGGCATTAAATCGCTGGCCAGTAGTCCACGCTCACCTGCGCCTTTCGCTGCGGCATCCCCTGCACAGGCATGTAAGTGCACACCCACATTGGCTGCATCGGCCAAAGAAAAACCTTGAGCCAGCAAACTCGCCACAATTCCGGTTAGTACATCACCCATGCCTCCACTGGCCATGCCGGGATTTCCTTTATCGCACAAATAAGTGGTGCCTTCAGAATAGATTAAACTACCATTGCCTTTTAAAACGATAGAACCACCAAATTTTTCAGCCATTTGCTTCACCGCACTAAAGCGATCTGCCTGCACCTCTTTAATCGTAATACCAAGTAAGCGAGCCGCTTCACCCGGATGAGGAGTTAATATCCAGTTATCCCGTTGCAGCGGTTCCATTGCAAGTAAATTAAGCGCATCCGCATCCACGATTAATGCTTTTTGGCTGTTGATTGCTGCAGCAAATAATATCGAGGCCCACTCACTCTTTCCTAAACCGGGACCAATAGCAATAACACTGGCTTTCTCAATTAAACTCTTTATTTCATTTTCCCGTTCTGCTGGATAACTCATAATCTCAGGTCGGGTACTGTTTATTACCGAAGCATGGGCATAACGTGTGGCTAGACTCACCAGACCCGTACCGGTTCTCAAGGCGGCTTCACAAGCCAAACGCGCTGCACCACTCATACCCACTTCACCACCAATAACCAGTACATGACCGTATAAACCTTTATGAGATTCTTTAACGCGTTTTTTAAATACCGAGCCTGGAATATTGAGGCGCTTTACTGAAGTGGGGACTTTGAGTGCAACACCGGAGGGGATTTGTAAATCATCAAAAATAAGTTCACCGCAACAATCTGGCCCTTTTGCCGTTAACAATCCCTGGTTTAGACCTACAAATGAAACCGTGACATCCGCCTGCACCACTTCAGCAAGCGCATTACCGGTATCCGCAATCAAACCCGAAGGTATATCCAAAGCAAAAACAGGCGTACCGTGTTGATTAATAGCATTTATTGCATGCACTGCGTCACCAGACACCCCACCTTTTAAACCCGTGCCAAAAACAGCATCAATCACTAAATCGGCTAAAGGCAACT
>CAZZIS010000075.1:0-14032 GCA_964654445.1 uncultured Thioalkalispiraceae bacterium
GTTGCCGGGCCGATATTCTGGGGGTGTCCAAAACTCATCACTAAAAATCCTTTGTAGTTTGAACCTTGCTCAAGCAACAGGGGTTTAAGATGACCATCGCCTAATGCTTCAACCAGGCGGTTGCTGGGTAACCAGCCAAAACCCAGACCATGTTCTATCGCACTCAGAGCACTATCAATGCTGCTTACCGTCCAACGGTCTTGAGAACTTAACCAACCAGCATCCATTTTTTCATGTTGCCCGGAATCACGTATGACCACATGTGTGTGTTGCGCGAGGTCAGCGGAGGTAATTTCACGATCAAGCTGGAGTAAGGGATGATCGGGACGTGCAACAGCAATAAAATCAATTTCAATGAGTGGATCAGCAAGAAATCCTGACGGTGTTTCAACACCAATAACAAGCTCGGCTTCATTACTTAATAGTGCATCATTAGCACCAGATAGAATGACTTCACGTAACTGTACCCGTGTACCCTGACTTTGACTGGCAAAGCGGGCGAGAGCACTCATGAGTAAGTCGTTGGGAAAGGCAGCATCAACGACTAATTTGATTTCTGCCTCCCTTCCTTGTGATAAATGCTGGGCAAAGTTTTCAATTTCCCCGGCTTCTTCAATTAACTTGCGTGATCGATCTAGCAAAATCTGGCCTTGCTCAGTTAATAATGCCTTGCGACCCTCTATCTTTAATAGCGAGATGCCCAGTTGCTCCTGTAGACGAGACATGGAGTAACTGACCGCTGACTGGCTGCGATGGAGATAGGCGGCAGCTTGAGAATAACCGCCTTGCTCAATAATGGCCTGAAATACCCGCCATTGCTCTAGTGTCACACGAGGATAATTTTTCATTTCTTTAATGTATCAGTAAATTAGATGAATATCAGCAAATTATTGTACTTTTATATCTAAATAATTTGTATATGATGTTTGTAAATTATTATTAAAACAAGAAAGGAGCAGGAAAATGAATAAATATAGTAGCGTAGTAGCACGAGTATTACTGGCCCAGATTTTTCTATTAGCGGGTATGTCTAAAATCACCGCTTATGCAGGAACCCAGGGTTATATGGAATCAGTTGGTGTGCCAGGCATGTTATTGCCATTGGTGATTTTACTGGAAGTTGGTGGAGGTTTGGCATTAGTTGCAGGTTGGCAGACTCGGTGGGCTTCTTATGCCTTAGCTGGATTCACTATTATTTCGGCCATCATTTTTCATAATAACCTGGGTGACCAAATGCAAATGATTATGTTTATGAAGAATTTTGCCATTGCAGGTGGATTATTGTTGTTAGCTGAGCACGGAGCGGGTGCATTTAGTTTAGATAACCGTAAGTAATAAAAATCCGAAATACTGTCATTGCGAGCGATAGTGAAGCAATCTCTATATTTAGTGAAAATATTTTGAGATTGCTTCGATCAAGTTATTCTCTCGTAATGACAGTGACTTAACGAAAGGAAAATACAGTGAGCCTATTAATTAAAGGTGAGATTAAAGAAGACTGGTTTGATAAAGTCAGTGAAGACGGAGACTATGTCAGAAAAGACTCACAGTTCCGTAACTGGATTACACCGGATGGAAAGGCGGGAATAAGTGGAGTAAGCGGTTTTGCAGCTGAAAAAGATCGTTATCACCTTTATGTTTCTTATGCTTGTCCCTGGGCTCATCGTACTTTAATTTTTAGAAAGCTGAAAAAGCTCGAAGATATTATTACTGTCTCGGTTGTTCATCCGTTTATGGACAACCTGGGATGGGATTTCAAAGATGATTATCCTTCGGCAACGGGTGATACTTTATATAACTTCATGCGTATGCATGAAATTTATACCAAAGCACAACCTGATTATAGTGGCATAGTGACGGTTCCTGTTTTATGGGATAAAAAACAAGAGACGATTGTTAATAACGAATCATCAGAAATCATACGAATACTAAATAGTGCATTTAATCATTTGATTGATGATGAAGAAATACGCACACTAGATTTTTATCCGGAAAATAAACGAACTGATATAGATACAATAAATGCCAGGGTTTATGAAAATATAAATAACGGTGTATATCGAACAGGTTTTGCAACAACACAAAAACCCTATGAAAAGGCTTATAACAAATTGTTTAATGCTTTAGATGAAATGGAAGGCATATTAAGTCGACAACGTTATTTAACAGGTGATCAGATCACGGAAGCAGACTGGCGCTTATTTGTTACCTTAATACGTTTTGATGCCGTTTATGTTGGACATTTTAAATGCAATAAAAAGCGTATTTTTGATTATTCAAATTTATATAATTTTATGCTGGAGCTTTATCAGTGGCAGGGTATAGCAGATACCACCTTTATGGATCACATAAAATACCATTATTACTATAGTCATGACATGATTAATCCAGCTCGAATTGTACCTTTAGGACCCGATCAGGATTTAAAGCAAAAACACAACAGGGGAAATATGTAATGGATAATAATACGTTTATTAAACCTGCTATAGAAATGAGTGAAGGTGATGGTGTTGATGTAAATCGACTTTTCCCTGTTAGCGGCAAAATGATGAACTTTGATCCTTTTGTCTTATGGGATAACTTTAATCTTGGTCCTGAGCGAGGCTTTCCAACTCACCCTCATCGTGGATTTGAAGTGATTACCTATATGTTCACTGGCAGCATTGAACATAAAGATAACCTGGGAAATCACTCAACGGTAACTGCAGGTGGAGCACAACGTTTTACCGCTGGACGCGGTCTGGAACATTCAGAAATGCCAGATTCGAAAATTAATAGCAACGGCATTCAGTTATGGATTAATCTGGCTAAAAATAAAAAAGCAATAGAACCTGATTACCAGCAGGTTGATGAGAAAAATATTCCGCTGCTTAAATTCGAAGGCGGCAGTGTGAGAGTGATTGTTGGTGATGAGTCCCCGGTAAAGTTGCATACCCCTGTTCGATATTTAAGAGTTGATCTTGAGAGTGGATCGAAGTTAAGTGAAAAAGTGCCGGAAGATTTTCGTGGATTTATTTATATTCTTTCAGGCAAGCTTAGTGTGAATTCTGAAACAGTGAGTGAACGAGAAGCTTTTTTCTTTGAGAAAATTGAAACACTTGAAATTGAAGCGTTAGCAGAAAGTCATTTTATGCTTTGTATGGGCAGGCCGCATGGTGAGCCTATTCGCCAGTATGGCCCTTTCGTGGATTGAGTCTATGCACGAACAATATGAAGCCAAATAGCTGCGTTTACCCTCTATTTATTATAATGGTGGGGCACTATGAAGAATCTCCTCAAAAGACTCATTTACTTAATGTAAACTCGCATTTTTCGTTAATTCTTGCCTTGCTCTATGACTTCCTATTGTCCATGCAAAGACTCAATAAATATTAAATTGTTAAACTATTTCATCAATGCCATGTAATGTTGTTATCGCATCATTATTTTCAGTATCTTCACTTTTTGCCATTTTAGTGCGGCGGTCATGCTGGCTACGGGTCTCGAGTAAAACTGAACTGTCTGTTTTACGTCTATCAACTTGTCTTCGTTGCATCGGTTGCGATTCATTACCTCTGCGATCAATTTGTGCTGGTTTCAACGGCATGTTTTCAGGTGATTTTTGAACAGGATTACTCGCTTTAACGGGCATAACAGGACCAGAAATTACAGGTGTTTTATTACTTTCCTGTAATCTACGTAATCCCACATCATCATTAATGATTTTTATACTCGTCATGTTCGTTCTCAATATATCCGAATATTCATAATCTAATTTTAGTCAGAATTCAGTTTTTTGCAGGAATAAAAGGATTTTTTTTAAGGTTATTTTCCATCAAAACATACAAAAATTGATTATATATTTGAACTTAATAAAGTTTTGTCTTGTGTCATCCGATATAGAAATTAAGGAATGATGGTATTTTTAGATATAAAACACCTGCTAAACATGTGATTAATACTTTGCAAAGGGCAATGAATTGATAGTGAACAATGTTGAAGAAAACAGGTCTACATTATTATCCATGGATATTCGTTGGAGAGTACCTTGTTTCGTTCATTAAAAGTACAAATAGCAACGGCATTAGGCATTCAGTTTATTGTTCTGGTTGTTATCGTTTCCAGTACACTTTATTTATTAAACTTGAGAAAACATGATTATCTTATATTAAATCTTTCTGGTCAGTTAAGAGTTATTAGCCAGTTGATTGTTAATCATAGTGCAGCTTATGCAGACAACGCACCAAGAAATTATAACAGTTATTATCGTGATGTTGCGTTGTATCATAAGCAGTTACAGATGCTGATATCCCGCTACGATAAAATAATTAATTCATTTAAGGCTCGTAAACTTGCACCTGAACTTTTTCAAAATGAAATCCTTTCTGTTCGTCAAAATAAAAAAGTCATCCCGAAAATATCAAAAAAATATGATCCTATTTATTGCACGTGGAATAAAAAAGCACGTAATCAACTGGTAGAAGCTGCAAAATCATGGGATGAATTTAAACAAGGGTTAAACAAAGAGTTAGGTAGTGATTTAAAAGAACCTCGTTTGGAAGCTGCTGCACAGTATGTTTTATATAATGAAGATAACCTGATGATCGCCGCAACAGATCTCACGGCAGCATTTCGTAATATGATGGAGCAGAAATTAAATCAAATTACGTGGTTGAACCGAATTTCAATTATTTTATCTTTTCTGATAGCAATTACAATATTTTTCGTTGTCTATAAAAAAGTATTCAAACCCATGTCTATGACGGTTGATGCTTTTCAACGTGTTGCCCAGGGAGAATTAACTCATCAGATAGAAGTGAGTGATAATGAAGAGCTGGGAAAATTAACAAATAGTTTTAACCACTTAACCGGCAGATTAAGTTCCTTATTTGGTTTAACTGATCGTATATATCAGGCCACTAACCTGGATGAAATAATCAAGTATGTTTATGAGGAGTTTAATAGTTTATTACCTATTGATTGGGTCGCGATGTTGAGAATGGATGTTTCAAAACAACAAATGCTGGTGGGTCATATTTATTCAAAAGAGGAACATATAATTCATGAAGGGGATATTGTTTCAGTATTACATCCGGTTATCGAAAATGTTTTCAATGAAAATAGAGTAATTAGTTTTGATAACCTGGATACAGAAATAAAAAACTACAATGGAAGTGATAATTTTTTTACTAATCTTGTACATATGAATATGAAATCAATGATTGTTTTCCCTTTATGCATTAGTGGTGATGAACGTGCATTATTGATTTTTGCGACACATGAAGAAAGTGCCTATCGTACTTCACATAGAGAATTGCTTAATAATATTACCTCACAGGTGAGTCATGCATTTGATCGTTCTATTGGTATGGAAAGCCTGGTCGTTTCTGCAGTTGAAGGATTAGCTAAACTTGCAGAAAGCAGAGATCCTGAAACAGGTGATCATCTGATTCGAATGAGTTTGTATTCTTATATATTAGCAAAAGAACTATATGATGATGGGATATATCAGGGCGAATATAAAAGCAGTTATCCCCGACATGTTTATCATTTTGCACCCATGCATGATATTGGCAAGGTAGGTATTGAGGATAGTATACTGTTAAAACCCGGAAAACTGACTAGTGATGAATGGGTTGAAATGAGAAAACATCCGGTGATAGGTGCAGATGTTTTACGCAGATGTGAAAGCCAGGTTAATCAGGCTGGATACTCTATGTTTAAAATAGGTATTGAGATTGCAGAAGGCCATCATGAAAAGTATGATGGAAGTGGTTACCCCTATCAGCGTAAGGGAGAGGAAATTCCTTTATCTGCTCGTATTGTTGCTTTAGCGGATGTGTTTGATGCTTTAACATCTCGTCGACCATATAAAGAAGCCTGGCCAGTTGATAAAGCATTAAAGTTAATTGACGAAGAGTCCGGTAAACATTTTGATCCTGACGTTGTTAAAGCATTTAAGAGTGCCTTGCCTAAAATAATGGAAGTGTATAATAAACATAAACATGTTTAAGGATACTAGTTTAGATTTCATAGAACAGCTTTACATATGAGTTTCGATACTTTAACCCATTACAGTCGTTCAAAATATACTTCTAATTCTTTCTCACTTATTTGAATGCAGTCATTCAATTTTGCACTTGTTTATGTAAAACTTGTACATATAGGCATCTTGCATTCTGTAATCACTGGCCCCGATTTTCTTTTATTGATATACGGGCCCATGGGTCCTATTAACAACTGTTCGCTATTAAATATATGAAAATAATCTATATAACAGGAATTTCTTTAATATTAAGTGCATGCGCTTACTATCCTAAACAAATAGAAGTGTATGACTCTGACTGCAATATTAAACATAAAAAACTCGTTCTAGGCAAAGACAAATCTAATATGCATGTTGGTAACTGCGAAAATGAAGCTTGCATAGCGACCTTATTAACAATTCCTTTTCAAGCATTGGTGGCGGGTTCAATTGTAGTAGCAGGGAATGTAATCTACTGGTTAGAAAAAGAAGGAACATGTTTGTTAAAAGATAAAAACACAGAAAACAGGATCAGCCATTAGCATTCTCCTGTCAACAAGGCGAATGTTAATGGCTGACCCTGATTTTTTCTATATGTGTTTGCTGTAAGTGACTTAACTTAACAGTGACCATGACAGATGAAGTAGATGACTTTATTAATTGATTTTATTTTGGTTATGAAAATAATCAAAATATGCTTACTAATGTCTATTGACTCGAGATCGGCTCATATGTGTCAGGCTTTTCTAGCATTAAGACTGAAAAGAGTACAGCCCTTCCTTTTTCCTTATGTATTTTGTTGCCTAAATACCATTACCATTGTTTAAATTTTTCTGCATTCTTTCTAGTAAGAATTCCAGTTTTTGCCTGTCTGTCTTTGATACTCCCGCCAACATCTCGGCAACTAATTCATGTTCTTTCTGAATAATTAATGCCGTCTTCTCTTTCACTCCCTTATTCAACTTAATGTTAAAGCTACGCCGATCCTGTTCACTACGTTCTTTTTTGAGTATTCGTTTTTTTTCAAGGTCTTTAATAATTCTGGTTATTTGTGACTTATCCCTTCCTATTTTGTGGGCAAGTGTAATTAGAGACATTTCCCCTTCTTCTGCCAATGTTCTCAACACCAGTATTTGCAATGGGGAAAGTTCTGAATCTGCATTTTGTACGATCTCTTTCATTCTTATTTGAATAAGAAATAACAAATCAAATAATAACTTATGAGTGAAAATTTCGTTTTCTGGATAATTCATAGTCATAAATCAACAATTAAAAATAGCGAGCGGGAGTTAGTTGACATATGCAACTATAATTAATATAGTTGCATATGTCAACTAATCGATTAAGGAGCAGCAATGCCACATAATAACATTAGTCAGCAAACCTTAGCCAAGCTAGATAATGTCACTAAAGTATATCAGCAAGGTAGTGTTCAGGTAGAAGCTTTGCGTGGAATTAACCTGGTATTAAAACGTCAGCAGTTCAGCTTTATTGTAGGTCCATCGGGTAGCGGGAAAACCACCTTACTAAATTTACTCGGCTGCATTGATGTCCCAAGCGTCGGTAAATTTACGGTGTTAGATAGAGAAATTTCAATGCTAACAGACAACCAACTGGCTGATTTCCGTAATCAACATATTGGCTATATTTTCCAAAATTTCAATTTAATGGCGGTACTTTCTGCCTATGAGAATGTTGAATACCCACTCATTCTGCAAAATATCCCTAAAAATCAACGTCATGAGCGTGTCAGTGAGATGCTCGCTGCTGTTGGTCTTGCCAAACGCCAGCATCACCGTCCCTCCCAGTTAAGTGGAGGTGAGCAGCAGCGCACTGCGGTTGCAAGAGCCCTGGTTAAGCGTCCTGATCTTATTTTGGCTGATGAGCCAACGGCAAATCTTGATTCCCATACTAGTGGTGAAATTATTGAGTTAATGCTGAATTTACAGGCTAGCTACAAAACCAGTTTTGTCTTTTCTACCCATGACGCTCAAGTGATGCACCATGCGAATGAAATAATCACCATTAAGGACGGAAAAATACAAGATATTATAGAAATGAGGGACACCACATGAATAACCTAAAACTAGCCGTCCGCAACCTATTAAGAAATCGTCGTCGTTCTGTTACAACAATCTCTGCAATGGTCATTGGTATGGTGGCACTGTTGTTGTTTGGTGGTTTTATTTCCAGTATTTATTTTGGTTTGCAAACCAGCATTGTACGTTCTCAGGGGCATTTACATATTTACCCTCAGGGTTATCTTGAGTTTGGTGCCAGCCGTCCGACGGATTATTTTATTGATGATTATAAAAGTCTTATTCAACAGATTAAAAAGGATGATTGGCTACAACAGCATATCGAAGTCATTACCCCCGTGGTTAATTTAAGCGGTATTGCGGGTAATTATTCAGCCGATACATCCAAAACTTTTATTGGTCGGGGCGTTGTACCTTCTGAGCAAAATCAAATGCAAGGTTGGGATAAGCACAGACTTGAGATGAAACCACTTTATTTAAGCTTAAATGATAACAACATCAACCAAGGTGTTGTCGGTGTCGGCATGGCAAAAATGCTGAATTTATGTGAAAGCTTGAAAGTGACAAACTGTAAAGATCGCCCAATAACAACCACTGAAGGCAGTGTGGATGATGAAATCCTTGCCTTGCAATCATTGGTAGAGGAGGAAAACACAAGCCCCCAGAATCAGAAAGTTCAAATTGACCTATTGGCATCGACAGGCACAGGTGCTCCCAATGCCGTTTCATTAACCATAGTAAAAGCACAACAACAAGCCAATAAAGTATTGGATGATAGCTTTATCATCATGAATTTACAGCAAGCTCAAAAATTGGTATTTGCGGATAATTTACGTGTGAGTGCAATTGTTTTGCAGCTTAAAAATACGGATTCAATGACAGAAGCACAGCAGCGCTTGATGATTTTGCTGGATGAAATCGGGCACGAACAAGCATTTGAAGTAAAGAATTACACACAGTTCAATGCAGAGTTTTTTCAGATAGTCAGCATGTTTTTATTCATATTTATGTTTGTTGCCCTGATGATCTCCTTGGTGGTGTTATTTACCACAATTAATACCATGACGATGAGTGTAATGGAGCGAATATCTGAGATTGGCTCATTACGAGCAATGGGGTTGAGACGTAGTGTCATTCGTTGGCAGTTCATGCTTGAAGGTGCTGTCATCGGTATTGCAGGTGCTACCTTGGGCGTGTTGCTCGCCACACTATTGACGCTAATCTTTAACAGTTCGGGATTTACCTGGTCTCCTCCAGGTAGTGCAGAAAGTAGTAACCTGCAAATTCTGTTATTTACCAACCCCCTATTACTACTTGGCACATGGGGACTAATGGCAGGTGTCGCCACAATATCTTCATTAGTGCCAGCACGATTTGCTGCAAAAATGAATATCGTTGATGCCATTCGCAATCATTAATTCAATACTCCATAAAATCTGTCTTGCTGGAGTACCAGTCACAATTAAGGACTAAAAAATGAAAAGTTATCTTAAAACAAGTTTTATAGCATCCGCCTTTGTTTATCTGGCACTCATGACCCCCCTTGTTTTCGCCAATAGCAACGAGACACATCCCACTGCCAAAGAAATATTAGAACTCTCAGATAAGTTACGCAATCCTGATACACCCTTTGCGACGCAAATTACGCTGACAGAATATAACAAGGCAAAAAAGATGGATAGTCTCGTTATAAAAGTACATTCAAAGAAGAAAAAGAATAACGGTCAATACCGAAGTCTAGTACAGTTTTTAAGACCACCGCGTGATGCCGGAAAATTGATGCTACAAAATGGTAATGAAATCTGGTTTTATGATCCTGCTGCCAAAAACAGTATCCGCCTCTCTGCTCAACAACGCCTGATGGGACAAGCTTCCAGTGGTGATGTAATGACTTCTAACTTCGCGCTTGATTATCTGGTAAAGCTAGTGGGTGAAGAGGTCATTAAGGATGTAAATAGAAAACCGCAGTCAACTTATCATCTGCACATGACCGCTAAAACAAGTGCGGTTACTTATGCCTATGCCGATTATTGGGTAGAAAAACAAAGTTATCGTCCCGTCAAAGCCAAATTTTATTCCAGCAGTAACCGACTGATGAAAATAGCCTACTATACCGAGTTTCAAAACCAATTGGGGGCAATGCGTCCCACGCAGGTATTGATTATTGATGGGGTAGATACCCATAAGGTAACACGTATGCAAATGAGTAATTATCGTGCTATTACGATTCCAGAAGCATGGTTTCAACGCAGTTATTTACCACATTTTAATGCCGAATAATAATGAAAAAACTTCTATATAAGTTATTCATCGCTGTTTCCATTTTATTATTTATACCGCTATTTGCCGGGGCTGAAAGTAAGGAAGATGCTGACCTTGATTTTTTACCGTCTGAAAATAATAATGAAGACAACACAAATATTAAAGTAAAATCAACAGTTGAAACTATAGAAAATAATAGATTTAACGTTATATTAGATAACACCTTGCGAGTAACTGACTGGAAAAATAAAAATGAAAAACTGTTTAAATTACCTGCACAAAATAATGCTGGCTGGAGCAATTTAACCCGACTGGGGTTACGCGGTGATAGTCCTGTGGGTAAAAAAGTATCTTTTAAAACCGATATGCTACTTAATGCCTACACACGAGAAGGTGAAAGTTTTACTACATCGGATGATTTACGATTAGATATCAAGGAAGCTTATATAAGTTGGCACCAGTCTCCCACACAATTTTTAGATGTGGGGCGAATCAATATCAAAAACGGTGTGGCGACAGGGTTTAATCCAACCGATTACTTTAAGGTCGGTACAGTCTTAGATCGTAATACCGAAGATGTTAGCCAATTACGTGATGCCCGTTTAGGTGCATTGCTCATTAAGGCTCAAAAATTATGGGACGGCGGTTCATTAACCGTGCTTGCATCACCAGAAATCAGTGATAGCAAAGATCGTTGGTATAGCGACGAAGAGATAACGGGTATGAACTTGCATAAAAGTAATGACCGCTCACGTGCTTTGGCAAAACTTACCCTTAGCAATGATTTTAGCCCTGAAATGATTTATTACAATGAAGCTGGCAAGCACAACCTGGGTGTAAATATAAGCAGAGTATTCAGTAAACAATGGTTTGCCTATGCAGAGTGGAATATAGGACAACGCCGCAATTTACTTGATAAAGCCTTTTTGGATTTAAGAGATACAAATCAACTTTCCCCAACCATCAGTCAGCAATTTCCCAGGGACTATGGAGAATATTATCAACAACAACTGGCATTGGGGGCATCCTATACTTCGACATCCAATATCACCAGCAAGCTTGAATACCATTATAATGAAGCAGGTTTATCAAAAACAGATAAAAATAAGTGGATTGATTTAGGACGCACCGCCCAAAATGATCCTGCAACGACAGGGCAATTATTATCTGTTAGAGGCACAGCACAAACATATGGTGAACCTTTAGGAAAGCACAGTTTATTCTTACACTCAACCTGGACAGATGCAGCTATAAATAATCTTGATCTAACAGCTCTGGTAAAGACAAATTTAGATGATAATAGCTGGCTTACACAACTAGAATTGGCTTATACACCGAATACAAATACAGAATTATCACTGAGATATGCTAAATATAATGGTGATAAAGAAAGTATTTATGGCAGTTTGGATCAGGAACAAACTGTTAGTTTTCAGCTTGGGTATAGTTTTTAATATTATTGTAATATTATTGTAATATTAGTCACTGCTGTCCCGTTAACTCGTCATTCCCGCGCAGGCGGGAATCCAGAGAATATAATACGTAACTCGATCAACAACTTACTGGATACCCGCCTGCGCGGGTATGACGATCTTTTTTTCATGTCTATTTTATCTGGAAAACGATATACCTTGCTATACAGTATTATTCTACACAATGTAACAATATTAACGGGACAGCAGTGAATATTAGTATTAGATGTAAGGTTGGAGTTAGTCTCATTATTTCTTTAAATGTTGAAAAAATATAAAGAAATAATTGCCTTCTTGTTATGTATTTTTCCACAATTGTTCAATAGTTAAATCACTGCTCTTTGGAGTGCCAACATTTAGGTGCAATGGATATTCTTTACTTATACCGGTTCGTTTGTAACCACAGCGCTGGCAGAAAGAAATTAGCCTGTACGTTTTGAAAGAACGACCATTATAAATTTTGTAGTCTTTAGCTCATTAATAGCATAGTAGGCATTGAAGCTAATATATTGTTAAAGTCCGGAAAACTGACTAGTGATGAATGGGTTGAAATGAGAAAACATCCGGTGATAGGTGCAGATGTTTTACGCAGATGTGAAAGCCAGGTTAATCAGGCTGGATACTCTATGTTTAAAATAGGTATTGAGATTGCAGAAGGCCATCATGAAAAGTATGATGGAAGTGGTTACCCCTATCAGCGTAAGGGAGAGGAAATTCCTTTATCTGCTCGTATTGTTGCTTTAGCGGATGTGTTTGATGCTTTAACATCTCGTCGACCATATAAAGAAGCCTGGCCAGTTGATAAAGCATTAAAGTTAATTGATGACGAGTCCGGTAAACATTTTGATCCGGATGTTGTTAAAGCATTTAAGAGTGCCTTGCCTAAAATAATGGAAGTGTACAATAAACATAAACACGTTTAAGACTAGCAGCCCAGATTTAATATGATTAGGTGTTAAGAACACAACTTAACCAAATTAGTCGTCCTATAAATCAATGCCAACATTACTTATAACATTAGGGATGCCTGATTTAGGGTTACTTTTCGCCTTAAATATCGCAATAGGGAGTCTTAACAGTGACATATTATAGGATAATAGGTAGTCTTATGAGGCTTCTTATTAACAAGTTATAGCCCAAAAATCAATAAGGAGCTTTTATGAATACCGCATTAATCATTGCCGTGATAGTTATTTCAATAGTTGTTTTCAGCCTTAAAGGTACTAAGCCAGTCGCAGCAGCTAGCACAATGAACAAAATGATTGAAATAACACAAAAAATAAATGTCACGATGGAAATGCTTCATAACATTCTCGATAAGGATAAACTTAATTCGTATAATGAAAAATATACTTATTATTATATCGGCTACATTGATGCATTTGCGAGAGTTATGTGCGAAGTCGATGGTATTAAATACGATAAAGGCATACAAGTCCTTATTGAATCTCAGGCTGGAAAATTAATCTTCAAAAATACCGATGATAATGAATCGTATAAAAAAGCTGTCGAAGCATTACCGGGCATTCTAAATTCTGAGTATGGTAAAAAGGGTGTAGACGATGGAAAAGCAGATGCAGAGTATTCATACAGAGACAATATAGATGGCCCTCCATACACAAAAGCACGGTCATATTTCGGGTTACCACCACTTACACGACGTTAATTAATAGGCTATAACAAGACGTTTAAAACCGCCATGCAAGGCATGGCTCGGACTTTTTAAAAGCGGCGCTCTGCTTCACTTTTAAAAATCCGTTTAACTAAAACGTTATGTGTAATAAAAAATGAAATTTACCTTTGACCCTGATAATTATTTAAAACAACAAGAAGTCTTTACTGGCGAAATGGTTGCTCGTATCTCAGAACACCTAGAAGCAAGCGGAATTAAAGATCCGCTGTTAAAAGAACTTACTGGAAATATTGCTTTTGAAATAGCCAGTATGCTCGACAATGTTAATGATATAGAGTTTGATGGAGATGTATCAAACCCATGCTTACTCTTTTCTTCTCAAAAAAACGATGATGAATTGTTACACTTTGGTGGAAATTCAACAACACATGAAATGGTATACGGTATTCTTAATGCAATGTTCAAAGAAAACACAAACACATAACAAGGCAGTCAAGAACATTCGCTCTCGCTCATTTGGACAACCAAAAGCCGTGCTCCGCACGTTTTTGGTTGCCACTTACTTGTAACGCTGATGGATCCCCACGAATTCACACCTCATTACACTGTTTTATTAATTTTG
>CAZZIS010000076.1:0-14026 GCA_964654445.1 uncultured Thioalkalispiraceae bacterium
TCCGCGGCGTTAGCATGGATATCGCGAGCTTTAATCAGTATATGTATGGTGGGATAATGCGCTAGATTTTATATCCGGTCTTGGCCGGATGGCCGCGTCGGTGGTTGACCGACAGCAAGTATCTTTCTTTTGCTTGTCCAAAAGAAAGGTACCAAAGAAAAAGACACCCGAAAACTTGTTCGGATTTCCAATCCCAATTCCCTCACATCAAAAGAAAAACAGGCACTCGCGAACTCGCACGGTGCTCCGCACTTTCTCGTGCTCAAACAAACGCTCGCTATAATCCTGTTTTGCTTTCGATGCTCGGCTGCGTCTAACGGAATTAGGCAACTAATAAATATTACTATCGATCCGAAACGAACATTTTAATTCAAGAGGCTAAGCTAAAGTAGCATATTTCTCCTCTATCAGGCTATAATTAGCCTTAATGCCGCAAAACTCATACCAGCATCCACCAATCACAGAAGCTGTAATACAAATAACTTTCGCGAGTCCACATAACAAATCCAAACTTGAAAAGTTTATTAAAAAACTTAAAAGAACTTATGCGGACTATCAAGAATTAATAAGTTACAAGCTTGATATAGACATTTCAAATGTTCGTCAAGAAGAGGCAATAACAAATAAAATCCCTGAGCTTGTTCATCGACTTACATCTGAAGATATGACGCAACAACTATTGTTAAATGAAACATCAATTGTTGTTTCTCAACTTGCTCCATATTGTGGATGGAATAATTTTATTGACCGTTTTAGCCGTGACTGGAAAGTATGGAAACAAATATTAGGCTTTAATGAAATCAAGCAAATAGGTGTAAGATACATAAACCGACTTGATGTAGAAATTACTGGACCAACAATAGAATTCTCAGACTATGTAAATTTATATCCTAAATTTCCAGAATCCTTAGGAGCTCATTCGTACTACGCTATACAATCTAAAATCCCGATAAATGAATTAAAAAGTATGCTATCACTTAACTCTGCTGTAGTAGCCTCGCCCTTACTTGGGCATGTTTCGCTTGTCATAGATCAAGATATTGTAAGAGTAGTAGACTTACCTCAGAATGATGAATCAATTCTGAGTTTTCTAAACGAAATTCATACGAAAAAGAACAGCATATTTGAATCATGTGTCACAGATAAAGCTCGGGAGCTTTTTAATAAATGACAGATACCAATATTAAGCTTTATTCAAGGCAGGCATTGTTACCAATGCCCAATAATTTATTCTCAGGAAGTAATCTTGATAGGGATTTGTATGCAGGTGTGTCATCGATTCATAAGCATATAATAAGCGACAAGAATAAAGATGTTATGAAAGCTATAGCGGCTTTAAAGGTTGAGCCGCCGCTAACTGCATCTAAAGCAGCATTTTTAGGTGAGGAACCGCTTGAGGAGCGTCTTTTTGATGCGCGTGCCAAAGTAAAAATTATGACTTCAGCGGTATCGATGTATATACCCCCAGCGTTGAAAGAAAAATTATTTCATCAAATTGACATGCTCCACGACACTGATGAGTGGGAATCAGAGGATGTTCCTGTTAACGAATTATCATTTAAATCATTCCTTGCCGCATTTATACAAATAAATCCAGAACGCGGGCCAGGTCTTGGTCTTTCATACACCGGTAATTTGATGGCAAATTGGGTCACAAATAAAAACCGATTAATAATAGAATTTTTACCAAATAGCGTTAAGTGGGTTATTACACGTTTCATTGATGATGAACCAGAACACTTCACGGGAAATACAAAAATATCTCGCTTACTAGAAAGCCTCAAACCTTATAACCCAGAACAATGGTTTATTAAGAATGGAGAAACTGATGTACATAGTTGATGATGACCATGTTATGCGACATGTTCCTCATAAAAAGCTTTTAAGAGATGAGGATGGTAATGCTATTGGTGGTTTTTACCCTGAAGCATTTAAATTAAGACCTGAAACTAAATTGAAACCTGCTGAAGAAAAATTATCGGTTAATTGGCTGGAATATTTCAAAGGTGATTTTCAAGAAAATGTAAAAAATTCAGTACAAAAATTCCGTGATACAAGAAGTATAGGAAAAAATAGTGCATGTGGATATGGGACTGCTTTAGTAAAAAAAATTCAGGATGTTTGTGCTGATTATGGCGCTATTAAGGTTCGTGTATTACTGAGTGAAAGTTATATTAATAAGTCGCATTCTGAAGTGACCCATCTACCTAGAGATAATGAGGCGCTTTATGCAGCATTAGCTACAATTGCTTTTGAACATTGTGTTTTAAATTCAGAAGTTTAACTTTATAATTAATAACCTCAGAATGTCTTTAGTACTATTGAGTAAAAAGTCCTAAGTTTAATCGAAATTCAATACCTTGCTTTTGATTAAACAGACATGATTTAATAATTTACCACAAATATATCCAATTTGTTAATTCCCGTTAGACGCAGCCGAGCATCGAAAAAAAAGCAGGATCATAGCGAGCGTTTATTTGAGCACGATAAAGTGCGGAGCACCGTGCGAGTTCGTGAGTGCCTGTTTTTCTTTTGATGCGAGGGAATTGGGATTGGATATCCCAGCAAGTCGTGGGTGTCTTTTTCTTTTGTACCTTTCTTTTGAACAAGCAAAAGAAAGTAACTTGCTGTCGGTTAACCACCGACGCGGCCATCCGGCCATAACCAGAACGTATGGAATACGTTAGGGTTATACTGACAAAACTCGAAGAGGTTTATTAAGTGAGACCGGACATAACAAATGCTATTCAGGCTTATTATGATACCGCATATATTTTATCGTCTCATAAATTCCAAAAGTTAAACGTTTAAGTTTCTCTGCCTGTTTTGGATTTTGTTTACTTATATCTTTTCTTGGTGTTTGAGAATTTAAATCATGCAAGGTAGGTTGGGTGTTTAGAATATTATCCGAGAACATTTTATTCTTGCCTACTACACTTATTATCAGGGGTTTGCTATGTGCCATGGTGTAGACATAACGGTTTTTATTGATGTTTGGATCCAGTAAGTCTGAACCCAGCGATGAGTTAGCATATGAAAATCCTGCAAGGCTTGCTAACGTTGGCATGACATCAACTTCACTGGCGGGGAAAGAATATTTTTTACTTTCTAATAATTTTGGTGAGTAAATTATTAGTGGGACGTTTAATGCATTTATATGAAGTTGGCGTTGCGCTGCTGTCATATGTTTGCCAGTTCCGTTTACCCCATGATCACCAAAGAACACGAAAATAGTATTATCAAAATATTTTTCTTTTTTAGCTTGCTGTATAAAAAAGCCAACACTGTGGTCTAGAAAACGAAATGCGTTATATTCATCGCTGCTTTGAAAACCATAATCCGTTGCTTCTTTTTTACTAATTTGTTTCTTGATGAAACCACGATTGTCTTCAGGTATGTTATAAGGACGATGATTTCCCGATGTTTGTACAATTGCAAAAAAAGGTTTGTTTTGTATTTTTAAAACACTATTCGCTTCTTCAAATAAATGCAGATCTGAAATCCCCCACACATCCATACGGGGTGAGGTATAACTACCTTCTTCATAAAGTTTTAAGCCCGGGATATTTGATGAGAGTAAACCACGGATGTTGCCCCAGCTTGCACTGCCACCAATAAAGTAAAGTTTTTCGTAATCCTTGAAAGCATTAATTAATGTATTTTGATTTACAATTAAAGGATTGCGGGTCGATGTTTTATTGGCTTCAATATCCGGAATGGAAGTAACGGCAGCCCATACTGAACGAGCGGTGCCTGTACTTGGTGTGTAAAAATTATTAAAATAGATTCCCTTGTTTGCCAGGGTATCAATATTAGGTGTGGGGTTGAGTGGGTTACCAAACACACCCGTTTTATAAGCTGAGAAAGATTCCATTATCACAACCACGATATTGGGATTTTGTTTGAAATGTTTTTTTGCGGTTATGTGACGTGTGAAATTTAAAGTATTAATATCTGGTTTTTTTACACCAAGGTAAGCAGCAACCTGGGGATAATATTCTTTCACTTTGTTTACATCATAACTGACATCACGATTTTTTAATGTATTTAAAAAATACAAAACAGGATTCATTGTGACCGTAGCTGTAAAATTATGTGTGCTGAAAAATGCATCACTCCAACGCAGAGGGTAATAAGAAACTTTTCCATAAAGCCCAAAAATAACAACCAGGCTACTGATGACACCTAATAATATTTTTCGTTTACGTGTGTGCATAGGTACAAGGACATCTGAATAATATTTAATTATCTTATTAAGGATATAAACATAAGTTGTTGTGATGGATAAAATTAATAAACTTAACCAGACAACAGGATAAGTTGACCAGACCATGTCCATGGAAATACTGAAATTTTGTAGAAAACGAATGGCAGAAGCATCAAGGGGTTTATGCAGGTAACTAAAATAAGCAAAATTAATAAAATAGGCTAATAAAATGAGCGTGATAATACTGGCCTGAATATATAACCAGAAGCGACGGTTGGAATCATATTCAAATGGACTTAGAAAACGTACGCTACCAAGAATGAATAAAGGCAGGGTCATCATCAGACTCAGGCGCAGGTCAAATTTTAAGCCGAGGTAAAACGCCCTGAATAGATCAGTTGATGGAATGGGATCGGTCGGATTTTGGAAATACCAGTATAAGCCAAAACGTAAAACAAAAAAGACCAGTAAATGGATGCCTGTTACGATTAATATAAAGCGAAACAGGCGAGGAAAGTTATGCATAGTTGTCCAGTTGTGTATGATGTTATCTATGTAATGTATGTTATATAGAATATAGTTTTGATGATAGCGGATTAGCTTGGAATTTGTAAACTCCGACACTATATAGTGTTAATTGGGAATAATTAAAGGATTCAAAATGGTATTTTTATTGCGATTATTTAAACGCCTGGGTGTATTAGCTTTAACCCTGGTTGTGATATATGCCATTGGTCGCCCGACTCAGATATGGTTAGATGGCTTTTATTCAGGTGTTCGTGAGCCATACTTACAAATGATGTCTTCCAATGCGGTGACTTTACGCTGGCAGAGTGAAGATGACTTTCATGGTGTTGTTCATTTTGGAACAAAAGTGGATCAATTAAATAAGTCCCAACGTGAAAATAATATGGCTAAAGAACATGAAGTTCGTTTGACAGGTTTGATACCTGCAACAAAATATTTTTATAGTGTTGGAAATGAAAATAATGCGATGTTTAAAGGAGAGAGTTTCTGGTTTAAAACATCACCTGAAATAAAAAGTGATCAATCGGTCAGGTTCTGGGTAACTGGTGATCAGGGTTATCCAAATATCGTTCAAACTCAGGTACGAGATGCTATGTTAAGCTGGGTTAAACAAAACCCTCGTTCTTCTACAAATACCCCCTTACTTGATTTTTGGGTAACAACCGGTGATAACGCGTATCGCTCAGGAAGTAATGAGCAATTTCAAGCTGGTTTCTTTGAACCCTATAAAACCATTTTACGTAATACTCCTGTATGGCCGATATATGGAAACCATGATGCAAGGCGCTGGGTGTTTTTTGATTTATTTTCCTTCCCAACAAAAGCTGAAAGTGGTGGTGTGGCCTCCGGTAGTGAACATTTTTATTCCTTTGATTACGCCAACATTCATTTTGTGATGTTAGATACTCAGGAAAGTGATCTTGATGTCGATGGTGAGATGTTGACGTGGTTAAAGAAAGATTTACAACAAACAAAGCAACAATGGCTTATCGCTTTTTTTCATCACCCCCCTTATACAAAAGGATCACACGATTCAGATAATATAAAGGACAGTGCCGGACGTTTATTTACAGTAAGAGAAAATATACTTCCTTTGCTGGAAGAGGCCGGGGTTGACCTGGTTTTATCCGGGCATAGTCATATGTATGAGCGCTCTGAATTAATTAACTGTCACTATGGTGATTCATCAACGTTTAAGAAAATGATGATTAGGGAAACAGATCAAAATAGTCAATATAAAAAGAAAGAAAACAAGATTAGTTCAAATTCAGGAGTGATTTATACCGTAATTGGTTCTTCATCCAAGGTTGATATAGGTCCTTTAGATCATCCTGCAATGCCTTACTCGTATCAAGAAGCTGGTTCAATTATTATTGATGTTGACAATAACAGACTAAAAGCTGTTTTTGTTAATAATGAAGGCCAGGTTAAAGATCAGTTTGAAATAATTAAAGGTGTGAAAGGTGGTATGACTTCACGTTCATGTAAATAATCTTAAGAGCTTGCTACACGATTTCGGCCATTATTTTTAGCAGTATAAAGTGCAGTATCAGCGCGCTTGAAAAGTGGATGAACCTTATCTTTTTCAATGCATTGGGTTACACCCAGGCTAATCGTAATATGGTTAACTGCTGGAAATTTTTCATTTTCTATACATAAACGAATTCTTTCAGCAAATTCCTTAGCTGATTTCATGTCAGTATCAGGTAGTATTAAAACAAATTCTTCACCACCAATGCGGCCAAAAATATCTGCTGCGCGAATAAGGTTAGAAATTGTTGAAGTTAATATTTGAAGAGCTTGATCACCAATATCGTGGCCATAGTTATCATTTATTTTTTTGAAGTGATCAATGTCAATCATGATGACGGATAAAGGGTGTTTATAGCGAAGACTTCTTTCTATTTCAAATCCTGTCAGTTCATACAATTTCCGGCGATTATAAATTTGAGTCAGATCATCAATGGTTGCAAGTTTTTCTAATTCATCGGTGCGGGTGGCGACAAGGCTTTCAAGATTATTTTTATGTTGTTCAAGATCGAAATTAATTTTCTCCTGTTGCTTTAATAAAATACGCGTTATAAATGCAACAATTAGAAATAAAATAAGAACGATGACGCGCATATAAATTTCATGCGCATCAGAAGAGAAAATATTTTCAAGAACTGTTTTATTTTTTTGAAAAAAAAAGGCGTCAACCGTACCATCAAACACCCAGAATGCAAAGCCAGCAATTAGGCCAAGAGCAAGAACAAAATTAGATTTGTTTTTGAATATCATGAATCATGATATCGACCCAATAGCAGGTTAACTTGAGTTTCTTGATGGGAAAGAGCGGATATTTACGCCTTACCTGCAGCTGAACAGGTAAGACGAAAAAAATTACTTAATGACGGAAATGACGTATGCCGGTGAAGATCATTGCAATATTATGTTCATTTGCTGCGGCAATAACCTCATCATCACGCATTGAACCACCAGGCTGTATAACAGCAGTAATACCATTTTCCGCGGCTTGGTCCAAACCATCACGGAAGGGAAAGAAAGCATCACTTGCCATAACGGAACCTTTTACTTCAAGACTGGCATGCTCAGCTTTAATAACGGCGATGCGGGCTGAATTAACACGGCTCATTTGACCTGCGCCAACGCCAATTGTCATTTTGTCTTTACCAAACACAATAGCATTGGATTTAACAAACTTTGCAACACGCCAGGTGAATAACAGATCCTGCATTTCCTCATCAGTTGGCTGACGTTTAGTGACAACTTTAAGTTCGTTATGAAGAAGTAAATCAGCATCCTGAACAAGTAAACCACCATTAACACGTTTAAAGTCTAAACGTTGGCTTGACTCTGTACTCCATTCACCACACTCAAGTAAACGTACGTTCTTTTTCTTCGCTACGGCTTTAATCGCATCTGCACTGATTTTAGGTGCGATAATGACTTCAACAAATTGACGTTCAACTATTGTGCTGGCTGTTTCACCATCAAGCTCCTGATTAAAAGCAATAATGCCACCAAAAGCTGATTCCGGATCAGTGGCATAGGCATTTTCATAGGCTTCTAATATGTTATGGCTTGTTGAAACACCACAAGGGTTAGCATGTTTAACGATGACACAGCTTGGTCCATTGTTGAATTGTTTTACACACTCCAATGCTGCATCGGTGTCACCAATATTATTATAAGAAAGTTCTTTTCCCTGAAGCTGTTTAGTTGTAGCAATGCTGGCTTCAGCAGGATTTTTTTCAACATAAAATGCAGCGGCCTGATGAGGGTTTTCACCGTATCGCATTTCCTGAATTTTATGATATTGACTGTTGAAAGTACGGGGGAAAGTTGTTTTATTTCCATCCGCTTCAATACAACCTAAATAGTTGGCAATGGCACCATCATAATGCGAAGTATGTTCAAATGTTTTAACAGCCAGGTCAAAACGGGTCGCATCAGTGACTTCACCATTATTATCTTTTATTTCATTTAAAACCCGGCTGTAGTCATTTGCATCAACTACAACAGTAACAGAGGCATGATTTTTTGCTGCTGAACGTAACATTGTCGGTCCACCGATATCAATGTTTTCAATGGCAAGCTCGAGACTGCAGTTTTCTTTTGCGATGGTTTCTTCAAACGGATAAAGGTTAACAACCACCATATCAATAGCTGGAATGTCATGTTCTTTCATTATGGCGTCATCGGTACCACGACGTCCCAATAAACCACCATGTATTTTGGGGTGTAGCGTTTTAACGCGACCATCCATCATTTCTGGAAAGCCGGTGTAATCCGAAACTTCAATAACCGGCACTCCATTTTCAGCTAATAGCTTTGCAGTACCGCCGGTAGAGAGGATCTCGATTCCGTGATAGGTGTAAAGACTTTTTGCAAATTCAACAATACCGGATTTATCCGAGACACTGATTAAGGCACGGGTAATTTTTGACATGATAATTTCCGTAATTTAAAAGTAAGTAGAGTAATAAACACGAAGGACACTAATAGCACAAAGAAAATTTTTAATCTTCGTGTACTTTGTGTCCTTCGTGGTCGAAATGTATTTTTACTTAATCGTTCAGCCCATACATTTTTAATTTTTTACGCAATGTACCGCGGTTAATCCCCAATAATTCTGATGCTTTGCTCTGGTTGCCCTTGGTGTATTCCAAAACAGTACGGAATAAAGGTTCTTCAATTTCATTTAAAACCATTTGATAAAGATCATTTGTGACATGACCTTCTAATTGTTTAAAGTAACCTTGCATTGCATCTTCGACGCAATTACGTAAAGGTTTTCTTGTTTCTTGTTGTGGATGTAATTGTGTAATAGCAGGATCCACTAATGCGGCTTCTGTCATGCTGCTATTTCCTCCTTGTCTAATAAGCGTTCAAAAAATTCGTGAGTCATACTAAGTTGCTCATCGATTGTGTTGACCCGACATACTGCTTGACGGAAAGCCGCGCCATGCGACTGTCCTTTGCTGTACCAACTGATATGTTTGCGGGCCACGCGCACACCAGTGAATTCCCCGTAAAAAGCATAAAGGTTTTCTAAATGCCCGAGCATAATGTCACGAATTTCTGCAACTGTAGGCTCAGGCAAGTGTTTACCCGTAGTCAGGTAATGTTCGATTTCACGAAAAATCCAGGGACGACCTTGTGCGGCTCGACCAATCATCACCGCATCGGCTTTGGTGTAATCGAGTACAAACCTGGCTTTTTCCGGCGTCTTAATATCACCATTGGCAATCACGGGAATCGCTATACGGCTTTTAACATCGGCGATGGTGTCATATTCCGCATCCCCACGATATTGATCGGCACGAGTACGACCATGTATTGCGAGAGCTTGAATACCTGCATCTTCAGCAATGCGTGCAATGTTCACCGCATTTCGAGATTGTTGATCCCATCCAGTCCGAATTTTCAGTGTTACCGGAATATTTACTGCTTCAACTACAGCAGAAAGAATTTCACCAACTAATTTTTCGTTTTGCAATAATGCGGAACCTGCTAATACGTTACATACTTTTTTTGCCGGACAGCCCATATTGATATCAATAATTTGTGCACCGGTGTCAACGTTGTATTTTGCAGCTTCAGCCATCATTGCAGGCTCGGTCCCCATGATTTGAACTGATTTCGGATCAGTTTCACCATCATGTGAAGCGCGACGTTTGGTTTTGTCACTTCCCCATAACAATGAATTCGATGAAACCATTTCAGACACAGCCATACCCGCACCTAAGCTGCGGCACAGTTTGCGAAAGGGCAAATCCGTGACGCCTGCCATAGGGGCAAGAATCAGTTTGTTACTTAACTGGTATGGACCAATGTGCATAAATGACCAATATTCGAAATCGTTAATAACTTGATGCTTTTGGGGGAGTGCAATCATACCTGTACTAGCGCAAAAATTTAAGAGATGAAGTTCAAATTTCTTGCTTGATCATCGATTATTTATGCGCTAGGGGATGGCAGTATTCGCAGTTAATAATCTCCTTAAATGCTTTATCTGGATGAAAGTTTGAGGAGATTAAAGAAAGGTAAACTCAAAATTTATCGCATCTTTACCCGGATCGACAACTTCGAAGTTTATATGAACGGGTGTTTTGGATTTCATCAGTAAAAACGGGTTACTTAATTTTCCCATGTAGGTTTTTGCGTTAAAAATACGTTCAGCAACCACGTTTCCTGAAATATCAGACAAGCGAATATGGATATCCGGGTAAGGTTGTGCGAAGTATGCATTGTTAATCATGGCGGCACTGATCAGTAAGGCATTTTTTTCTTTTGGATGCAGACGAACATCACGACTAAGCAGTTTAATTTGTTTTGTGTCACGAGGGCCGGAGTAATGACAACCTACTGATTCACAAAATGCTTCTAATAACGGGCGTGATGAAGGTACCAGGTTGACTAATTCATGTGCGCGAAAGTATGCAAGTTGTGAAAAGGAAAGAACAAGCAAGGTAATAAAAAAAGAAACTCCAATTAGTGGATGCAAGCGACGTTGAGAAGGTGCCTGCAGACGTTCAAGGTCATTACGTAACTGGAAAGGGATATCATTTTCATCGTCAACGGAATGTTGCCCAATGTTTATTTTCTGACTGCTTTCTAAAAGAGGATCTTCTAAAACAATACTTTCTCCAATGTCACTGTCCTGAAAATCACTTAAATCGACTTGATCAAACAACTTATCTTCATTAATGATATTTTCTTCAATGTTATCGTTTTCAGCTGTGTTGCCATCAAATTCATCATCTTCCGATGTATCATCAAAACCAAATTCGTTAATATCAAAATGTTTCTTCAGTGTTTCATCATTTGTTTCATCTTCATCGTCTAAGACGATAAATTCAAATTCGTCATTAACATCATCTTCATCTTCAGGTTTGGCAATATCCAGTGATAATTGTCCTTCCATTTCATTTAATATGTCTGAAACACTTGAGGCATTTGTTGCGTCATATGCATCTGTATTGAAAACATCATCGCTATTGTTTTCTGCCGGAAGATATTTTTCTGATTTTTTTGTTGTGCTTTCTTCTTCTATAACAATGATGTCTTCTTCATCAAGTTTATTTTCATCCTCCGCTGCCTGGTTGAGTTCATCAATTGCCGCATTCAAATCAAAGCTATCATCAAATAAATCATCATCCTCGTCTGAGATATCATGAATGGCTGATGTTGCGGGGGCAGCACCAGGATCAATGATATTGATGTCACTTTTGTCGACATCGTTAATATCCGCAATCATCGTGGCATCTGCATCATATACAGGTTTTTTAGCGGGTGTTTTTTTAAATACCGGAGCTTGAGGTTTTTTTTCTTCCGTTGACTTGAGCGTAGTTTTTCTTTTATCTTTTGCAGTGGGGGCAATGATGTAATCTTGAGATGGGGTAAGAGGTTTTATAACTTCTGTTTTCGGAGTACCCGTTGTTACCGGGGGCGCGGGTTTATTACTTGTTTTAGCAGTAACCGGATTAACAGGTAAATCATCAATGGCATTTTCAGGTGCGTTAAAGACGAGCTGGCACTGGCCACAACGAACCTTGCCTTTAGCGATGGCCAGATGGCGGTCTGTGACCCTGAAACAGGTCGAACATGTAGGACAACGGGTATACATGGGCTAATTATACTCATAACTTCTCATTTAAACGAAATATCACCTATTTTCGACTTCCAGCTAAACAAACCCAATCATCTTGTTGCTTCCAAAGCTGAATATCAAAATGTGTTTTGTAAGCGGCTAAAACTTCCTCAGCTTGTTCTGCAAGAATCCCGGATAAAACAATTTGTCCTTTTGATTCAGTTAATTCTGCAAAATAAGAGGAAAGTTCAATTAAAGGTAAAGCCAGTATATTGGCAAGTAACAGGGATGTCGTTTTATTTTCAAACTGATGAGGTAAATACGTTTTAATATTGTGTGAAACGTTATTTTTTTCAGCATTGTCAACGGTTGCAAGTAAAGCTTGGGGGTCAAGATCGATTGCTTCGGCATGTTTAGCGCCAAGCAAAATAGCGCCAATGGCAAGAATACCTGAGCCACAACCAAAGTCGATGATATCTTTTCCTATTGGTGGGTTAGCATCGAGCCATTCCAAACACATGGATGTTGTTGGGTGAGTGCCGGTACCGAAGGCTAAACCGGGGTCGAGTAAAATATTAGCCGCATCTGCTTGAGGGGGTTTAAAGTTACTTGGAACAACCCAGAGTTTTTCACCAAACTGCATGGGTTTAAAATTATCCATCCATGCACGAACCCAGTCTTTATCTTCCAGTGGTTCGCCTTTCCAGTCTGATATTTTTATTCCAAGTTGTTGTTCGAGATTGTGAATGACTTGTTTTAAATTCTGGTTTGCATCAAATAATCCAACTGCACGTGTTTGTGACCACATTGGTGTGGTACCGATTGCGGGCTCCAGCATGGGTTGATCTTGCATGTCCTGTAACGTCACAGATACGGCACCTTGTTCCATTAGCGCGTCGGAAAGTTGATCTGCTTGAGTATCATCAGTCGGAATAATAAGTTGTAACCAAGCCATGTTTATTCAACCTGTGGATTCTTTAAAAGCAAAAAAAAAGCGAATTACATAAATAACAGTAACTCGCTTTTTTATAGTGGAAGTAAAGTTATTTATTTTTTTCTTCCAGTTTCTTTTCTAAGTAATGGATATTCACGCCACCAGCCTGAAAGCCTGCGTCATTGAACAACTCTTGTTGCAAAGGAATATTACATTTAATTCCTTCGATTACCATTTCACCTAATGCTGTACGCATACGTGCCATAGCCACTTCACGTGTTTCACCATGAGTAATGAGTTTACCAATCATTGAATCATAATAAGGTGGCACACGGTAACCATTATAAATATGTGTATCAACACGAACACCAGGGCCACCAGGTGCATGGTACGCGGTAATCGTACCCGGTGAAGGCATGAAGTTATCTGGATCTTCTGCGTTAATGCGACATTCCATTGAATGACCGTTAATCACAATATCATCTTGTGTGTAAGCAAGTGGCATACCACTGGCAATACGCAGTTGTTCCCGCACAATATCAACACCAGTGATCATTTCAGTAACAGGATGCTCAACCTGAACACGGGTATTCATTTCAATGAAATAAATACCCGTGTTCATATAAGAATTCAAATGTTCCTGCACCACGGTAGCCGATATCAACACAGGCTTGAGCACATCGTTCACCAATTTCTTTACGTATTTCTTCAGAAATGCCAGGAGCAGGTGCTTCTTCAATGACTTTTTGATGACGACGTTGCATAGAACAATCACGTTCGCCTAAATGAATGGCATGACCATGTTCATCAGCAAGCACCTGGATTTCAATATGGCGTGGGTTTTCAAGATATTTTTCCATGTAGACCATGCCATTATTGAAAGTGGCAAGAGCTTCTGCTTTGGTTAGTGATATAGAGTTAAGTAATGTCGCATCACTATGTACAACACGCATACCACGACCACCACCACCACCCGATGCTTTAAGAATGATGGGGTAACCAATGCGGTTAGCATGTGCAAGATTTTTTGCATCATCTTCATCAAGTGCACCATCTGAACCAGGTACAGTTGGAACACCAGCCGCTTTCATGGCTTTGATTGCTTGAACTTTATCACCCATGATACGGATGGTTTCAGCTTTAGGGCCAATGAAAACAAAACCACTTTCTTCAACACGTTCAGCAAAGTCAGCATTTTCTGACAAGAAACCATAACCTGGATGAATACCGACAGAGTCAGTGACTTCAGCCGCACTGATAA